>JAJFLP010000015.1 GCA_021772635.1 Verrucomicrobiota bacterium | reverse complement strand
ACTCGCTCATAATAAATCGATTAGAGAAAACTTGACGGCGAAAGTGAATATTCATTCACTGAGATGTAAAGTTGAGCTAATCGGCTTATTTGAGCAGAGATTAGGGCTTGTAGCAGAATACTGATGAATTATTCAGGCTAGACAACGGCAGGACGCCTGTCCGGAAAGTCCGAGCCGTTCGGTTTATTCTACGAATCCAAGGCAGACGTTCACACCCTGTGTTATTCGATTACGCAACCGTTTTCCAGCCCTAGAGTGATCGTTGTCTGATCGCTTATTTCTTTGTTTCCGAAATACTGAATTCCGCCCGGCGAACAATAGTGATCCTCCATTGCCCAGCGATCTCGCCTTGCCGCGAAATACTCGAATGGTGCGCCATCAAGTTCCACGAGAGCCTTTCGGATTACCGGTTTATTCTTCCCATGGCGTCTTTCAACGTTCATTAACGATGGGATTGGAATGCCTAATGGTTCCCAATCTTTAACGGATGCTGACAGGTTTCTTGCTGATGCTATATACGCTGTCAGTCCGCCACCGATCAAGGTCGCTCCTGTAAAACCCAGGACGTAGCAATAGGTCGCGTCGAAATTACTCGGCGCGGCGCATCGGCCTTCGTAACCGTAAAAATGATTTTGTCCCGAAAATTTTCCGCAATATGTCCCGCTTGCCTCCATCCTCATGAGTTGCTCCTGAACTTTCTGAATCAGAAGATTCTCGGTTTCAATCTTGGAAACTTGAACGTTGCCATGTGGATCTCGGTCCAATACCAACTGCATCCGAATCGATGGAGGTAGCGCGAAATAGGCCGCTGCCGACTCAGCGGTTAACCCAGTTGAAGTAACGTCCGACTCTGTCCGTGCAGCCGCTAGCACGTCAGAAAGTTCAGAGTTTACTGCGAGGAGGTCGTTAAGTTCTGCGATGAGAGTCTTCATTTCCGGAATGAACTCAATAAGACCTTCGGGAATCAGTGCGATTCCGTAGTTCATGCCATTCGCCGCGCGTTTCGCAACTATATCGCTGACGTAGCGTACGATCTCTTCCAGTGTCTGTTTCTTATCCGATACTTCCTCGGAAATCAGGGAAATATTGGCGTGGGTCTGTAACGCGCACTCGAGGGTTACGTGGGATGCGGACCGGCCCATAAGTTTGACGAAATGCCAGTACTTTTTTGCGGACAAGGCGTCGCGACAGAGATTTCCGATAAGGCCGCTGAAAACTTTCGACGCCGTATCGAACCCGAAAGAGATTTCGATCCACTCGTTCTTCAGGTCGCCATCAATCGTTTTCGGGCATCCGACAACTTGTATTCCAGCGTTTTTTGCTAGGAAATATTCCGCGAGGACCCCCGCATTTGTATTCGAATCATCTCCCCCTATTACGACTATGGCATTAATCCCCGATGCCCGGCAACTTGCTTCAACTCGATCGAATTGTTCATGGGATTCGAGCTTCGTTCGTCCGGAGCCTATGAGATCGAACCCACCGGTATTCCGATATTCAGTTAATATTTCTTTTGTTATTTCAAAGTTGTCGTTACTTAGTAACCCGTCCGGACCGTTTCGAAAACCGAGGAGTCGATTCTCGACGTTCAAAGACTTTAACCCATCGAAAAGGCCGGCTATAACGTTGTGTCCTCCCGAGGCTTGACCGCCTGAAAAGATAACGCCTACGGTTAGCCGCTTCGAAGCGGGTGCGTTATTTTTACGAAACGATACCCGTGGATTATTGACCGTGTGTGTGAACGATGTTCGTATGAGATCTTCCAAATCCTGAGTGTCAGTCGCGTCGTCTTCGATGATTCCGACACGCGCACCAAATTCGCGGAAGATATAGGGTAATTCTGGTACATATGTCGAGCGATATTTTTCAAGTATGGACATTTCAAGCCTTTGTGTTATTTAGACTGCAAGCAGTCAAAGTTTGGGTGGACCCTCCGCATAAGTCGGAGTTACCGCCATCCAGACCGCCTCTGCGGCTCGCACAAGTAGGACTCCGAGAATACGCGAATGTGATTGCGCGTGAGATCGCGAATGATATACCGCTTGCAGTATAATAAGCATTCACTAACAGACAGTGCAGGGAAAAACTGCCGGGTTGCAATTATAACGCGGCTATATCGGCAGGTGGAGCTCGTAGGCCGTCCACGTCGCGGTTTAAGAGACTGCCAGGAGTGGTTCTTCAGGTTCTTCTGTTACTCAGTGACCGGCGCTCCAGCTGCTTTTTCTCTGAGCGGTAGCGTGCGACCAAGGAGTTTATTAATCTTCTCGGTACTGTTCAGGAGTTTGGTTATTGATGCATCCTGATTGAACGAGTGAATAAACTTCGCCATGAATTTCGTCATGTCTGTAACTATGAACCATTCGCGGTCTGCTAACTCCTGCGGAATATGCGTGGCATTGGTGCCGAATACCTTCTCGAATAATCCATTTTTGTGTGCCTCGTCGTAAGTTTCCAGACCGGCAGAAAAAAGTGGATAGGTGACCGCGAAATAAACTTTTCTTGCTTTGCGCCGGGCTAATTCTTCGGCGACATCCAATAAGCTCGTACCGGAAGCCAATAAATCGTCAACGACGAGAAAGTTTTTTCCCG
Organism: Verrucomicrobiota bacterium; assembly: GCA_021772635.1. Lineage (GTDB taxonomy): Bacteria > Verrucomicrobiota > Lentisphaeria > JABSQK01 > JAJFLO01 > JAJFLP01. The sequence goes on along the minus strand of JAJFLP010000015.1, from coordinate 19,714 downwards.
TTACGTCACCCCCGAGAAACTTGTGTTCGAGAATCGGATTCTTTCCTTCGATTACCTGCGTTAGATCCCTGAATTTGTAAAACCCGGTGAGGTTCACGCCGAAGTGCTGAGCAAAGTAGCGCGCACGGTCCAGACCCCCTAGATCCGGGCTAGACACAACGAACTCATCAGGATTTATATTAACGACCCCCTCGGTCTCTCGAAGAAACGCTTCGATTAATTGGTAGGATGCATGCAAATTCTCCAATCCATGCCTGGGGATCGCGTTCATAACGTGCGAATTGTGTGCGTCAATCGTGACAATCGTATCGACGCTGAAGTTAACGAGTTCTTGAAGCGCAAGCGCACAGTCAAGCGACTCGCGACCGCTCATTTTGTGTTGCCTACTCTCATAGAGTAATGGCATAACGACCGTCGTTCTCTGGGCCATGTTCTTAGCTGCACCCAAAATTCGTTTGAGGTCCTGAAAGTGCTCGTCCGGGCTCATCGGAACTTTCATGCCGTATCGGGTGTAACTGACGCCGAAGTTCCCGACGTCAACGATTATAAAAAGATCAGTCCCCCGAATTGAATCTATTATTACAGCTTTACCTTCACCGTTCTGGAATCTGTGGATCTCGGACTTCCGTACGAAGGTAGACGGGCAAGGTTCCCCGTTCTCTCTGAAAATCTCTTTCAACTTCTGATCGACGACCGTGGCTAATGCCTCGCCGCCGGGTGTGGTGAGAATAGCAATCGGGAAATCTCGGATTTTACCGCGCGTACTAATCATATCACTCCTTTGTACCCCAAAAAGACTGTCAGAGGGAGGTTTTTGCTCAAGGATTAAGTATAAAGTGAAGTAAAAGTATCCGTTAAAAGTAGCGAGTCAATAACGACTCTGAAATTATGAATCCTCAACGGTTTCTCTTGGAGTATGCAGGAAACTTTAGATGATTGTGAAGAGCCTCGGCAACTTGCAGTACCACACGGCCGGCATTGACAATCCAGACGAATTCCGCGGAACGATGACAGGACAGATCTGACACTATCCAGTCGATCCTTAATGAGTACTTAAGTAACTTAACCTAAATAAGTTACAGATATATTATCGCCAATTATTCGACCAGAAAGTCAACGATTCCTTACAGAATCCGGGACCGTTCATGTGGATTCCGACGCGCGCCACTACTCCACCTCATCCGGACCTGTTGTGGGTTCGATCTTCGTAAGTTTCAATTTCGAAATGCGGCGGGCATCTGCCACTAGAATGCGCGCTTGGACATTTCCAACGGAAACAACTTCATTCGTCTTTGGAATCCTCCCGATCTCACTTGACACATATCCTCCGATAGTATCGAATTCTTCCTTCTCCGATATGGAGAGTTTAAGAAGTACATTCACTTCGTCAATAGGCATCCGTGCGTCGACGATCAGGGCCCCGTCCTCTTTGAAAATATATCCCGGAGTTTCTTCGTCGATGTCGTATTCATCCTGAATTTCTCCGACAATCTCCTCGAGTATATCCTCGAAAGTCACGATGCCGGCCGTTCCCCCGTATTCGTCGATAATAACGGCAATGTGAATTCGGTTCTGTCTGAACTCGTCGAGCAGGTCTCCGATATTCTTTGTTTCCGGTACGAAAATTGGCGGATGTAAAATGCTTTGGAGAGAATCGACTTCCCGCAACTTGTCCTCATCTAAGAGGTCCTTTGCGTAAACCAATCCGACGATTTCGTCGATTCTATTCTGGTAGACCGGAATTCGACTGTGCCCGCACTCTATAATCTTCTTCTTCGCCTCAGATACAGTCGCCGTTGACTTAAGCGCATGGAGATCAACACGCGGGGTCATTATCTCTTTTACAGGCGTTTCGTCGAGATCGAATATCCCGCGAATCATACGGCGTTCATCTGCTTCGAGAGTCGAACTCTCCGAGGGTTCGTGCGCGTCCATTTCAACGAGAGAAATTATTTCGTCCGCCGTCGTTTCTTTGTCCGTCACGCCGCCATCGTCATTCAACTGTTTTAGCCGATTCTGCATGTTGATCAACGGCCTGACAAAGGGTATCAAGATAAGGTGAATCAGTCTGATCAGTCGTGAGGAAAGACGAAGAAGCTGTAGCTGGAAATTCGCCGGAAAACCTGCGCCCAACACTTCCGTCATCGTAACGAAGACGGTCGCTGCGATGAGACCGTAAACAACTGTGCTAATTACGGGAATTGTCTGTGAGGAAAGATGATAAGAAATTCTAAATATAACGATTGAAAGTACAGCCAGGGTTGCCGATGCAAGAAATCGAAACATGACCCGGTATTCGCTTCGATTCTCTAGATAGTGTGTCGCGTGCTTGATAAGGTTGCTATCTTTTTGCGGGTCAAGTTTCCTTAGTTTTGCCCAGCTCAGTTTATAAATAGCAGTCAACATAGCAGTTAACCACACCGCGGCGCCAAGCGCGAACACAATGAACGCAATATCTATTAAATTGTCACTCTCCATAGAATGAAAGTTTTAACCTCCTCGGTAACCCCAATTGTCTGACACCCTGAAATCGAAATCGAATACGGTCTATTCAATAAATCCTTCGAGATCATACTGATCGTTCAACTGCGTTAGTAACTTGGCTTCCATGTGCCTTATCTCTTTGCGATCAATGTCATTCTGATCATCGTATCCACATAAATGTAAAATTCCGTGGATGACGTATAAGATCACTTCAACAGAGACACTATTTCCATGGCTTCGGCATACTTCGGCGGCGACCTCGGTGCAAATAAAAATCTCGCCGAGTGTTACCTCTTCAGAATCAATTCTACTACCGGTTTCCTGGCAGTAGTCAAACGTTATAACGTCGGTCGCGCCATTGTGTTTTAGATATTGCTTGTTCAACTCCGTAATAGTCGATTTATCGGTCAGAACGATCGAGATTTCGTCATGCGGTTGCGCTGATATCTTCAGATTGCTGTACGTCAGAACCTTCAGAACCGTTTGAACCATCTGGATCAGCCTTTTCCTGTCCGTCAATTTGTGCGCCGTCTGCTGGTTTGTCACTTTGACTTTCATTATCATCTAACTTCGGGTAAGCGATTCGCCCATGCAACATCGTGGTGAGCGTTTTTATTATGGTGTCTTCAACGGTATGGATCTCGGACATCGACAATTCACTGTCGTTCAATTGGCCATCAAGGATCCTGTTTCGGAAAATCTCGGAGACGAGGGTATTTATTTTTTGAGGTGTCGGTTTCTGCAATGAACGGGAAGCGGCCTCGCATGAATCCGCCAAACTGATAATCGACGCTTCTTTCGAAACCGGGAGTGGACCTGGATATCGAAAATCTTCTTCGGCAATCCGATCATTGTCAGTTTCCGATTTTACTCCCTTCGCTCGCTGATAGAAGTAATATACCAGGCTCGTGCCGTGGTGCGATGCAATCACGTCGCGGATAGGCTTCCTTAATTTATGTTTTGTCGCCATCGCGAGACCTTCTTTGACGTGGTTCAAGATGATCAACGAACTCATTCTCGGACTCAAGTCTTCGTGACGGTCGATACCAAAACTGTTTTCAGTGAAATAGGTGGGGTTTGATAGTTTGCCTATATCATGAAAGTACGTAGCGACCCGCGCGAGCAGTGCGTTGCCGCCGATGGCCTCAACCGCGTGTTCTGAAATGGTTGCAACCATTAGTGTGTGGTGATAAGTCCCCGGTGCCTCCATTTGAAGTCGCTTTAACAGTGGTTGGTTGAGATCGCTCAGTTCCAGGAGGCTGATGTCAGTCGTTATGCCGAACAGATATTCAGTGACAGGTAATAGCAGGTTCGCAAGAATCAAAACGATTAAACCGTTGCCTATTGCAACTGCCAGGACATAAAAATAATTGGGCCATGGTGTAGACTTGAGAGCCAGAACTACGATCTCCACAACTAAAACCGTCAATGCGATCGCGATTGCGCCTCGGAACGTCTGCGTACGGGTTCGAGCCGACCGAATCGCGACGACACCGGCACACGAAGAGAACATGCCTAAAACGAATATATGAATATCCGGAGTTGTGTCGGCGAGAGCAATAAGTAAGGACGAAAAAATGCCGATCGATAGACCTATGTTTTTACCCAATAAAAGCGTTAAAAAAACAGAGGATAGTGCAAGCGGGAGAAGCGGGTATATCAGCATTCTTGGTGTGTTGAATGAGTATTCCATTATGCCTTCCAGCGCTCGGGCGAGAAGGATATTCAAGACTACTGTCAGTGCCACCAGGATGATGTGAAATTTATTCGCGAAGATAGTAGGGTGTTGTTGATAAATGAATAGTGCTCCGGCCGCAATCGTCAGGAGCGTTAGAATTAGCATCGTTACTGCTTTCTGATAATACTCAGAGCTCCCTATATTGGTCTGATACGAGCGATCGTGGGCCTCTAGTTTCATAAGATCTTTCGCGGCAATGAGTGTGCCTTTCGGTAGGAAAAGTGTGCCTTCGCTGATCCACTTCTTTACCGGAGGGATGGAGTCACTGGCAGCTTGCCGCTCCTTTTCGGTTAATGACCGCTCGAAGGTGAGGTTGGGGATTATTAAATTAACGAAAAGCTTGCGCGATACGCCTTGGATCCCTGCGGCATCGACGTACCGAAAACGAGTGACTATCGCCTCTGCCAGATGGCTTGCCACCGATTCCGGGGTGTGGAGGTTTTTAAATGCAGATTTAGTCTTGCGACGATGCTCGTCGAGAATCCAGATATTCCGCGATGTCTCGGTCTGCCTGAACTCGTCTTCGGCAATAACGCCTTCCAAGAGGATTTTTCCAAGATGCTGCGTTAGGAAATTTCTCTTGTCGGCACTCATTAATGACGTCGATAAACTATTTTTTTGGTGCTGATCGAGAGAAAGGAAGGCCGACGCGACGATCTCCGATGTGCCGTCTGGCAGCTCGTGTTGAGGTTTCGATGCGGTGATACTGAGATCGAGCAAATCGAATAACTCGGAGAAGTATTGGCGGGAAACTTCGTTGGCGGCCTCGTCGAGGCGGTATATATCCAGAACTGTGTTCTCTTCCTGTTGTCGTTTTATCGTAGTTTCCGTAACGTCTTCGTAATTGAAATCGGTCTCAGCGTAGACGTCGGTGTGGACGCGTTGGCCGAGGACGTAATCCGGGGTAACACTTCGGTGACTGCGGTAGAAGATATTTACGGCACAGGCTCCCCAGACCGCGATCACGGAAAATAGTAAAATTATAATCCTTGACACGGTATTAGATGTCGGGGACTCGGACGGTAAGCCGGCGGGAGACGGAGCGAGTCGGCGGTCACGCATAGCCTTACTGCGTGAAATCCGTCGAGACAATAGTTTTTTGAGTATAGCCATAATTAGCTGAACCTGTATTGCGGCGACGACTAGGGAAGTTTCAGAGAGATCCCGGGCTTGACGCGATTCGGGTCTTCCAATATGTCACGATTGACGTCGTAAATCCGTTTCCAGGCTGACTGATCGCCATAAATCTTGCGGGCTATATCGATGAGTGTTTCGCCTTTTTTGACTGTATATCGGCGAAGTTGGTTCAAGCCGGGCGTCTGTCCGCCTGACAGCGCGCCGCTATCCGGAACGATCCGGAATGGCTCTGTCTCGGACGGAGGAATCGACTGGTTCGGAGCAAAATCGAATACTGCGGGTGGAAGGTCTTCGGGACTGTTGCTGTCCCCGACGTCGGGAGAGATTTGGTGGCCCAGAACCGATCGCGAAACGGCTGGATTCGACGGCGCATCCTTTTTGACTGGTTGAACGTGATTATCGACTGACTTAGCCGCGCTACCCGACGCGGTAGCTTCTGCCGGCGATTGAGTAGACCGATTACCTCGAGTTTCGACAGGGGTAACAGGTTCCCGCCACTTAGGGTAACTTTTATGAATAATATTCCGCCACAGTTTTTCTTGATTATTGTACGGACGTTGCGCCAATTCCGGGCGCCGGTCAAGATTCATGAACGAGTTGCAACCTGATGTGAAGATAAACGCTGCTGCGCAAACAAGCACATGATAAGTGTGTAGCGGTATACAATTAATTTTCATATTTTCCTAGTGCGACGACGGCGTTGTGCCCACCAAACCCGAAGTTAAGGTTGAGTGCAACTTTTACTTCCTTTTCGAGACTTTGATTAGGTACGTAATCTAAATCACAGTCAGGATCGGGCGTCTCATAATTATACGTCCCCGGTATCGAATTCTCGCCGATGGCTTTGGCACATATTATCGTTTCAATAGCGCCTGCAGCGCCAAGAGTATGGCCCGTAAGCGACTTTGTGCTGGTCACTGGGATGGCATAGGCTTGACGGCCGAATACCTTCTTTATCGCTAACGTCTCGTTACGATCATTGAGAATCGTCCCAGTCCCGTGTGCGTTAATGTAACTGATTTCGTCGACATTTATCTTGGCGTGTTTCAATGCAGTGTTGAGAGCGATTATCGCGCCGTTGCTGTCCGGCGGAGGCGATGTCATATGATACGCATCACCGGAGGCGCCGTACCCTAATATTTCGGCGTGGATGTCAGCTCCGCGGGCCTTCGCATGTTCGAGTGTCTCCAACGTCAGCACACCTGCACCTTCCGCCAGTACAAAACCATCACGGTCAGCGTCAAACGGGCGACTCGCTTTTTGCGGTTCATCGTTACGCACCGACATTGCTTTCATCGAGGAGAACCCCGCCATGCTGATAGGCGAAACACATGCTTCGGTTCCTCCTGCCAGCATCACATCTGCATCGCCGCGTCTTAAAATCCAATATGCCTCGCCGATAGCGTGGCAACCCGTGGCACATGCCGAGGCAATCCCGAAATTGGGGCCTTGTAAACGGAATCGGATACTTATCGCGCCGGCAGCCATATCGCCGATCATCATCGGAACCAGGAACGGTGAGACTCTGGAGGGACCGCCAGCCGCAAGTCGGCTCAGCTGATTCTCGAGCGTAATTATTCCCCCAATTCCGCTACCCACGAGTACTCCGATGCGGGTCTTGTCTTCAGATTCCAGGTCGAGCCCGGAATCGGTAATTGCTTCGTCTGCGGAAATGACGGCGTAATGGCAAAATGGGTCGAGTCTTTTCGCGTCCTTGGATGGGATTGAATCGTGGAGGTCTAAATTCTTGACCTCTCCGGCAATCTTCGTGCGGTGATCTTCGGCATCAAATTTTGTGATTGGGCCGAGTCCGCTTTTACCTGTAAGCAGGCTCTCCCAAATCTCCAATACATTATTGCCGACACTGGTAATCGCACCGATTCCGGTAACAACAACGCGTCTGTCTTCTAACATACGCTCCAACTTTTAGCGACGTAACTCTTCAGGTGGGTATTTTGAAAAATACTGGATGTGGATACAATTAATCGAGAATATTGATTCTCGAGAGTTTTCCGTGTTCAACAGATGTTGATTTACTTGATGAATAAAACCTGGGTGAGAACGTGAGTCAGATAGTATACAGCTAACTCATAACAAAACACTATCGCAACGACAATCAGTTGTTCGATTCTATGTACTTGATAACGTCGTCAACGGTCTGGAGTTTTTCCGCTTCTTCGTCCTCAATCTCAATTCCGAACTCTTCTTCAAGTGCCATTATTAATTCCACGGTGTCCAGTGAATCCGCGCCGAGGTCATCCACAAATTTTGCTGCCGGATTCACTTGATCCGCGCTTACACCCAACTGTTCGACAACGATATCCTTTACCCGTTCAGCGATAGTAGCCATTTATTTCCTCCAATTATGCTGTTAAAGTCGCCTTAACGAGAACTTACGGACCGACACAGAAGCCCCCTGTATCTCATAAATTCTCTCGCCAATTTCAATTAAATATCCGTTAATATGCGTATGTCATTCGACAAAGTCAAATCTATTAATCTCTCGCTGATTACGCCGTATTTGTGCGGTTGTAGATCGCTCCGGCGTTACGCGTGAAATTCGAGGTAATGAATTCAAAGTCGTCCCAAAATTGTACTGCTTGTTATCGAATCCCGATTCAGAATGTCCGAGACTCGCGCTTATGCGGAGAGAGCGAGGGCAGTATCACTCACATTACCATGCCACCATCAACATTTACCGTTTGCCCCGTAATATAAGCCGCGGCATCTGACGCAAGGAAGCAAACTACCTTTGCGACGTCATCTGGCGTGCCAGGGCGCCCTAGCGGGATATTTTCGAGAAAAGACTCCTTCGCTTGCGACTGCAGTCCCTCCGTCATCTCTGTCTCAATAAAGCCCGGAGCGACAGCGTTCACGGTAATACTCCTTGATGCTAATTCGCGGGCTACGGTCTTAGTCATACCGATGATACCGGCTTTGGATGCGCAGTAATTTACTTGTCCCGCGTTCCCGGTGATCCCAACGATGGAGGATATGTTGATAATCCTACCGCAACGGGCCTTCATCATCGGGCGACTGACTGCTTTCATGCAGTTAAAGGTTCCCTTTAGATTCACGTTGATGACGTCATCCCATTCGTCGTCCTTCATGCGAACCATCAAATTGTCTCTGGTTATCCCCGCGTTATTAACAAGTATATCAATTTTTCCAAACTCGTCGATAACAGCCTTAACCATACTATCAACCTCGTCCCGAGAGGAAACATTGGCGAGACGATTCTTAACATTCAATCCCAAATCCTCAAAGAATTTCAAGGCCTGTTTCGCAGTATTCGGGCTCTGGTTGATTATGGTGACGCGCGCACCGTCCTCGGCGAGGGACTTGCTTATAGCACGTCCAATACCACGCGCCCCTCCCGTAACAATCGCGACTTTATCTCTCAGATTCATAGTATCCCTGTTGTCGTGCCAGTAAGTTTTTTCGAGGCTATTGCCACTTGATTAGGTTTGCTCCCCAGGTCAAACCGCCACCGAACGCGACGAATAACATATAATCGCCAGCGTTTACTAGATTAGCTTTCACAATCTCGTCAAGTGCGATGGGGATGGTTGCCGCCGAGGTGTTGCCGTACTTCGTGAGATTGATAAAGGCCCGTTCTTCCGGAACCCCCAGTCGTTTTGCAACGCTCTTGATAATTCGGGTATTCGCTTGATGCGGGATCAACCATCGAACCGCGTCGACCTCAATACCGGCCTGTTCAATTGTTTCGCTTGCTGCCGCCACCATACTGTTTACGGCAAGCTTAAACACTTCTTGTCCTGACATCGCAAGGTACTGCAGGTTTTCATCAAGTACTTTCTGGGACATTGGGCAGCAAGATCCGCCACCTGGGACGTGGAGAATATCCGAGTAGTTCCCGTCAGACCCTAATTTAGAGCACACATACGTATTCTTTTCCGGTTCGCAAGCCGCCAGGACGGCCGCACCTGCGCCGTCGCCGAATAAGACACAGGTGCTCCGGTCATTCCAATTTATAATCGAAGAGAGTTTTTCTGTACCTATTATCAATGCGTTCTTGTATAACCCGGTTTGGATCATGGACGCTGCGATCGAGAAAATGTATACAAATCCGGAACACGCGGCTTCGACCGAAAAGCATACCGCGTTCTTGGCGCCGATCCGCTTCTGAACGAAGCACGCAGTATTCGGGAAAATCTTGTCTGGCGTTATCGTTGCGACAATGATTAGCTCGACATCCTCTGGAACCATTCCAGCTGCGTCAAGGGCACGTAAACTTGCCTCGGCTCCAAGTGCAGAGGAAGGCTCATCATCAGCGGCAATCCGTCGCTCTTCGATTCCCGTCCTTGCTCTAATCCATTCGTCATTGGTATCGACGAGCGCCTCGAGATCATGATTTGTCACGATTTTCTCAGGTAAGTATGACCCGGTTCCGGCGATCCGTACACCTATTCCATTATAGACCATAATCAATTTCGAATGTTAATTGTTTTCGTGATGTTTATCGGCGTCTTATTACGCTACAGATGATTGCCGTTTCTTAAAACGATTCCCAGGACGGTATGCGCCTTATTCGGCGCAACCGGTTTCAATGTATGCTGCAAGCAGTACAATTTTCGAATAGCTTCGAATTTATCAGCCAAGAATTTTCGAACGATAATTCGAAAACTCGAAGGTGTTCAGTATATAATCGGGCACGGCATCTATGCCTTGTTTCCCGTCGCTGTCCAGTCGATACCTGAAATTTTGTCAGAGATTTTCTCGTTAATCTGATTTTTAACCATCTCCCGCGCAACACGAATAGCGTTGCGAATTGCTTTCGATGACGAGGACCCGTGGGCAATAATGCAGATTCCTTTTGTGCCCAATAACGGCGCGCCCCCGTACTCTTCGTGATCCGTAAGTTCCTTTAGCTCCTTAAAAGCGTTCTTGGACAACAAAGCGCCTGCCCGGCGCACCGCGGATTTTTTCAGGCTGGATTTGAGAATCTTGGAAATCGCCTTCGCTAGACCCTCGCAACTTTTAAGAACGGTATTACCAACGAACCCATCGCATACTACAACGTCAACTTGGTTTCCAAATAGATCATTGCCCTCAACATTCCCCACAAAATTGATCGGCAACTTGGCCATGATCTGATACGCTTCGCGCGTGAGATCATTCCCTTTTTTGTCTTCCGTACCAATGCTGAGGAGCCCGATCTTGGGATTCTTAACTCGTAACACTACTTTCGAGTAGGCTTCGCCGAGAATCCCATATTGAGCTAAATGCATCGGTTTCGAATCAACGTTGGCTCCTACATCGAGCATTATAAACGGCCCATCGGGAGCTGGGAAGACGCCTGCTATGCCGGGGCGATCAATACCAGGCAGCATCCGATTTGTAACTATCATGGAAGCAACCGCTGCGCCAGTATGTCCGGCGCTGACGACCGCATCAGCTTTTTCCTCACTAATGAGTTTCGCGGCTACCGCGATTGAGGAGTTCTTTTTTCGTCTTACCGCCACCGAAGAAGCGTCATCCATCCCGACGACTTGCGAAGCATGTATAATTTCTAATCGCGGATCAGATACAGAAAGATCGTGTTCAATCAAAACATCCGCAACCTGCTCGCTATCACCGACTAGTAGGAATTTTTGGACATCTGGAAAATCGGATAGGGCAAGTTTTAATCCTTTTATAATTTCACCAGGAGCGAAATCACCGCCCATTATATCTAAGGCGATTCTCATAATTCAAGCTCGTTCAATTGGCTCCAAACGTCCACCACGCTCTCATTGTTCTCACATTGGCAGTCTTCGGCGTTTCGATTTCGTCCGCAACTCGGGCAAAGGCCCATACATTCTGCAGAGCATAGATACTTCTGCGGGAACATTATTAGAATATCTTCCCTAATCTCGTCCGTAATATCGACGATCTTGTCTCCGGGAATCTCGAAATAGTGACAGACATTGTTAATTTCGATGGACTGATCGTATTCGCACAAGCAACGGTCACATTCGCACTGAAGATTACATTCTAGCGTCCCCTGGACGAGTAGCGATTGCTCGACGATACGAACGTGCAAGGAATAGTGAAGTGGGGACGAGGATCGTAGGCGGTCTACTTTATCAATTTCAAAAACCTGCGGAGCGAGTTCTCCACCTATATTTGTGCCGTGTCCCCGGACATGTGCGGTGTTGACCAATAGTCGCTTATCCATATTCGAATTATCAACTCTATTTACAAAGAACGATTGTCCCGGTACCGGGTAAATCGAGAAGTCGGTCGCCGATTACGATGACGGGAACTCGGCAACAGAGTCGTTATTAAAACGAAACAGGCCTAGCCTGATCCATTCATAAAATTTCTACTGCGAGCGTGTATCAGACTTAATCTAAGTGAGTTATAAAGAACGTGCGATCCCGCGGTCACGGGACTAGACTAAGAGAACCAGCCGATATTCCAATATTTCTTCAGCCATACAACCTTCGCAATTTATTGACCTCAGGCCAGCTAAGCGCTCTCGTAACGAAATTGATGCATAGATCAGGCGAGCTCACGAAAGGTATGCGCGCCCGCGCCCGACACTTGGCTATACTGCCTAAGCGACCATTATGGAAATAGAGACTTCCGGGAAAACCCAAGATAGTACATCGCAATTCAATTCAAAGCCGATATTGAAAAAAGTAAGCAAAAACTCGATCTCAAGTGGCTAGCCTGATCTATGCATCAATTTCTACTGCGAAATCGTATGTCATCTGATCTAAAAGATTTACAAAGAACCTAAGACTTCGAAATAGTTCACTATTCCGTCAGCCTTAGAACCCCAGCAAGTCATTAATCTCAAGAGTTCTGCGCCATCTGCGCGCCCACAAGAATTAAGCTCACTAAAGTCTTCGCCCAAAACTTCCCCAATTCCGGAAGGGGAAATGACCTGTGATCAGGAGAATGCGAATGACTGCCGAGTTTGCTAGTATTTCCTTACCGAGAATCTCCTTGGAAAATTCGCGCAATTTTCCTTGATTTTTTCAGAACACTGGGAACTTTGTACCTCTTATTGCGTCTGAGTTACTTCGAAAGCGGCATACTATGACAGCTCAGGGTACCTGAGGCTATTTTGCCCGCGCTTTCTTTGTTCTTTGGCGCACCCCAGCACACGGGGAAAGTACAATCAAACTTACTGGATGATTTTGAGTAGAGATCGGCGCTCGCATTAGAATACTGATGAGATATTCAGGCTAGGAGTCGATTCGGCTTAAGGCCCGACAGCCTCTTAGCGGGGCGCCGCACTTTTTCAGTAAGATCGAATTTCAAGACAAGCACTATTTAACGGGTTCCGTGTTATCTAGCATGATAAAAGTAGAAAATCTAACTAAATGGTTCGGGACAAAACTGGCCGTTGACGACGTTTCGTTCAGCGTCGAAAAAGGGGAGATCCTCGGCTTCTTGGGCCCTAACGGTGCCGGAAAATCAACGACTATGCGGATGATCACCGGTTTCTATCCGCCTGATAAGGGCAGTGTTTCCTTAGGCGGATTCGATATTGAAAAAGACCCAGTGGCCGCAAAGTTAATGATGGGCTACCTCCCAGAGAACGCCCCCGCCTATGGGGACATGACTGTTCAAGGTTTCTTGAAATTCGTGGCGTCCCTCCGTGCCATGACAGGATTATCTCTAGCTAAAGCAGTCGAGGAAGTAATCGAGACATGCTTTCTTCAGTCGGTACGTCACCAGCCGATAGAAACACTTTCCAAGGGATATCTACATCGAACCTGTTTCGCACAATCGATTATCCACGACCCGGAAATACTGATTTTAGATGAGCCCACCGACGGATTGGATCCAAACCAGAAGCATGAGGTCCGAAACCTCATTAAGCGAATGGGCGAGCGAAAGGCGATCGTTTTGTCGACGCATATTTTAGAAGAAGTCGACGCTGTCTGCACACGCGTCATCATAATCAATCAAGGGAAATTGGTTGCTAACGGTGTCCCCGCCGAACTTAAGGCGCGCTCAAAACTGGCCGCATCGGTGACCCTGTCGGTAACCGGGCAGGCGTACACTGAAATCGCAGCCAAGCTGGAGCAACTCGATGTCGTTGATAGTCTCGTTTGTCTGAACGAGAGTGACGGTGTCTGCAACGTTCGCGCTCTTCCCTCTGATGACGTCAAGGGAGACGACTTATCGGCGCAAGTCTTCGGCGTTGCTGTCACCGAAGGTTGGAAACTTACCGAACTACATCTCAACGAAGGACGATTGGACGATGTGTTTCGGGATATCACCACCTCTGACGTGGACCAAGGATAAGAAATGACGACCGGACTCAGAAATATTAAAGCGATCATTTACAAGGAGTTATACAGTTACTTCGTGTCACCGGTCGCATACGTATTCATGGTAATTTTTCTAATCTTGACGGGATTTTTTACGTTCATGCTAGGTGGCTTCTTTCCACGGAATGAAGCCTCGCTGGCTTCTTTTTTCCTGTGGCATCCATGGTTATTTATGTTTCTCGTTCCTTCGGTTGGTATGCGAATGTGGTCAGAAGAACAGCGCAGCGGAACCCTTGAGCTATTATTTACGCTCCCGATTACACCATGGCAGACGATATGGGGGAAATATTTTTCCGGTTGCATATTCCTGACGATCTGTCTTGGAATGACATTTCCGATGGTACTAACGGTCAATTATCTGGGAGACCCGGATCAAGGCGTGATCATCTGCGGATATATCGGCAGTTTATTAGTCGCGTTCACGTTTCTGGCGATTAGCTGTCTGACTTCATCGTTAACCCGAAATCAGGTAATCAGCTTTATCTTATCGCTGGTTACTTGTTTGATCCTTATCCTTGCAGGATGGCCGCCGATTACAGATATGTTCACGCAGTGGGCTCCCGTTTGGTTGGTGGAACTGGTAGCGGCATTCAGTATAATCCCGCATTTTGAGGGGATTCAACGCGGCGTTTTAGATAGTCGGGATATCATTTACTACGTTTCATTAATCATATTCGCCCTGTTTGCTACGAATGTTGTTTTGCATAGTCGGCGGGTAAGATAGACGGCAAGTTCTTGCGAGCAGTAAAAATTAGAGTGTTATAGCGCAGATTCGGTAAGATTGTGGATTTCTATGAAAAACGCTAAGAAAATTCAAACATTTCTCTATTCCACAGCTGGATTGGTGGCGATGGCGGTGTCTCTCATCGCCATCAACGTGATAGTTAGGCAGTTTCTTGTCCGCGTCGATTTAACAGAAGACCGTCTGTATACAATATCCGACGGATCGAAGAAAATTATATCGGAACTTAAGAGCCCCGTGACGTTACGGTATTACTGCACCCGCGGACAGAATGAAATGCCTATTTATCTGAAAGCCCACGCGACCAGGATAGAGGATTTACTGAAGGAGTATAAGCTGGCAAGCAACGGCAAGATTAAACTCGAAAAATACGATCCTCAACCCGATTCTGACGCGGAAGATGCTGCCGCATTGGACGGTATCGACGGCCAACGTCTACAAAGCGGGGAGAAAGTATACCTCGGGCTGGCAGTGACCAGTGTCGATCAAACCATGTCGATACCATTCCTTTCACCGAACAACGAGCGTACACTCGAGTACGACATAACGCGAATGATTTACAGGGTTGCAAATCCGGCGGAACTAACGATTGGTGTTATGTCCGCCTTGCCCGTTGCCGGGGCTCCAGCACCTTCTCGGATGGCCAGACAACCGGGGCAGAACGCGTGGGTGTTTGTTTCTGAATTGCGAAAAGATCACAAGGTACGCGAAATCAATATGGACGAAACCGCGATTCCTGAAGACGTCGCAATCCTCGTCGTCGTGCACCCGAAAGACATTACCGACAAAACGCTCTACGCCATTGACCAGTTTATTTTGCGTGGCGGGAAACTGATCGCCTTCGTGGATCCCGCGTGCGTAGTAGAGGCACAATTTATCCAGCCGAACATGTCCCGCCCGTCAACTCCATCATCAACCTTAGGCAAATTATTCGATGCCTGGGGTGTTGAGTTCGATACCACGAAAGTTCTCATTGATATGAATTATCCTACACGAATCGGAGGGCAGGGTAGTACCGGGCAGCTATCATATGCTGTTTTGACCTTAGACAATCGTGCGATGAACACGGATGACATCATCTCGAGCTCCCTCGACAATATTATCATGGCGTACCCGGGTGTTTTTTCCGGAGACGCGGCCGACGGGCTTACCAAGACTGTATTAATAAAATCTTCAGCGGACTCGCAGCTGGTTGACTCGATGAAAGCACAGCTTCCGGCAGACAAGCTCACGCGCGAGTTCGAATCAGACGATGAGGAACAAGCGTTAGCTATTCGGCTGGTCGGCAAGTTTAAAACGGCGTTTCCTGATGGCGCGCCAGGTGACGCTGACGATACCGACTCCAGCGGCGACCAATCCTCAACCGACAACGCAAAGTTAAATCATTTAACAGCTTCTACCAACGAGAGCGCCGTTGTTTTGATCGCCGATGCCGACCTCATTTTTGACCAATTCTGGGTACAGAAGGGGAACTTCTTCGGCCAAACCTTCCTCCAGGTTTTCAGTGACAACAATAATTTTTTCCAGAACGCGGTCGAACAGGTAAGTGGCGACAGCAGTTTGATATCAATACGATCACGCGGCGTCACAAATCGGCCGTTCCTGGTGGTGAAGGAAATGCAGCTTGAGGCAGAAAAAAAATATAAGCAGGAAATAGGCAGGCTCGAAGACGAATTGTCGGAAGCGCAAAGGAAGGTCAACGAACTCCAGCGCACTAAGAAAGACCAGGATCAGCAATTCATTCTATCTTCGGCGCAGGCGAAAGAGTTGGCGAAATTCCGCGAGAAGCAGGTCGAGGTTCGGAAAAAATTAAAAGAGCTTCGAAAGCAGCTAAGGCGCGACATTGATAAGTTGGAGAACAATCTGAAGTGGTACAATATCGCGCTTATGCCGTTAGTCGTCAGTATATTTGGAATCGTATTTGCTGCTGCCCGTAAGCGAAGAATGGAATCGAAATGAACGCAAAACAACTACTTGTATTGATAGTATTCTGTGGGCTCGTTGGGACCGCCGGCTGGTACGCCAAACGCAACAGCCAACAGGATTGGGATACCCCGGCTATTAAGGTCGGCGACAGGATATTTCCCGATTTCCCGGTGAATGAGATTACTAAATTGGTAATCACCAATGCTGAAGGTACGCTGGAATTAAGCAAGCACACAGATCATTGGGCTGTCGACACGAGCTATGGGTACTATGCGGATTTCGTCAAGATTGCAAATTTCTTGAAGGGCGTGAAAGACCTGAAAGTAATGCAATCAATCGAGATCGGCACAGACGACCTGGGGCGCTTGTTACTGAATACACCCGACGCTGCGGCCGATGCCGGTGTTTCCGTTGATTTCATTGGCGACGGCAATAAGTCACTTGCACGACTGATCTTGGGCAAAGACCATAGCAGAAAAAGACAGGCCGAAGGATCGGCCTTGGGCGGAGCGGGAAGTTGGCCTGATGGACGATATGTATATGAGCCCGACTCGAAGACGGTAGCGTTGGTTTCAGAGACATTCTCTAATATTAAAACCATCGATCCCGACGGCTGGATCGATACCACGTTTATTCGTGTCGACAGCAAGATTAAACGGGCCGTCGTCTCAGAGCGGGAGCAGCAATTGTGGAGCGCGTCCAGGGACAAAGAAAGTGACACGTTACAGCTGGACGGCGAAATCGGAGACGATGAAGAAGTTGTCCAGACGAAATTGGATGGTATTGATCGAGCTCTACGCTATCCCAGTTTCAATAAAATCGGTGATCCGTCTGCTACAGACGCAGACCTTGGGTTTGGTGAGAACCGTACTTTCGTCGCGGAAACGTTCGATGGCTTTACGTATAAGATCGATATTGGTAAGAAGGATAGCGACGACAATTATCCACTCAAGATTGGCATCGCCTATAACCAACCGCAACCGTCGCTTCCTGCGGAGGAGGAGTCGGACGAAGACAAGGCGAAGCGCGAGGCTGAATTCAAGGAAAAAATCACCAAGGCGCAGCAACGGTTCGAGACGGACTCGAAACGTTATCAGGGGTGGGTGTACTTGGTATCTTCCTATACTGTTGAGAGCATGCTGTTGAATCGCAGCGACTTAGTAGAACAGAAAGAGAAGCCGGAAAAAGATAATGCCGACTCTGATAGCGATGGCGCATCAAGCGAGGTGACGACTTCCACTATCGGCCCGACTTTGCCGTCGCCGAAAGTCGACGCAACCGTAGTTGGTGGGGAAGCTTCTACCCTGAATCCTGACGATTCGGATACCGGCAACAACGATGCCGACCCTAACGACTGAATTGAAAGTCCACTAACTTATACCAGTAATCACGGAGTTTTCGAGAGACCGTTCCGAATCCGAGAATACGGACCAAAAATTCGACTGCTTGCAGTCTACCTACCGAATCCTCTCCTACGAAACTTCGTGGATTTTCGATTTGCGATTGTTACTTCGTTGCCACCTTGCGGTAGCCCGTCTCGCTAAGCTCGGCTGACGATTTGCGATTTGGATTATTTCGGAATTTCAGGAAAGGACCACGGTAAAATCGTTTCGTTATGTAGTAAATAGGTTAAAAAGAGAACCCACTGGTGGGCTCCGTTGAACCTAAGTCGCTTCGCTACACTAAAGTGCGAACTCCAACACCGCCTGTGTCGAAGCGATTGTTTACGAAAGTGTTGGAGTTCGCGCTTTAGCGTGTCTGAGACTAGTACTTGCTTGTTTAAAACCCACTGGTGGGATAAACTTCGGTTTAAGATTAATTCGACTTGTCGGATTCCCAGTAGATTTCCCTGGCATCAAACACCGGCCCGTACTTACAGGTTCGTACATACTCCCAGCCATCCGGACTATCGCACTTCCTTTTTATCACACAAGTAAAGCAGGCACCCACCCCGCAGCACATCTCCATATCGTAACTCAGATAAGCGATGGTGTCACGCTCCATACATAAACGGCCGACTGCCGCGAGCATTGCATTTGGTCCGCATGCGTACACTACCGTATCTCCATTGCCAGCGTCCAGCGCTGGGATGAGTAACTCCGTTATTCGCCCTTTATGCCCGTACGATCCGTCGTCCGTTGAGACCTGGACTTCGAACCCGGTTTTTTGAAACTCGTCTTCAACGAGAATATCGCTTTTATTTCGGGCCCCGAGGAGGCAAAGCCCCGTGCTTTCTGCGGTTTTGGCAACCAAATAGGTTGAAGCGCAACCGTATCCGCCGGCCGCGATGATAATCCGTTGATCCTTTGTTGCCTGCGGGAATCTTTGTCCGAGCGGGCCGAGTAAATTGACGACAGTATCCCGGGGAAGAATGGATAGCGCCCCAGTCCCCGCACCGATTGCCTTGTAAATCAGTGACAACGTTCCGGCTTCCGCATTCGTATTATATATGCTGAAGGGCCTTCGCAGCAGGAGCTCCGGCGAATGAGGGAGTTGGAGATGTACGAATTGGCCGGGGAGAACGTGCGGACTGATTTTCGGTGCTGAAAAGGTGATCAAAAAATAGTCACCCCGGTAGTTGCTGTTTTCCAGGATCACCGCGTTTTCCTGGAATTTACTTGGACTCATTTCTAACTCGCTCTTTGTCTCTCTCCATCTTTTGGTTAACCGAAGCCAATTCAACCGCAAGATCTTGACGAATTTGGTCAATTTTACTCGAGTCGCCGAAGGCATTCTTTATTCTATCTCCGCTCGCCAATCTGGCCTCAGCGGTTTTGGCTTGACAACGACGATCGATTTCAGCGATTTCCTGTTTCTGCGCTTCAGTCAATACGACTTCAGGCTCGCCACCTAATCTTTCCATAGCTAATTCGTATGCACTTTTCATGAAATTTTTACCTTAATGATTATTTAGCTGTGATCCCATAGAGATCCAAAATCGGTAGAGTTTGGCAGCGGATAGCCTCAAATACGGATTTTTTCAGAAACACGCGGTTTGTATTTAGCTGCTAACCGTATCGAAATCGGGATCGTTCCTCCTTGTTCCTTGGCTATAGGTAACTGAGTCGCGCAAAAAGTAAACAACGATTTCGATTGCGACTCCGATTGGTCGTCCCACGCGCTCATGCTTGATGGGATGGTTGTGAAGACTTTTAACTTATCACTTAAGCGATTTCGAGCCGTATATTTCTAACCGGCATTCTGCTGACCGGCAGAACGCTTGGTCGAATACTCCGGGATTATAGGTATAGTTAGACCCTGTTCGAAAAGGTATCGTGGTCCGCACGCCTGCCTATTTCGGTCGAATTTTCGTGCTTTTTCGGTCGACATTCGATGCTTGAGCATCGGATTCGACCAAAAAGCGCGAAAAGGCACCGAAAGAGGTAGGTGCCC
>JAJFLP010000014.1 GCA_021772635.1 Verrucomicrobiota bacterium | reverse complement strand
GGGTTACGTCTATTTCAGTACAGGGCGGCGTTAGTGAGTTTGGTACGTACCTACGGGTACTTACACAAAATCACTGCCTACCCCTGCACTAAAATAGACGTAATCAAATGTAAGGGAATTTAAGACACAGGACACTAGTTTCGATTGGACCGACTGATGTCCGCAAAATGGAGTAAATAAATCATGAAACACAGTTCACAGACGAATTACCGAAAATCTGTATTCACCATGCTTGAAGCTGCGATAGCGATTGCCGTTATTGGTATCTTAAGTTATTTGCTGATGCCGATGTTGAAAAGTGTGAAATCTTCCGCGTATCGTCCTACGTGCGAATTCAATCTGATGTCTGTCGGGATGGCGTTGAAGTCATATGCCGACGACTACGATGTGTATCCACTCGATAGTAATATCGTCAGTATATTAAGCAACCTGGGTTACCTCAAACAGGGGCCCGACTACAAGTGTCCTCTCGATAAAAGCGCGCTCGGTAATACCTATACATACGGGTATGTCGCCGGTCACCCGGCGACAATGAAATGGGATGACCCGCTGGTGGTGTGCGGCTGGCACCCGCGCGTCGGCTCTCTTGCTGTTTTCTCCGATACCCTCACGGACGTACTCAGTGAGCGGCAGGGGAACGAAACTTACCCGGTAAGTATGTATTTCGGCGACGAGGTGGTTGAGCCGGGATTCGTCCTTAACAATGACAATCCACTAGTTATCAGCAGTGAGGACGGCAGCGAAGCCTTGGTCTACGGCGAAGGCGGGGCATACTTTATCTCGGCCGCGTACGATCCGTTTGGAATGGAGGGGGACGGGTTATTCACCATGTCCATCGGATACGACGAAGACGGCGCCGACGGCGATTGGCAAGATGCAAGAGCACATTCAGACCAGTATGTAAAGTTCTATACCCGGTTTCAGTATGCTACCGTTGAAATAGTGAGTGATCCAGCTGAGTCCGATTCTTCGCACGGAACCAAATTACAGTGGAAACCGCATGGAACCCATAATCACATTAAGATGCGTAATACCTATGAATACAACATTTCCCATCGGTATACCGGGGAATACGAAGCGGAAAATGAACCCAACAACAACAAGACTTACGCCCCGGATCCCCTGCGATTGGAGACGCTTATCCCTGACTTATGATCGACCTGGTTCGGACTGCTTTGGGAGTCGTCCGGCAGGAATCGGCGGCTGATCCGCATGCGGGACGCCCTCTAGCGATCGCACTCAAGCACCGGCCCAGATCGATTTCACAGCCGGATAAACGTCGGCAGCTTACCGATTAGCGGCGTCGCGTAATCGATATAGTCCTGGGTCACGAAGTTTTCATCGGCGTTAATGAAATTATCCGGCAAATACTTCTCAATGCCCGCGATCTTTTCGATGGGGACATGCCCTGCCACGCATTTATAAGGATCACTGGATTCCCGTTCGAGAGTGACGATTACGTCGGTTTTACCCGCTACTGCAAGTAAAACAGCTTCTTTACCAGCCATTTGTGCTTCCTGCTGATCCACCGGCGAGACGTAGCGGATAGAACTATTCTGCAGCGTACCGGGCTTATCGAATCGTGCGCGCAATTTAAGTTTCCCTTCAACCAGTCGGCAAAGTGCCGCTGCCGCACTGTCTACGTACGGGTGGCCGAATGAGTCCTTGGTGATTCCCTCCGTACGCTCGCCAACCAATCGCCCCTCCGTATTTCGGATCGTCTCAGCGACCACAATTACGCAATAGCCGATATCGTCGTAAACGCGTTTGACGTCCTTAATAAACTTCGCTTCGTTGAATGGCTTTTCCGGAAAGTAGATGAGATGCGGGGCGTCGAATTTATCCTTCTTCGCCAGTGCAGAAGATGCGACTGTCCATCCGGAGTTCCGACCCTTTACTTCGATTATCTTGATCGGATCGGCGAGTTTCATAGCCTCGGTATCTTTACCCGCCTCCTGGGTGGCGCCGGCGATAAAGGTGGCGACGCTGCCGTAGCCGGGTGTGTGATCCATACAGGGGAGGTCGTTATCGATTGTTTTCGGCAGGGCGATCGCACGGAGGTCCATGTTCCGTTCCTGTGCCAGTTTCGATATGCGCAGCGACGTTTCCGCCGAGTCGTTTCCGCCGATCAGGAAGAAGTATTTTATATTATGCCGTTCCAGGGTTTCCAGGATGCTCGGAATATCCGAGTCCTGGAGCTTATACCGGCATGATCCCAGCGCCGACGACGGCGTCTGTCCGAGCAACTCGATGTCGCTCGCGGATAGTCCGGTCAGGTCCGTCAATTCGTCGTTGACCAATCCGAGGATACCGTTCCGCATCCCGAGTATTTTGTCGATGTCTTCCTCCGCCATAGACTGCTTGATAATACCGATAAGCGTCTGATTGATCACCGCTGTGGCGCCGCCTGACTGTCCAACTACTGCATTTCCACGTCCCATTATTTTGCTCCCTTATGTAATTAAACTGCAAGCAGTATTCTTTAATATCCGTTAAGTATCAACTCTCGTTTGAAACTTGGTCATTTTTGCACACTAAAGTGTGAACTCCAACGGGCTGTCCCTCCAGTATTCCAGATTACACGGGCGAAGCGCTTGTTGGAGTTCACGCTTCAGCGTGGTTTTTAAGTTTTCGGTACGAAATACCACACAGCTGATCCCGCATGCGGGAGAAACGGCCGTTAGGCAAAAGTGTGAACTCCAACGGGCGCTACTCGCATACCAAGAGATTAGTGTTGCTAAGGTCCCCGTTGGAGTTCACGCTTCAGCGTGGTTCTTAAGTTTCTAAAAAGAAATACCACGCTAAAGCGTGAACTCCAACGGTCCCGAACTCGCATCATTTTCCTTAACTTATTGACATTGATAATTAGCGCGGGTTAAAAGGAAACCCACTGGTGGGTCGGCTCCTACATCAGTTTAAATTTCGGTAGGTCCTGGATATCGACTAGACCAACTATTTGGCCGGTATCATTTACAACCGGGATATCATCTATTTCCCGGCCCTCGAATAAATTAAGGATTTCGACGGCCATCTGCTGTTCATTTATCGATGCCGGGTCAGGGGTCATCACGTCTTTAATCGGTGTGTTTAGAATATTGAGGTCGTCCTGAGCGTGGCGCCGGAAATCGCCATCGGTAAAAATGCCGAGTAACCGTTCTTCTTTATCGGCGATGATGACTGAACCCGATCTGCACCGGCTCATCGTGAACAGCGCTTCTTTGACAGCGGTCTCCGGCGCGACGATCGGCAGCCGCTCGTCCCGGCGCATGACGTCCGCGACTTTCAGGGATACGCTGCGTCCGATCGAACCTGCCGGGTGGATCTTGCCGTAGTCCTCCGCGCCGAATCCCTGCGCGTCGAGCAATACCATTGCGAGTGCATCGCCGAGAGCCATCATTGCGGTTGTTGAGGTTGTTGGGGCGAGGTTGAACGGACAGGCCTCTCCATGTACCTTGGCCAGTACGACGAGATCGCTCCATTTTGCCAGTTGCGACTCGGGATCGCCGGTTATTGCGATGACAGGGATTCCGAATCGTTTTGCTGACGGTACGACTTCCAGAATTTCAGTCGTTTCCCCGCTATAACTTAGTGCAATGAGTAGATCCTTCTCATTCACCATACCGAGATCCCCGTGCATGGCCTCGACTGGATGCAGAAAAACGGCAGGCGCGCCTGTACTGGTCAGGGTTGCCGCGATTTTGTGGCCGATGTAACCGCTCTTTCCCACACCTGAGAGTAGCAACTTTCCGCCGTTTTTCAGTGTTTCCAGGCAAAGTTCCACTAATTTTACGAAAGACTCGTCTAACCCTTCCTTAATATTCGCCAGGCCTTCCATTTCGTTTTCGATTACTGAAGTTGCTCGATCTATATAGTTCATACTAAAATCTTGCGGGGTACAGTTTTTGGTTTCACTTGCCTAGCCTACATTATGCATAAACTTTCTATTGCGAATGCGTATCTTGTTTCATCTAAATGAGTTACAGAGAACGCCGGATCTTAAAATATTTCAATATTTTTTCGTCCCGGCAACCTCCATAACTCTTTGATCTAAAGCAAGCTACGCATTCTCATGACGAAATTTGTGCGTAATGCAGGCTAGGGCGACGGTTAAAGATAGCATACGCGAGCCTATCGAGCCACTTGCAAAAGTCTATTTGAGCCGCGTTGCCAAAGATACTTTTGCAAGCGGCTCTATAGTATTATGGATTTTATAAAATTAAAATTGTTATTTAGACTGCAAGCAGTCGAATTTTCGATCCCGCATGCGGGATCACGGTAGGCAAAGATTTTAGAAAACTTGTCGAAAACCTGACTGGAGTTATACTGCAATCAGTACAATTTTTGGACGACTTTGAATGTATCAGCCAAGATCTATGTTGAGCCTAGCGAAATCCGCCGCGGCGGAAACGATATTTCGAAAACCCGATGGTGTTGGGTAAAGTTTAATAATATCGGACCACTTGCAAGCGTATATTTGAGGCGACACTGGTTAGCTTCGGTGCTGGGGGATAAGCCATCGCGCTTCGTAAACTCCGTGATTGTTTGGTATAACATCGAAAGCGGTGTACTCCTGAGGAGAGTTCAACGAGGTTGTTCGCCCTCTGTTGATGCTAATGTCACTAAGTTAACGATTTGTATGTGTTCAGGCCGTTGGAGTTCACAGCTTCAGCTGTGTTCCGTTAGCGGATAGCCAGCACAACTGAAGTTGTGAACTCCAACAAGCGCTTCGCCCGTGTAATCCGGAGGGCGGATGGCCAGCAGAACTCCTTGAACATCGCCGGGGCGAATCAGATCGAAGTTTCAATGGAGCGCCGACTCAATAATTCCAGGTCTGTTAATACCAATGTCATTAAGTTAAGGATTTGTACGCGAGTAGCACCCGTTGGAGTTCACGCTTCAGCGTGGTATTTCTTTTTAGAAACTTAAAAACCACGCTGAAGCGTGAACTCCAACATGCGCTTCGCCCGGGTAATCTGGAGTTCTGTTGGCCAGCAGAGTAGCCCGGGGCTCGTCACGCTGTCATTACGGCGGCTGGGCGCATCCGCCCTCCAGTGCACTCCTGAGGCTAAACCGGTTTTAAGTTTCAGAGCAATCGTCCAGGCCGTACGGGCCCGGTTAATATAATAGGAAACTTGGGTTCTGCGGTCCGCATGAGCGGACGCCGCTTGTGCGGAGAGCAAGTGTGGGAGGCGCTGTCCCAGCGGCGATAAAATATAATTTTGAAACATTCAAATCAAAAAAAATCGCCGCTGAGGACAGCGCCTCCCACATTAAAAACAGGCTCAAAATCTTTCAAGTTTTAAGGAGCAAACTGCCAATCGAATAATGCTTTACAACCATGAAGGACATGAAGAGCATGAAGGGGAAAATATCAAGAGTCTTTACTTCATGCTCTTCATGTCCTTCATGGTGAAAATCTCAGTCAAATTACTTAAGTTTCAAAAAAGGTCGCAGGTTCTAATTAAAATGGCAAATTTTGCTTTGTTCGTATATAACCTTCTGTTTCCATTTCTTTTTCTGCTGTACTTCCCTGTTTATCTCGTGAGGCTCAGTCGACGAGGGAATTTTGCCGATGGCTTCGGTGAGCGATTCGGGTTTTACTCGACGGCGAAAAAACAACGATTGGCAGCGCTCAAACAGCCCGTTTGGATCCACTCAGTCAGTGTTGGGGAGACGGTCGCCGCGCTATCGTTTATCGAATCCTGGATGAAGACGGACGAGAACCTCGAATTCGTGATCTCAACCACCACGAGCACAGGCCAGAAAATTGCTCGAGATCGCGCGCCGGGCGATCGCGTTGTTTCGATTTACTTTCCGCTGGATTTCAGTTTGATTATACGTCGCGCATTTTCCGCTATACGGCCGCGGGCTTTGATTATTTTCGAAGTCGAGATTTGGCCGAATATCGTTGAACTGGCATATCGTCATAATATAAAATCAGCCTTGGTCAACTGCAGGATGTCGGATAACTCCGCCAGGGGCTACCGAAAGCACCGTTGGTTTTTCGAACAGATTTTTTCCAGGTTCTCGGTAATTTGTACGCAATCGCAGGATGATTGCGAGCGTGTTCGGTCGATTGTTGGCACAGACACGCCGGTAAAGGTTTGCAATACCATGAAGTTCGACCAACTCCCGGCAGTCAAGGATGATTGTGACTCCCTGGCGCTGGACCGGGCATTCGGCGGCACCGGCAAGCTCGTTTTTACAGCTGCAAGTACACATCCGGGGGAGGAGGCGGCCGTAACAGGTGTTTATCAGGAATTGGCGCGAGAGTTCACCGACCTGCGCCTGGTTATCATTCCTAGGCACGTGGAGCGTACGCCTGAGATAGAACGGTTGTTGGCGAGTGCGGGCGTACGCTACACGCTCCTGACAACGTTACGGGAAACACTGGGTGGTGACGCCGATTTCAGTGACGATGTGGAAGTACTCATTGTCAATACGACAGGTGAGATGATGAAATTCCTGGACGTGTCGGATGTTGTATTTATGGGCAACAGCCTGGCTGGTAACCGTGGTGGGCATAATATTATTGAGCCGGCAATCCTTGGAAAACCCATAATTTTCGGAGCCGGGATGGAAAATTTTCGCCTCGTCACGAAACAATTTAAAGACAAAGCCGCTTGTATCGAAGTTGCAGATGAACTTGAACTGCGTAGCGCCGTGGGTAGATTGCTCGAGGATGAATCGGAAAGAGCCCGACTTGGACGCGTTGCAAAGGAGACGGTCGAACAGTATCAAGGCGCAACCGCCAGTACTATTAGTCTGCTCCGGGAATATTCAGTTGTGTAGCCACCTGGGCGACGCCTGGTCGAAAACTCCATGATTGTTGGTATAACATGAATAAAAAACGAATTATAGAACTTTCGGAACGATTTGCCGATTTCCATATCGGCGTTGTCGGGGATCTTATATTTGACCGCTATATCTGGGGGCACGCAACGCGGATTTCGCCCGAGGCACCGGTTCCGATCGTTAAGGTTGATCGTCGCACCGAGGCGCTTGGTGGTTCAGCGAATGTCTTGCGGAATATAACGACTTTGGGTGCGCAGGCGGTGGCGTTCGGGGTGATTGGCGAGGATGTCGACGGAGACGCAATGCTTCGGTTATGTACAGAGCGAAAGATTAACACAGACGGCGTTATTCGAGTTTCAGACCGTCAAACAACAGTAAAGACGCGGCTGATCGCCGACCGCCAACAAATCGCTCGCATTGACGAAGAAAAGGATTCACCGATCGACGGGCAAACCGCCGACTTAATCCTCGACCGCATATCGACTGCGATCCGCGCTGGGAAGTTGGATGCAATCGTTATTGAGGACTATCAGAAGGGCGTCATCTCCCTGTCGCTGGCGGAGGAAATACGGTCCCTGGCGTCCGCCGCGGGGATTCGCGTAGCACTTGACCCGCACCCGGGGAATTCGATGGTTCTAACCGGGTTGACGCTTGTTACTCCGAACCGGAGCGAGGCATTCGCGCTTGCCGGGCGATATCACTCACCAAGTGTCGATCCAGTATCCGATGATGAAGATTTACGTAAAGTCGGTGCAGCGCTGATGGATCTCTGGGCACCTGAGTACCTTTTAATTACGCTCGGTAAGGATGGTATGGTCCTTTTTACGAGCGACTCGAACTTCACTCATATCGCGACGGCAGCCAAGGACGTTTTCGATGTCTCCGGCGCCGGAGATACGGTCATCGCGTCATTTATTACATCCTTACTATCCGGTGCCAGTGCCTCAGAAGCTGCTGAGATCGCGAATCATGCGGCAGGAATTGTGGTCGGCAGCGTCGGAACAGTTCCCATAGAAATTGACGCATTGATTGCCAGCTTCCAATGAACAAAGCAATTTTTCTCGATCGCGACGGTACAGTCGTTATCAACAAACATTACTTATCCGATCCCGATGATATCGAACTCATGCCCGGTGTAGGAGAAGGATTGGCCCGGCTGTCAGGCGAGGGGTACAAACTTGTTCTTGTGACGAATCAGTCAGGTATCGGACGCGGTTTTTTTACGGAAGATGCCATGCATCAACAGCACGCGAAGTTGGCGATGCTCCTGGATGAATTTGGCGTCAAATTCGATGCAATCAAGTATTGCCCTCACACACCGGCGGACAATTGCCCCTGCCGTAAGCCGGCACCCACCATGATCCTTGATGCGGCCCGGGACTTAAGCATTGATTGCAGTCAATCGTATATGATTGGCGACAAGGACTCCGATGTTTTAGCAGGGCTGCGAGCGAAATGTCGCACAATATTTATCAGTAACAATACGGATAGTACGGCGGATTATCAGGTTACGACTTTTGCAGAGACAGTTGACGTGGTAATTTATACTGCAAGCAGTACAATTTTTGGATAACTTTCAACTAACCACGTAAGGGAAATCGAACGATATTTCGAAAACCCGGTGATTTTCGGTATAGAACTAGCGAAGCTTCGCCTCAAACCGACAAGTTTTCGCGATCCTGGATACTGGTTGCTAGATGCCGGATAAAGAAAGCAGCGTCCAGCTAATCTCCAGAATCAGGCATCCAGTATCAACATCTTTAAGGCAGAGCCGCACAAAACTCATCCGTTTTGTGTCGGTTTCGCCCTTTAAAGGTGTCTAGTGATTTTGACTCCGATTGGTTGTCCCACGGGCTCATCATTGATGGGATGGTTGTAAAAAAATATTTTGGAATTTTCTCAATTAGTTCGTAGAATGAATAGAGTGATAGGATTTGCTAAACCCAGATTCGCGACCGAGTCGGTATCGGAAGTTTCCGATGCTACGGCAGGGACGTTGATATTCGAGTCGCGAGAAATCGACAATATGAGGTAGACGAATGTTCAAAAAAAAGTTGCCCCGTAAAAAATTTACACTTATCGAGATTCTTGTCACGATCAGTATAATCTCAATCTTGATTTCAATGCTGATACCATCGTTATCGCGGTCAAGAAATCGGGCGAAACAGATGAACTGTATCTCGAATATGAAACAAATCGGCGTTGCCATCGAGTTATACGCGGGTGATAACTTAACCTACTATCCGGTTGAAGACTGGACAGCTGGCGGCCCGATCGAAGAATACTGGACTCAGAAGGTTAAGACATACTATTTATCCGACACAAGCCCGCCCGGTGATCCGATTAGATTTCTTGGGTGTCCAGGTATGTCGCCTGGTCCGCTTTTTGACGTAGACACCAACGCTAAGTCGAATTATATGACGAATTTCTATTTAAATCGCCAGGATAATACGACCCCTGCTTCGCTGAAAAACGACCAGCTTGTTGTCGCGGAAAAGACGATGGTCGTTATATGCGGGTCGACGACTACCGTAAGTTCGTTGCTCTCCAGAAACGGTGGCGAGACTCAGAAACTCGACGGTACTTTGTACTTTGCCCATCTCAAAGATCCAACGGATCCGGCTTCCGGTCAGGCCGTCAATTTATTTGGTGATCTTCATGTAGATATTCGGGAGATTGACGATGTCCCCAGCAGCGGGGCCGACGCTTTTTGGGATCCGACCGCGAACTAGTTCTGTTCCAGCGAACTTTTCGTTGGATTTTCTTCGTACTCTTACTCCTAATCGTAGTCATAATCCCTTTCTAACTCTCACCTCGAGAAATCAGAAAGCTTACGAGTACGAGTAGGATTACGATTAGGATTACGAGTAAGATTAGGATTTGGAATCGGCTACTCGGTTATTTCAGGGCTGGCCTGATTTATGCAGGCTGTAGAAACTTTATGCATAGATCAGGGTCAATGTCATTAAGTTAAGGATTTGTACGCGAGTAGCCCCCGTTGGAGTTCACGCTTCAGCGTGGTATTTCTTGCCGGAAACTTAAAAACCACGCTGAAGCGTGAACTCCAACAAGCGCTTCGCCCGTGTAATCTGGAGATCTGCTGGACGGCAGAATCAGCCGCCGGGGCCCGTCAGACTGTCATCACGGCGGCTGTCACTCCTGAGGCTAAATCGGTTTTAAGTTTCAAAGAAGCAATCCTCCAGGCCGGTTGTTGTCGGGTCTGTTAATAGACAGGACCCTTGACCCTTGACCCTGACCCCTTGAGTCTTGAACCCTTAACCCCTGAACCAATGAAAAAAATATTCATCCTCGATACCAATGTTCTGCTTCACGATCCAGGTGCGATCGATTCATTCGCGGACAACCACGTGATCATACCGATTGAAGTGATCGAAGAGCTCGATCTCTTTAAGCGTGACACCACGGAACTCGGCCAAAATTCGCGGGCCGTGTCATTTGCACTCTCTAGTTTAACCGAAAAAGGTAACCTCGGCGAAGGTATTCGTTTGGATGCCGGTGGATTGCTGCAGATCTATGCCGGAAAGAAACCCGGTTTCTCGGTAAAATTCAAGGTGAAGACTGAAGAAAATGCGGGCGATCGGATTCTGAACTTGGCAATCGAGATCAAAGATGAATTCGCGCAGGCAAAGACGATAATTGTTAGTAAGAATATCAATTTACGGCTGAAAGCGCAAGCACTGGGAATTTTCGCGGAGGACTATGAGGAATCAAAGGTTAGCCAGGTTAAACTGTACACCGGGCATGCAACCCTATCTGTCAGCGATGAGGAAATTGCAGAGTTCAAAAAGTCTAAGGTTCTACCGCTGACCGCGGCCGGCAAATTTTCCCCGAACGAATATATTCTACTGAACGGCGTATCTTCCAATAAGGTCGCTGTATTAGGTCGGATATCGGGAGCCGAAGGTAATGGGATAGTATCATTGCCGGAAACGAACGGCGGGGTGCTCGGTATAAAACCGCTGAATCTGGAGCAGACGTTTGCTCTGGATGCGCTCTTAGATGACAACATTAAGCTTGTAACGCTGTCGGGGCGGGCGGGGACAGGTAAGACGTTATTAGCGGTCGCGGCGGGACTCCATAAGGTGTTAAAGGAGTGCAAATACAATAAGCTTCTCGTTTCACGGCCAACTATGCCTATGGGACGTGACATTGGGTTTATTCCCGGTGATGTGGAGGAGAAGATGCGTCCTTGGATGCAACCGATATACGACGCGCTCGAGCTGATCATCGAACGGGATAGACAGAATCGCAAGCGTATATTACCTCCAGATATTGGCGCATCGGAAGAGATTGGTGTGGAGCCGCTAGCCTATATTCGAGGTCGCAGCATTCCGCACCAGTACTTCGTGATTGATGAAGCGCAAAACCTGACGAGACACGAAATAAAAACGATCATTACCAGGGTAGGGCATGGTTCGAAGATTGTAATCACGGGCGATCCCGAACAGATCGACAACCCGTATGTAGACTCATTTTCGAACGGATTTTCGCATCTCGTAAATCAGTTCAAGAACGAAAAGATTTCTGCGCACATAACGTTATCAAAAGGAGAGCGTAGTCAATTAGCAGAGATTGCTGCGGAAATTCTGTGAGGAAATCATTGCTCGAACTTACGGTCTAACCGGAAGACTCGTTCCCCAGCGTGACGGTTTCCTCGGAAATTTCCGGTTGATCGGTATCATCGGAGTCTTGGGGCAGTACAATGTGGAAAGTAGTTCCTTCGCCAAGGACTGATTCAACCTCAATTTTTCCCCGGTGTTTTTCAATTACTTCGGTACATATTGCGAGGCCGAGGCCGGTTCCTTGACCGCGTTTTTTCGTCGTATAGAACGAATCAAACACCGCCGGTAAGTCCTTCTCGGCTATTCCGCAACCGGTATCCTGTATTGAAATCCGATAGAACTTCCCATCATCGGTCTCCTCCTCATTAAGCGATAGCCTCAGAGTCCGCTTGGTTGACGGTATCATCGCGTCACAGGCGTTACTGAGAATATTCATGATCACCTGTTCAATTTCGATTATTGAGCAGCGGATGGGACAGTCGCGGTCCTTATCGTGTCGGTTTACCCGGATATTGTTCTTTATGATCTTATTCATCACCATAAAAAGTGCGTCGTCGATCAACAGGTTCACATCCCCATCCTCTTTCGTCTCTGTCTCGCGCCTGGCGAAACTTCGGAGGTGCGCGAGGAGTTTTTGTATTTTCTCCGATGCCCGCTGCATCTGTTTCAGGAAGTCGGAAACTTCGCCGCAGGAATCAGGGGCCATGTACTTCGTTGCATCCTGCAGTAGCATCTCTGTGTACATTTGGATTACCATCAACGGATTATGTATGTCGTGAACGACGCAGGCGGCGAGTTGTCCGATACCGCTGAGGCGTTCAGCGTGAAGGAGATTGTCCCGCATCTCCTTTACTTCGCGCACATCGCGGAGTATCGAAAATGTTCTTAGGAATTCGCCCTTATCATCGTATACGCTGAACGATCGTATCTCGACCGTAATAAGTTCACCGGACTTTGTTTTCAGAAGGCTTTCGCGAATCGTTATATCGCCTTCCTGTTTTAACCGGTTAAAGCCCTTTTTAACCTGACTTTGAATTTCCGGGGCGTATAATTTGTAAATATTCAGCCCGACTAACTCGTCTTGACTATATCCAAGCAGCTCAGAGGCGCGCATATTCGCGTAGACAATATTCCCGTCCTTGTCAACTGAGTGTATAATGTCCGGGAAACTATTAAGCAACGGCTCCAGCAAGTTGTCCGTCAGCAATCCCCTAGACCAATATTGATAAACAGCCATTCTATAGTCTCTGCAATTTTTTCAACGTGAAGCGTACCGAACGTCTTCATCCAGCATGCGGGACGAAATGTTGTTCGAGATTGATCTTTGATTCCGATTTAATATGCCGAATTCCACTCGCTTTTACGGTGAAGCTAAACTAGATTTGACGAGGTCGGACAAGTATGGCAGAAAATTTGGATTTAGATTGTCGGTTGTATTCCAAAATCCGCGCAATTGTTGGTGTACTTCAAGTTCCTCTCCGCCCTTACGACGCCCGTAATATGGCAATGAATAATGGCGTATACAACTTCACACGACAATAAAATCAATAATTAAGCATCAGAGAATCCACCGTGAAACTATCAGTTATCGTACCGGTTTATAACGAGATAAGTACAATCCTGACTGTCGTGAAAGAGATCGAATTAGTGCCCGGCGAAAAGGAGTTGATCATTATTGATGATTACTCAACTGATGGAACGAGGGAGAAGTTGGAGGAGCTAAAAGCCGAGGGAAAAGAACATCGGAAGATCGTATTTCACGAGAGAAATCAGGGGAAAGGGGCGGCGATTCGAACCGGGCAGAAATTGGTTACCGGCGATGTCGTGATCATTCAGGATGCGGATTTGGAGTATTCACCCAGCGAGTATCCCAAGTTATTGGCCCCGATCGAGGATAACAAAGCGGACGTCGTCTTCGGAAGCAGGTACTCGGGGAACGAAATTCTAGTCGATACATTCTGGCATTATATAGGGAATAAGTTCTTAACGACTTTGTCGAACATCGTTTCTAATCTTCACTTAACGGACATGGAGACGTGCTATAAAATGATCCGGGCACCGATCTTCAAGGAGCTCGAGATCGAGTGTAGTTGTTTCGGATTCGAACCTGAAATTACGGCGAAGCTGGCGAAAATGGAATGCCGCATTTATGAGGTACCGATAAGCTATCAGGCCCGACGCTTTGACGAAGGGAAAAAGATCGGCTGGACCGACGGCGTGAAAGCGATTTATTATATCTTTAAATTCAACCTCTTTCGCTAGCAGCCTGTCGGGCTTAGCCCGACAGGCTGCTAGCCCTGAAATAAGCGAACATTCCGATTCGTAATCTTACTCTTACTCGTACTCGTAATCTTACTGGTTTTTCGAGGTGAAATTTGGAAAGGGATTACGATTATGATTATGAGTACGAGTACGAAAAAATCCGACGAAAAGTTCGCTGGATTTGGGGCTAGCAGTTATATTTTTAACGGCGCCGAATTGATTGCCGAACCGATTCCTCACGAATCGTCGCAAGAGTATTAAAAAGTTTCTGATGCCCGGGTGGCGGAATTGGCAGACGCAACGGACTTAAAATCCGTTGACCGTAAGGTCGTGGGGGTTCGAGTCCCCCCCCGGGTATTTTATACCGCAAGCCGTCAATCGCCCGACTCATCGAGGTCGGAAATTCGGTATTAAGAAACAAGCAGCCAAGTTAATGAAATTAAAATTATCATCGCTTAAAATCATTTCAGTTCGAATCCTGGCGGTATTGAGTCTATTTCTGCTAATATCGGGGTGCAGGAATCTAGAGGGACCTGAACTTTGGCCACTTCAAGACGGTAGCACGGATATTGTAAAGTATTACGACGGTGATACACGTCCACTCCATGAGCTCGCCGTTCTTCACGTACGCGAACCCTACTGCATAGTGCATGAAGGCAGGAATTTCAGAAAGTCGTTTGCGCTGAAGCCAGGGTACCATCAAATTTTGGTGTCCTATTTTAGGTATAACGCATATGGTGCTGTAACAGAATCCCTCGAGCCGGTTGCCATGGATTTCGTGGTCGAACCGGGGCACGTGTACCGGTTCTTTCACACCGAATACGAAGAGCGTATAGAACGCGAGAATTCTCCGGATATCTGGGCCCCGTATTTAGTGGATATTACCAACGATCGAACGCTCACGGATGCGATCAATAACTGCCCGTTTCCGAGTATCAAGAAAGAGATCGTCTGGTTATTTTCGGACTCTTCCCAAGTCGCTCAGATATTACAGAACCAAAAAGACGCAGGTGTCCGCGAAGCGTCGAGGCTGAAATTAATACGTATGGTAAATGTTGAGACGTTCGTCCTAAAGTTTCCGACGATCCCGATCCTATGTGACGCGCTTAACGAGATAACCGATACCGAGTTTATTGGAGAGATTTTTATTCATTATCGGGATTTACCTGCTGCGGACTGCGCAAAAAGTCGCTTGGCCGAGCTGTCCGAGGCGAAGGCGAAGAAGAAATCCAGAGAATACCGGGTTAAGAAAAGCGCCACCGGGAAAATTAATTGGCTCAAGCATAACGGCATGTGGTAGCCTGTCCCGATCTGTCCCGCGTAAGCGTCGCCTTCTAACGAAACCCAAGCTGATGCCGGAAGGATCCCGGCTCGTCGAATGTGAGAAATCTTGTGATTGCGTCCCTTTGGACTTTCAGTCCGCAAAAAGAACCTTTCGTCCCGCATGCGGGATGAAGACGTTCTGTATAGAATAGTCAGATTAACTGAATTGAGGCTCTTATGTTACAGAAAATCGCTGATCCTTATCGTTCAATGGTTGAGACTGCCGGGATGGCAATTGTCGGTCTCGATTTGAATCGGCGAATAACCGAATGGAATCCGGAGATCTCGCGTCTTTCAGGGTGGAGTCGAGAAGAGGTCATAACCCGCGATTTCGCGGAAATTATTCTGCCAGACGCCCACCGTGAGTCGTATACAACGATGATTGGCAAGGTCCTTGAGGGTGAGTCTATCAGGGATTATGAGGCCCCGATTAGGTGTAGCGACGGTACGAGGCGATTGTTCTCGTGGAATATTGACAGACTACGGGACGCAGACGACGTTCCGATCGGGATTCTCGCGTGTGGTTGTGATATTACACGCCGTGAGGAACTGGATGATATGCGGCGGAAGTACGAGTTTATTGCAAATACTTCGAAGCCGTTTATGACTTTGATATCGACAACGTATATCTATGAGGCGGCGAATACTTCGTTTTGTCAGGCTCACGAAAAAGACCGGAGTGAGATCGTTGGTAAATCTGTAGCCGATATTTGGGGAGAAAAGGCGTTTATCGGCAGTATTAAGGAACGTCTTGATAGGTGTTTTCGGGGCGAGGCCATTGAGCAATTCGAGGCGCTTGTCGATTTTCCAGCGCTTGGTTCAAGGGCATTTGACGTCGGGTGCTATCCCTACTTTGACGAAGAAGGAAAAGCCACCCACGCGGTTATTATTTCACGTGATATTTCGGACCGAGTTAAAATAGAATCTGATCTGAACAAGGCACGAAAGTTAGAGTCGCTCGGAATCCTTGCCGGTGGAATCGCCCATGACTTCAATAATTTATTGACGATTATTGCTGCCAACGTCTCTTACGCGAAGGATTCGATGCCTCCTGACGAGGCAACATCGCAGGCATTGGAGGAGGCCGAGTTGGCCGCACAGCGGGCGAACGAGTTGACGCAAAAGTTATTAACGTTCGCCAAAGGCGGCGCGCCGGTAAAATCGACGGTGTCCATCACCGATCTTCTGAACGAGAATCTTGCACCTCTTCTAGACGATCCGGATATCGTCGTCAACGTACGGATCGATGGTACATACTCGGTTCACGCTGATGACGGCCAACTAAACCAGGTGATCGGAGACCTCCTGGACAATGCGGTCGACGCAATTTCCGGACGCGGTACGATCGATGTGGTTTGCGGAATAATGTCGATTGGCGAACAAAGCTTGATCCCACTCCAGAAGGGGAATTACGTTAGCTTATCGATTAAGGATAGCGGTATTGGAATCCATGAGGAAAATCTCCATAAGATTTTTGATCCGTTTTATACGACCAAAGATAATTCGATGGGGTTGGGGCTGGCATCATCGCACTCGATCGTTCGCAACCATGACGGTTGCATCAAAGTCATATCCGAGTTAGGCGTCGGATCGACGTTTGACGTTTATCTTCCGGTTATATCGAGACAGGTTCAGGAGGACAAGGGAGTAATTAATAGGTCTCCGGTTAGCGGACGGGTTTTACTGATGGACGACGAGGAATTGATAAGGCGCTTGGCAGCGCGACTTTTTAAAGCGACGGCCTACCGATTCGCAGTTGCGAAGAACGGGAACGAAGCGATCCGTTTATTCCAGGAAGCGAAGGACTTAGGGGAACCGTTTGACGTTGTCGTCCTCGATCTGATTGTACCGGGGGCAATGGGGGGCGAGGAAACTGTTCGACAGCTCGCTGAAATTGATCCGGGCGTGAAGGCGATCGTCTCAAGCGGATATTCCGACGACCCAGTCATGGCGGAATTCGGGAAATACGGATTCAGCGGTGTCCTCCCGAAACCGTACAAGTCACATGATTTGATAGCCGCACTGAATAAACTACTCACATCAGGCTGAGGAATCTTCGATTCGCCAGCCGTCGCCAATGGCTATGTCGTGTCAAGAGCGTGAACTCCAACATGCGCTTCGCCCCTGTAATCTGGAATTCCGCTGGGCAGCGGAATCAGCCGCCGGGGCCCGTCAGGCTGTCATCACGGCGGCTGTCGCTCCTGAGGCTAAACCGGTTTTAAGTTTCAAGGAAGCAATCGTCCAGGCCGGTTGTTGTCGGGTCTGTTAATAGACAAGAATATCGAATATCGAACACGGAATTTCGAATATTGAAGTTTTTTCCTTCGTCATTCATTATTCCTTGTTCGATATTCGGTGTTCAATCTTTTAAGTTTCAAGGGCGCAATCTTGCAATCAGGGACAGGCCGTTGGAGTTCACTGCTTTAGCTGTGTTCCGTTAGCGGATAGCCAGCACAACTGAAGTTGTGAACTCCAACATGCGCTTCGCCCGTGTAATCTGGAGATCTGCTGGCCAGCAGAACTCCATGAACATCGCCGGGGCGAATCAGATCGAAGTTTCAATAGAGCCCACCAGTGGGTTTAACTCTTGAACCGATTTAATAGAACGCGAAACTTGGGTTAAACCATGCTAAACCGCCGTCGCAAATGGCTATGTCGCGTCAAGAGCGTGAACTCCAGCGTACGCCTTGAACGTGTCTCGTCATCATTAACTTAATGACGTTGAGAAATCCGAGATTCAAAGTCTCAAAACTACCGTTGGCGATGGGCGGAAAATGCTAGGTTCTGGCTATTTTGTCGTTTGAAAACACAACCATCCCATCAAGGATGAGGCCGTGGGACGACCGATCGGAGTCGTACTCATAATCCCTTCCCCAATTTCACCTCGAAAAACCAGAAAGATTACGAGTACGAGTAGGATTTGGAATCGGAATGTTCGCTTATTTCAGGACCGGCCTGATCTGTCCAGGTGACACTTACCGCATGCCGCACATCGTACGATCAGATTTATACCCAAAATCATCAGGTTTCCGAAATATCGTTCGATTTCTCTTGCGTGGTTAGTTGAAAGATGTCCAAAAATTGTACTGCTTGCAGTATAAATTCTTCGCGATGACTGGAAAAGTTGATCCGGTTAAGCTCCTATTATACCGAACATTTTCATCCCGCATGCGGGACGCTTACGCGGTCCGCACGAGCGGACTCCGGGAATACGGTCCAGATTACCGAGACTCCGCTCGTGCGGAGAGAGAGATCGCGGGCAGTATATCTCAGACAGAAACGGAACCAGCGCGCGGTTTCGGTTTTGTACAAACTCGTTCAGGCTGGAAATTGCCAATCATGTCGAAAGCAACTCGTTTAATCAATGCATGCAGGGACCGGCCGGTTGACGCGACCCCGGTTTGGCTTATGCGCCAAGCCGGACGCTATATGCCGGAGTACCGGGCGTTGCGAAAAGAATATA
The DNA here is from genome assembly GCA_021772635.1 of Verrucomicrobiota bacterium. Classification (GTDB taxonomy): domain Bacteria; phylum Verrucomicrobiota; class Lentisphaeria; order JABSQK01; family JAJFLO01; genus JAJFLP01. The sequence continues at coordinate 25,764 of JAJFLP010000014.1, read as the reverse complement.
CAATTCTGGACTTGATCCGGAATCCGGAACTCGCGACCCGAGTTACCTTGCAACCTATTCACGCGTTCGACGTGGACGCCGCGATTATTTTTTCGGACCTGCTTATTCCGCTTGAAGGAATGGGGTTGGAAATCGATTTTATTGCGGGGGAGGGGCCTGTTATCTATAATCCCGTACGGTCGTCAGAAGACGTCGAAAGACTGGCCGTCCCCCCAGCCGAAGAAGCACTCTGTGCGACGTTAAAAGCGATTACTATGGTTGCAGCGGAGCTCAATCAATCGCTCCCAATAATCGGCTTTGCCGGAGGGCCGTTTACGATGGCTACCTATGCAATCGAAGGCGGACCGTCACGCAACTTTCTGCTCGTGAAAGAGTTCATGTACCGGAACTCAACGGATTGGCAGAAGTTCATGGGCAAACTCGCTGAGTTTGTATCGGATTTCTTGTGCGCGCAGATTTCTGCGGGCGCCGCGGTGGTGCAGATTTTCGATTCATGGATCGGCATTCTAAGTCCGATCGACTTCGAACAGTATGCCCGACCTTACCTACATCGTGTGATCGATTCGGTTAGGGCGAAGCATCGCGATGTACCGATAATTTACTTCGGCACATGCGCAACAGGTTTGCTCGAAGGAATTAAGGATCTTGGCTGTGACGTTGTGGGATTAGACTGGCGTATTGATATAAGCGCAGCAGCGTCAATTCTTGGACCCGGGATCGCATTACAGGGAAACCTCGATCCCGCGACGCTTTATGCGTCGGAGCCGATCATTAAGGAGCGTGCGGCGGCGATACTCGACCAAGTGCGTGATCGGAATAATTATATATTTAATTTGGGGCACGGCGTTCTCAAAGACACGCCGGTCGAACACGTCGCGGCGTTGATAGATTTCGTTCATAATTACGATCCGAACTATATTTCGAAAACCTGATGATTTTCGGTATATATATAATATTCGAGAAAAAAACAATAGGACTTCATAGGTTGAGAACATGGATGACAACGAAAAAACAAAAGAACAACTGGCTGGTGAACTCGTTGCGTTGCGTAAGCAAGTAGAGCGCCTCGATAAGCAAGATCGGCGGCGGCGACTCGTCTATCAGGAAGAGCGTGAAGAGAGCAAATTACACATAAAACGATTCCGTACTTTGGCCAGAGTTTCGCCGATTGGAATACTTGTTTCCAATACGGACGGAAAGTGTTGGTATGTCAATCAAGAATGGTGCGCTATTTCCGGAGCAACCTCAACTGAGATAAATGACAGCGGCTGGGAGAGATTCGTGCATTCAGACGACCGAGTTGTCTTTTCGGAGTGGCAGGAAGCTGTCGAAAAAGCTCGTCAATTTAGATCCCAATATCGATTTCAAAGACCCGATGGCTCCATCGTTTGGGTGTGGGGACAAGGGATTCCAGAACAAACGCAGGACGGGAAAGTGACCGGTTTCATAACAACGATAACGGACATAACGAGACTGAAGCAGGCGGAAGAAAAAGAGCACTTTTTGGCAGCAATAGTCAATTCTTCTGACGATGAAATTATCGGTCAGACATTAGACGGAATCATCGTGAGTTGGAACAGTGGCGCGGAACGAATGTACGGTTACACGGAAAACGAAGTCATCGGAAAATCGATCTCGATTCTTGAATCGCCAGAGCGCAAGAATGAAATATCTGAGTGCCTCGACGAAATAAAGAACGGAAAGAAAATCGAGCACTTTGAAACAGTGCGCCTTTGCAAAAATGGAACCCAACTTGATGTTTCTTTAACATTATCACCGATAGAGGATGAACACGGAGGAATCATCGGCGTTTCTGCTATCGCGCGCGACATAGCTGATCAAAAACGGGCCGAGGAAAAAAATCGTTACTTAGCCGCTATAGTCAATTCTTCTGACGACGAAATTATAGGTCAGACATTAGAGGGGATGATCGTGAGTTGGAACGACGGCGCGGAACGTATGTACGGCTACAAGAAAAGCGAAACCGTAGGCAAATCTATCACGATTCTCGAATCGGCCGATCGCAAAAATGAAATATTCGATTGTTTGAACCAAATCAGGGATGGAAAGAAAATCGAACACTTTGAAACAGTGCGCGTTCGTAAAGATGGAACCCAACTTGATGTGTCGTTGAATCTATCGCCAATCTATGACGAGAACGGTAAAATAGCTGGAGCGTCTGCAGTCGCTCGCGATATAACCGAGCAAAAGAAAGCGGAGGAAAGAATCCGTTATTTAGCGGCAATCGTAAATTCTTCGGATGACGCGATTATCGGTAAGTCATTGGATGGGAGAATCGTGAGCTGGAATCACGGCGCGGAGCTTATGTATGGATACAAGGAAAGCGAAATCATCGGCGATTCGATCACTATTTTAGAGGCGCCCGGCCGCAAAAATGAAATATTCGATTGTTTGAACCAAATCAGGGACGGAAAGAAAATCGAACACTTTGAAACAGTGCGCGTTCGTAAAGATGGAACCCAGCTTGATGTTTCGTTGAACATATCACCGATAGAGGATGAACACGGAGGAATCATCGGCGCATCCGCCATTGACCGTGTGATTCCCGATTCTTCGCTGCCCGTTGCGTGACATTGCAACTTAATGGGCGCACCTTGTGCATATTTTGGTACCGCGCTGTGTTCGACGCTATCGACTTTATTTGTCGTCTGAGTCCCGTCCCGCTGAGCGGGACGGGACTCAGACGGCTTGCGCAGAAACCTTGTGATTGCGTCCCTTTGGACTTTCAGTCCGAAATAAGAAACCCTGGACTCAGTCCAGAGTGCTTGAGTAACGTGCGTGGACGATGAAAATCGCGTTAGAGAGACGACGGAGTATCGGCTTGCCGCAAAGATTTTTGAGGAATTCTGACAAATCCGCTGCAGAAAAGGCGATAAATTATAACTGTATCCATTTTATTATAAATATGTTATGTATTTTTCAGTAAGCGATATGACAGGTTCGAGGAAAACTAATCCGCATGTTGCGATAATAGGCGGCGGTATTTCGGGGCTCGCAACGGCGTATTATCTGGACAAATTCAGTCGCCGGTACGATTGTGACGTCAGTTACACGTTGTTAGAATCATCCGATCGGTTCGGCGGTAAAATCCTGACTGAATCGTCCGATGGGTTCATCTTCGAAGGCGGGCCGGACTCGTTCGTAACGCATAAGCAGTGGGCTTTAAATCTGTGTTCTGAAATCGGCCTTAAAGACCGGCTCGTTTCTGTAGACGAGGAACATCGTAAGTTTCATATCGTCAACCATGATGAAATGGTTGAGATCCCCTCTGGACTACGTCTTGGTATCCCGACCGAGGTGATTCCATTTTTACAATCACGGCTCCTGACTTTGCCGGCGAAGGTGAGATTCTTACTTGATTTGATCATCCCGCGGAAGCGAAACGATAATGACGAAAGCGTAGCAGCCCTCATTCGTCGCCGGTTCGGGAACGATGCGCTCGACAATTTTTACGCGCCCCTCTTTGCTGGTATCTACGCGGCCAACCCGGAACGTCTTAGCGTCCACGCGTGTTACCTGAGACTTTCGGAGATGGAAAAGGAATACGGTAGCTTGATACGCGGCGCACGGGCCCATCGACGAAGAGCTGGCGCGGAAGATTCTGTACGTCATCGCTCCGTGTTTATGAGCTTAGAGGGGGGGATGACGGAAATGATCACGTTCCTCACTGATAATCTAGCGGGTGAACTGAGGACTAATACGCTCGTGAATGGTGTCGTGCCGACGGATTCTGGTTTCACAGTGAGCGTAGATTCCAACGGCGTCGCCGAAGAGGTTACAGCCGGTGCCGTTGTCCTCGCGACGCCGTCATTTGTGACGGCTGAAATCGTCGAATCGTTGAGCCGCCCTTTGGCTGACGCATTAAGGACGATTCGGCACGTCTCGTCGGGAACGGTATGTGTCGGCTTCGAGCGTAGCGATTTGAAGTGTGATACAGGGCTGACGGGCACTGGTTTCATTGTACCCCCTCGCGAGCCCCGGCTAATCTCCGGCTGTACATTCGTCTCAAACAAGTTTGGAAATCGTGCGCCCAAAAGTAAATTCCTGATGCGAGCTTTTGTTGGAGGAGATGGGCGGCAGAACCAATATGAGGTTGACGACGCGGATTTATTAGACCAGGTCTTACGGGATTTAGGCGATTTAACGGGAATTGACGCAGCGCCCGTGATAACCAGGATCTTTCGTTGGCCGCAGGGAAATCCGCAATATGATGTCGGACATCTCGGGAGGATTTCAGCGATATCAGAGATATTAAAGGAGTTTCCCGGTATCCATGTCACTGGTTGCGCGATCTCCGGGGTTGGAATACCGGATTGTATTCGAAACGGCGTAAAGACGGCCGAGCAGATTTGTAAGCGAATAAAGATTGATCGTCAGTAGGATTACCAGTCCCAGATCGCATCCGTCTTTGTACATTGGATTTTCTCCGGAATCGTAATCCCTTCCTAAATCTCACCTCGAAAAACCAGAAATGAGGACGAGTAAGATTAGGAATCGGAATATTCGCTCATTTTCAGGCCAGCCTGAACTATGCACGCAGTGGAAACTTTATGCATAGATCAGGGGTAATGTCATTAAGTTAAGGATTTGTACGCGAGTAGCCCCCGTTGGAGTTCACGCTTGAGCGTGGTATTTCTTACCGGAAACCTAAAAACCACGCTGAAGCGTGAACTCCAACAAGCGCTCTGAACGTGTATCGTCTCCTTAACTTAATGACGTTGCTGTTACTATAATAAGAAACTTGGGTTCGGCAGTCCGCATGAGCGGACTCCGCTTGTGCGGAGAGCAAGTGTGGGAGGCGCTGTCCCAGCGGCGATAATATATATATTGGAACAATTCCAATCAAAAACAATCGCCGCTGAGGACAGCGCCTCCCACATTAAAAACAGCCTCAAATACGGAATCTTTCGAGAAGAGGCAGTTTGCATTTTTGCCTGCTATCCCTATAAAAATTGCTTCGTGTACTATTTTTTGGGGGATCGAAATCGCTATCGAAATCGGGATCGTTCCTCCTTGTTCCTTGGCTATAGGCGACTGATTCGCACAAAAACAAAAAAACGATTTCGATAGCGATTTCGACTCCGATTGGTCGTCCTACGGGTTCATCCATAGTTTTTTGGTCAAATTCCGACAGAACAAAATCGCAAATCGCAAATCGAAAATTCCCTAAGTTTAAATGTCTCGTCGTAACTTAATGACGTTGAGAAAACCGCGATTCAGAGTCTCAAAACTACCGTTGGCGATGGGCTGAAAATGCTAACCTGAATAATTCACCAGTATTCTGCTACGAGCCCTAATCTCTGCTCAAATAAACCGATTGGCTTGGCTTCACATCTTAGTGAATGAAAATTCACTTTCACCGTGGCGCCTTCTCCAATAATCTTATTATGAACGAGTTAAGTTCTCTCGCGACGAATCGCGTGAATTAATCAGGCTAAAAGTACAAAGGTTATTGACTATTGGACCGGATCTTTATTTCACTACTCGCAGAAAATCCTATTTTCTATATTCTGTGGGTGATTATCATAATGTTCTCGATTTGCTTTCACGAGTTTGCCCACGCGTACGTTGCGTTAAAACAAGGCGATTCAACGGCAGCGGAGAGAGGACATCTGTCATTGAATCCTATGGTTCAGATGGGAGCGATGTCGATCATCATGTTGTTGATCATCGGCATCTCATGGGGAGCCGTACCGGTCAATCCTTCCAGGATGCGACGGAGATACAGCCATGCGCTGGTATCGTTTGCAGGTCCGGCAGCGAATATTCTTCTTTTTTTCGTCTTCTGCTTTCTCGACGTCCTTTTCCAGAACAGCGGGATTCCGACCTACAATCAGATGTTCCTCGTCGGGGCGGTGCTAAATGCAGTATTGTTCCTGTTCAATATGCTGCCGATCCCGATCCTTGACGGATGGATCGTCTTCAACTACTTCATCCCGATTTTACGCAAAGTAAACGACGAAGTCAAGAACGCCGTCACATTCCTGATTTTTATACTGTTCTTCATGACGCCGCTATTCGGTTGGTTCTTCGCCGCCGGGAATCTCCTCAGGCTCTATGTCGTCGGAATGTTCGAAACAATCCTGTAGCCGACTCCATGTCGACCGGTATTATACCAAACGCCTTCTAGTTTTCGTCCGGATTACCCGAGACTCGTCCCGCATGAGCGAGGATCTCGATAGTGCAGGACGCTTATGCGGCCCGCACAAGCGGACTCCGAGAATAGGGAGAGAAATATCGTTCGGGATTCCTTACGTGACAGGTTAAAAGTCTTCCAAAAAATTGTACCGCTTGCGGTATAGCTTAGCGACTTTGACAGCCGGGACACCCCGTTGGAGTTCACACTTTAGTGTGTCTGTTGAACCGTCCATGGGGTTCAAAGTTCACGGTTCAGGAGTTCAGTGGACGCGTTCGGTGCCGGTACCCCTTTTCCGAAAGGGGTCGGGCTCCGTAAAAGCGAGCGGCAGAAGAGTAAGAGGTCAGTGACCAAGGATGTCAACTTTTGCCAGGACTTGACCGAAAAGTAACCCCAAAGCACGGTTTGACTTTCTTAGTAATTAACCGTGAACCCTAAAGCCTGCTTGTCACGCCACGTGTCCGGTTGTATACCAAACGCCTTCGAGTTTTCGATTTGTCGTTCGGAATCCTATAGGAAGTTAGGTGGAGGATATCCGAAAAATGTACCGCTTGCGGTATAGCTAATTGAGCGAAGACTGATAGCTGGAAGCGACGGCGGAAACCGTGAACTTCGAACCCTGCGAGCCATTGCCTAAACGATAAGCTTATTCACCAGCATAAATAAGAATAGAAAACCTGCTGCGGTCACGAGGTATGAAACCCGCTCCAATTTCATCGCCCATTCAGGGATCTCTTGAACCGATTCAAAGATATTACCGTCTGAATTCTTGTGAACCGAGTATCCTAGCGCCAGCATCGACAGATTCTTGAACATAATAAACCACGATATGAGTAGTTTTGGATCTGTGTAGATGAAATATAGCGTAACCCCTATTTCGACAAGAAACAGCAGGCAGCCGATTGCCGTTAACCGGAAAAAACGGCGGACGAATAGATAGATAGTATCATCCTCCGGAAAGCTTTCCCCGCTGATACAATCGGCCGCCTCCTCAAGCATCCCGGCGGGTGCCGCCTTAACCAACCCGTATGCCGGATTACCGGTCGCCGCGACTTTTAGTGAGTACACGACAATGACCCAAATTGATATGCTTAATAACAGCATGATTTCTGTTCAGTCCTTTATGATTCTATACCCATCGTCATCTAGTTTTTTAACCGGCCATCATGTCTCGCCATCCGCTTTCGCGAGAGCGCCGTAGCTTCAGCGGAGGCACTAGCCGCAAGGTGAAGGCGGAAGCCACCTGGGTCCGCACGAGCGGACTCGCGCTTATGCGGAGCGACGGCTGTTCGAAAGATCGTTTCCACCGCGGCGGATTTCGCTGGGCTCAACATAGATCTTAGGTAACGAATTCAAAGTGGGCCAAAAATTGTACCGCCCTGGTCGCCTGTGGCGCCGCCGGAGGCGGGTAAACTTGCGGTATAGATCCTTGAACCTCGGGAATATAAGTAGTGTAGCCGTAAAATTCAATGATAGCGTTTGACCACCAGAGTATCGGGGCTACTTTTTACTTCGTTATTAGTTGTACGCCTGATGTAAGCGTACAGTTGTCCAATGAATACTTTCCTCTTTACGTAGTTCGTCGCTAAGGCGCCGCTTGTTAAGATTCCACGCATATCGATCGAATCCGGAGCCGTTTGCAACCGATTTCATCGAACGACGACACGCTGTTGTCCCGGGCGGTTAGCTCAGTTGGTTAGAGCGTCTGGTTTACACCCAGAAGGTCACTGGTTCGAGCCCAGTACCGCCCACCATCTTTTCGCCTGTAACAAGAGTGAAAGCGGAGTCTGTCATCGCATAACCTAGCGGGCTTAACGAAGCCTGGCTTATAATCCGGGCTTCGGCTTGGCAGGCCATTTTTTCGCACACGCCATCGGTGATTGAGCCCGAAACTGAATCTGTCTGTACTTCGTTCAATCGGTTGGTTACGTTTTCTTCTCATTGACTGTTCTCTTAATTCAGTATACTTTACCACTGAGTATGCTCGGTTGACGCCGTTCGAGAACCGCAAGCAACTTACCTCGAACCTCGTAGAAACCCTCATTGAATAGTATTAAGGGAACTGTAGCCAACCGATCAAACACAGCTCGCCTTAATCTTTCACTCAATTCAGGAAGTTCAGCCATGGATACTGCAATCCTTTTCCCTTACCTGGCCTATGCCCTTTGCGGCTTCGGTGCTGCACTAATGCTAATCGTCGCTTTCGTCGGGAGCCGTGCAAAGAAGAAATCCTTATGTATCTTGGCTACAGCAGTGACGGGGTTAGTAATTCTCGGACACCATTTCAAACAACAACCATCGATAAACGTAGGAGGTTTTAAAAGTTCTATAGCGGATCTTAAAATCGAAAACCTCGGTCTCATGACTAAGACTCAAAAATTAGAAGCCGCCACAGTCAGTCTTAGTAAGCAGTTGCATGAAAAAAACATCTCCGAGTTACTCTGTAGATCCGAATTAAGCGAGGCACAGGGGGAAATAACCACCCTTTCCGAAACGGTCTCATCACTGCGTCCAGTAATAGACGAGACGACTCGGCAACTAGCTAAGAAATCCAGTAGGGTTCAGAATCTTTCATCGCGGATTGATTTAGCATTAGCCAGAGCAGATGCATCACTACAACGAATGAACAAGCTTGTCAGAGACAGCGAAATATCGAAACAAAAATACGACCGCCGATTACCCGGGAGTACGGACGCCCATCTTTTTGCTGTGACGCTTGCAGCCGGTCACACCAACTTGGCGGCCGCACTGAGCGAAGTGGAGTTTATTACGACAGTCTTGAGGACAGGTGAAATACCAAAAAGCAAAAATAATCATTAAAAATAGTGTGGAAATTTTTAGCGGATCCGACCTTTCATTGCCATAACGCAACTGGTTCAGACCTACCAACGGCCCGCCATTTCTCCTTTCCAACACACACCGCGGCAGTTACGAGGGCCCTACGAATTCCGTTGATATTGCCGCATAATCGGCGAACGCGATTGCACAGTGTTGGACGGGCTCCATTGTACTATACCGAACGTCTTCAGGTTTTCGAAAAATAGTTCGGAGTCATCTCTCCGTATTCTCGGAGTCCGCTCGTGCGGGAAAAGTCTCGGATAATCCGGACCGAAAATTGTACCGCTTGCGGTATATATTCCAACACACTGAAGCCTTCGCCGAAACGCGGGTCTTTTTCGAAACATACCATTCTTACCCGATCACTTGATGATCCTTCCGGGACAAATTAAGAACGGCTTCCATATGTTACCGACTCGCTAAAAGCACTTTGAAACGAATTAGCTAATGTAGTATGTTCTGGTTCCAGACGGAGCGGAAGGGACGTTGGGAAAAGAAAGGGTGTAGCCCTACTGTTAAAATATAGGTTATCCGTATGATCGTAATCTACGTTGAGAAATTACTTGACCAATTGGCGGCTTCGCTTAGTAAGGGAGAGATCGGTAAGGACGACTACCGATTCTTACAGTTCCGAATTCTCCAGACACTGGGGGACCTCGACCTGGTTCTTCCGCGATGGAGCAAACGCTACAAACACCCTGAGCATAAAGATATGCTGGGGAATGTGTTCTGTCTTGTCCCGTCCGACGTCTTTATATTTGGAACCGGAGACACCGAAAGCAGTAGCGAAACCCGCGCGCCGTACTACATAGCAAAATATCCGGTGACAGTCAAAGAATTCGAAACTTTCGTTTCAGAGTCGGGCCATGAATATCCAGCCGATAAGATAGCCGAAACGCGAACGATCTCGCCGGACGACAACTGCCCGGCAGTCAATGTGAGTTGGGAGGATGCAAAGGCTTACTGCCGATGGTTACGAAAAAAGACGAATGAGTACTATAGCCTGCCAATGGAAGCGGAGTGGGAGCAGGCGGCGCGCGGTATAGATGGTCGGCCTAATCCGTGGGGATTAGAAGAGCCGAACAGCCAGGTTGCGTGTTACGATACCGGTGACACGCCACCAGCGACGGTACCAGTTGACACTCTAACCGCGAATATAAGTCCATACGGTTGCGTTGGTATGGTAGGGAACGTTTGGGAGTGGTGCCTGGATTCGATAGACGCCCCGGAAGACCCGCATATAATGCGAGGCGGTGCCTGGTGTAACTCCGTCGAATTTGTTCACTGCACGTCACGAGCTACAAGTTCTCCCCCGGGTCGGCGAGTAAATTATGCGGGGTTTCGCGTTATGTACCTTCCAGGCGAAATGCTAACGGACTACAAGAAGAATTACCGGGATGGTGCGGCAACGCAAGCACCGCAACCGGGCGCACCAATACAATCTTCAAGCCCGGAACCGGTGCCGCCGCTACAACCAGCAGTGCTACCGCCCGAGCCGCTACCAGTAACAGAACCGATAGTAGCGGAGCCTGCAGCCGCGGAACCGCCGCAAATTCGGCAGTCGGATATACTTCCGGTTGTCGCAGATGCAGCGGCTGAACGAAATGAATCCGTCGCCAATGCGCCCCTGTTATCGGAACGATTAGTCATCCCGGTCCCCGATGCGCCGACGTACCTGCTAGACGAAGACAATGATTCAGAGGCTTCACCATCCGGAATAATGCCGGGAACACTGCCGGCAATGGACGAATTAGATGGTCACGCGACAATCATCCACACTCCGGGAGCGCTTAAGGGTAAACTCTCGCTACGGGGAATGTCTGACAAACCAGTTAAAGATAAAAAAGATCAACCAAATACGAAGAGTTGGAAATTTGGCGGGGGCATGGACGCCGATGACTGGCGCGGCTGACCTGGTGTCAATGAGTTACGAAGGTTGTACGGCTGAAGAAATATTGAATTATCGGCTGGATCTCTTAGTCTAGTCCCGTGACTGCGGGATCGTACGTTCTTTGTAACTCATTTAAATTAGGTCTGATACATGCTCGCAGTAGAAACTTTATGCATAGATCAGGCTAGAGGCGAAAAAGGAAAGAAAAATGGATGTGAAGCTCAGACTAGCGGCAATAAAGAGTTTGTCCAAGAAAATATACATAGCGGCCGACGAGGATAGGTTCAGCCACTATGCAGCAATCCGTATTTTTACGGATGAATTGCGCGCCCGCGCGGAGGAGGAGTTCAGCGCGGGGTCGCAAGACGCGATTCGTAATAATATAGGTCAGATTTTGAATTCGTGCGGAATTCTCGCCGGACTGGAACCGCCGAATGATGTGCCGGATGAAGAGCACATCAGCAAAATTTACAAAGCTATCAAACACCTCGCGTCGGAAGACTGCTTTAATTTAGTCGCCCGAAAATCTTCGGAAGTGTAACTCTTATACCGCCCACGATCTCATACTGAATCGGGATTTGGTAACAAGCGGTACAATTTTTGGACGACTTGCAAGTAACCGCGTATAGGATACCGAACGATAACTCGAAAACTCGAAGGCGTTTAGTATACATGCAAACTGATGACAACGACGACCCGATCTGGTGCGCGGTACAGGCGGAGGCACGGGCTGAGATAGAAACAGAGCCGGTTCTCGCCACTTTCCTGCAGGCGTCAATACTCGATCATCCCAGTCTCGAAAACTCTCTGGCATTTATCCTTGCAACAAAGCTCTCGAACCCGATACTCCAGCTAACATCGGTCACGGGCTTAATTTCCGAGGCACTGGAAAGCGATCCTGATATTCGTGCAGCTATCCGCGATGACTTGCAGGCGGTGAAAGATCGCGACCCTGCATGTCGGAGATATTCGATTCCTCTACTTTATTTCAAAGGATTTCATGCGTTGCAGTCTTATCGGGTGGCCCATTGGCTGTGGAATCAAAATCGAAAAATGCTTGCCCTGATGATTCAGAGTCGTGTTTCCGAATCGTTCGCTGTTGATATCCACCCTGCGGCACGGGTCGGAAAGGGGATTCTAATTGATCACGCAACCGGAATCGTCATCGGCGAGACTGCAGTGGTTGGCGATAATGTTTCGATATTACACCAAGTGACTCTAGGTGGGACAGGTAAAGAGTTGGGGGATCGGCATCCTAAGATAGGCGAAGGCGTATTGATCAGCGCCAACGCAACAATATTAGGAAATGTAAGTATTGGAGAAGGCGCAAAGATTGGTGCCGGAAGTGTAGTGCTTGGCGACATCCCCCCTCACTGCACCGCTGTAGGGGTGCCGGCGAAGGTCATCGGTCATCCGCACGCTCCGAAACCGGCTCTCGAAATGAACCACCGCGTAGCCAGCGACTCTGACGGGGAAATGTCGTAAGCCGCCGTCCTGCCGTTCCATCTACTACAGAAAACTACTCCGACCGAGTTGCGATGAGTCATAAATATGTTCTTTATAAGCCTCCGCTATAGCGGATTGCGGATCATCCACAACTTCGAATCCCTGCCTTCTGAGAGCACCTGATAGTGCGCTTAAACATAGTGAGACGTTTTCGCGCGTCGAAGATGCCCCCATCAGCCCAATCCGCAATACTTTACCCTTAAGCGGCCCCAGTCCACCACCGATCTCCAGATTATAGTTCGCTAGCAGTTGCTGTCGGATCACTACTTCATCAATACCGTCCGGAACGCGTACGGTATGTAGCGTTGTCAGCCGTTCATTCGCCGGTACCACCATCATCAGCCCTAGAGCTTCAAGCCCCGCCACTAACGCCGCACTATTCCGAATATGACGTTGAATACGACGGCCGACGCCTTCTTTCATTATTAGTCTTAGCGCTTCATGCAACCCATATATCATGTTTACCGGGGCCGTATGATGGTAAACACGGTCATTCCCCCAATATCTGGAAATCATCGTCAGGTCTAAATACCAGCTCTGAACTTTCGACTTGCGGGCATTGAGAGATTCCATCGCTCTCGATGACACGGTCACTGGCGCTAATCCCGGCGGACAGGATAAGCATTTTTGGCTTCCTGAGTAGCTAAGATCGATCCCCCAGTCGTCGATCTTAACCGGTACACCAGCCAGAGATGTGACGGTGTCAACCAAGAACAATGCACCGAGTTCATCAGCGAGATCACGGAACCCCTCGAGATTTTGGAGAACGCCAGTAGAAGTTTCCGCGTGGACGACCGCAAGCAACTTGTAACTTTTCCCGCCTGCAGCTATGCGAAATTGATTTACATCAAACGCACGCCCCCATTCCTGATTAACAGGGGTTACCTTGGCACCACAGCGTTGCGCGGTATCGACCATTCGCGCACCGAAGACACCGTTGACACCGACGAGCACGCGGTCGCCGGGTTCAATCATATTCGCGAGGCACGTCTCCATACCGGCCGACCCAGTGCCGGATATAGGGATCGTCAGCTCATTTTGCGTGCAGAACAGACCTCGCAACATCGCGCGAACTTCGTTCATGATTTTCAGGAACTCAGGGTCAAGATGGCCGATCGTAGGTGAGCTTAACGCGCGAAGTACCGGCCCTGGAACGTTGGACGGTCCTGGCCCCATTAGAATTCGGTCCACTGGAGATATTGACGCGATATTCGTTCCCATAACGATAAATTCCTTAACTGGTAGACTGCAAGCAGTCAAATTTTTCGCCGACGTAGAGTTGACTACGCCAGCGAATCCGAACAACAGTTTCTAACCGCCCCTAGCCTGACTAATTCATCAGCATTCTACTACGAGCCCTAATCTCTGCTCAAATAAGCCGATTAGCTCTACCTTACATCTCAGTGAGTGAATATTCACTTTCGCCGGCAAGTTTTCTCTAATCGATTTATTATAAGCGAGTTAAGCGCTCTCGCGACAAATCGCATGAATCAATCAGGCTAGCGAAGCTTCGCCTCAAACCGACAAGTTTTCGCTATCCTGGATACTGGTTGCTAGATGCCGGATAAAGAAAGTAGCTTCCAGCTAGTCTCCAGAATCAGGCATCCAGTATCAACATATTTCAGGCAGAGCCGCACAAAACTCATCCGTTTTGTGTCGGTTTCGCCCTTTAAGGGTGTCTAGTGTTACGTAACACTAGTTCTTGCTTGTATTAATTCTATTGATTATGACAAAATGGATTTTGGTGCGTCAGTGATCCCGGGTACGCGTACGAATTCACCGCCTAATACGGAAATAAAATTTGGTAAAATCATATGATTTCAATTTATACGAATCGGTACTAGTTAAAGACGCACAGCAGAGATCCTTCGTGCTCTTCCGTAGTCAATTCAGCTGCTGCGCCGATTGGCAATACGACCCGATCGGGCCCGTGACCGTAAGGGATACCGGCTAATACAGGCCCATCTACCCAATCGACTAACTCGTCGATTATAGACCCCAGATGCCCGTGATTCGGATTCTCCGGGGTACAACCACAAAACTCACCGAGTATTACACCGGAAACTACCTCAAACACACCTGCCAAGCGTAACTGCGTCAGCATTCGGTCTATACGATAAGGTTCTTCGTTAACATCTTCAAGGACAAGGATCGCACCCGCCATATCCGGGAAGTACCGAGTTCCAACCAGGGAGGCCACAAGTGATAGGCATCCCGCTAATAACGGTCCGCTCGCTGATCCATGCTTAATTACCCGTAACCCGTTTACGGCGTCAAAGATTCCGAGCTTGAGTTGCGCCCAGAGGGAGTCTTCAACTCGCGATGAAACGCCATCGTCGGTCGCGTCCGGATGTAATGTAAACCCGGTATAAGTTACGAGCCCTGTTTCGGCGAACACTCCCCACTGAAGCGCGGTCGTGTCGCTGAATCCCACCAAAATCTTCGGGTTATCCACTATAACTGAATAGTCGATCTTGTCAAGAATCCGGGTTGATCCGTATCCGCCGCGCGCTGCGAAAATAGCGTTAACAGATGAGTCCGCAAACAGTACATTTAGATCGTGCGCCCGGTTGTAGTCAGTTCCGGCGAGATACCTGTCTTCGGCGAACACCGAATCCCCCAACCGAACCGAGTACCCTTGTGACTTGAGATAGTTCAAACCCGGATTCAATTTCTCACGGGATATACTCCCGGATGGAGATACGACTCCGATCGTATCACCGGATTTTAGTAGCCCAGGAATTGTCATCGTCGAATCGCGATTCGCGTCAAGATTGCAACCCTCGTTTATACTGCAAGCAGTACAATTTTGGATAACTTCGAGTTTATCAGCCAAGAATTTCCGAACCATAATTTTAACCCGGCACTCTGCTGGCCAGCAGACCGCCTGGTCGAAAACTCCATGACTTTCGGCATAGATATAAGTTCGTTGCGAATGTACGCCACGCGACCCCAGTTACTCTGAGAACAGCATGGCTAGCCTGATCAATTCCAAGCCGTGCGAAACTCGGGCTACTTGCCGTCCAGGTGGTGGAGTAGCACTCTTGCGTACTCAGTTAGCGAGTTATCTCTAGCCCCCATTATGACAATCATGCCTTCCGGCTTCACAGTACGCATGACCATATCTAATATCTCCCGTCGATTCGGCACGAAATGCGCGTCGATACCTGCGGCAGCAATCGCGTTGATCAAATCTTTCGAAGATATCTTCTTTTCCGTCGTCCCGCCAGCATAATAGATTTCGGGCATGACCAAAACATCCCCTGCACCCAGGCAACTCGAAAAAGCGGATATAAAACCGTCCTTCGCAAATAACGTTGGCGCAAAACCATGCGGCTGAAAAATAACGAACAGTCGCCGTTTCATCGCTTTTAATGTGCTCAACGCAGCTGTTACTTTGTCTGGGTTATGGGCGAAGTCGTCGACTACCGTAACGCCACCGGCTTCCCCAACGACTTGCATACGTCTCCCGATGCCCTTGAACGTCGCCAGCGCTTCGGCGCAACCAGATAAGGAGACGTCATATAGCCCGCAGGCAGCGATCGCTGCCACCGCATTTGATACATTATAACGTCCGGGTATTCCCAGCCGAAACGGTATATCATCAACAGCAAAACTCGATCCCCAAGGTTCACTTCGCACCATTGTTGCTAATACGTCTGCGTCGTCTCGCTCTATCCCGAATGTAACCGACCTACGGTCGGAGTCAATATGTTTAGCCGCCTCTTCGCAATCAATGTTTATAACTGCTGCCGATCGTGCGTTGCAGCAGAATTCTTCGAACAGAAGGTGTAGGTCTTCAAGGGTTTTGTGGTCACGAGATATATTCGTAAGGACCGCGACGTCCGGCAAGTAATGGCTAATCGTTCCGTCGCTCTCGTCCGCTTCGATTACGATTGATTCACTGCTCCCGGAGACCCCATTTCCGAGGACATTGCCATCGGAGACGTTTAACATAATCCCGCCGTTTATTATCGTGGGATTCGCGCCGTTACACTGGAGAATATGCCCAATCATCCCGGTGACAGTGGATTTACCACTGGTGCCCCCAACTGCGATTCCACGTGCGGAGTTAAACAATCGCGCTAGGAGTTCGGCGCGTTTGACGATCGGAATGTGTAGCTCAATTGCGCGCTGGACGTCAGGTATTCGCGGCTCAACAGCACTCGAAACGATCAGCTCGTCCAGCTCCGGAACGACCCCTTCTCCCGTCTGAGGGTACAGTAAAATCCCCTGTCCCGCCAAGCACTTAAAGAGCTCTCGATCGCGGCCTTCGTCGTAGGCACGATCCGAACCACGCACGATGTATCCTCGAGAGCATAAAACTTGGGCTAAAGCGCTCATTCCACTTCCGCCGATACCACAAAAGAATAATGTCTTCTCAGGACTCATATTTTTATCGCATAGTAACCGTCTAAATCGCATGCGGGACGAAATATCGTTCGAAATCTCTTGCGTAACAAATTCTAAGGTGCCGCAACATTAGGCGACTAGCGATGGGCGATTGACTCCGGATATTTCGGCCGGGTCGGATCTTCAGTGTGTTGCTTCCAGAAGAAACACGCGACCTGAGATTCAGAGCCATCGTGGTCAAGGATCGGAATTTCGTTTCGGCAGCGATCCCGCGTCCATGGACAGCGAGGAGAAAAATCGCATCCGTCTCCCGATCTATCGGACACTGCTGTCTCCTCGGGGGAGTGCAACTGACACCGAATCCCTGGCACTGTTGGATCCGGTATAGGAATAGCGCTCAACAACGCCCTTGTATACGGATGTTTCGGTTTCTGATAGATCTCCTCCGCATCTGCGCTCTCAACGATGCGCCCTTGGTACATTACGGCGACGCGGTCGGAAATCTGTCTAACGACACTGAGGTCGTGCGATATAAATATTAAGGATAGTTCGAAACTCGCCTGCAATTCCATTAAGAGATTAAGAATCTGGGCTTGAATCGAAACGTCCAGGCTGCTGACTGGCTCATCGCAAATAAGAACTTTTGGATTTAGCGCCAGGGCTCGGGCAATTCCGAGACGCTGGCATTGACCTCCCGAGAATTCGTGGGGGTAGCGCTTCAAACCGGAGCGATCCAATCCGACTAATTCCATAAGGCGCTCGGCCTCCCGTAATGCCGCCGCGCCCTTAGCTAATCCGAAATTCACGAGTGGCTCGCTAACCAGCTCCCAAGCCTTTAAACGCGGGTTTAGACTGGATCGCGGATCCTGAAAAATCAGCTGGATCTCGCGGCGGACGACTCGCAAAGCTGCAGTACTTAGTGTGAGCAAATCGTTTCCCTCGAAAGAAACTTTCCCTGCCTGCGCACCAACCAACCCAACAACAGCACGAGCCAGGGTTGATTTTCCACATCCACTTTCTCCAACAAGTCCGAGCGTTTCGCCTTTTCTCAAAGACAAGCTTACGCAGTTTACAGCTTTGACCGCCGGTTCGCGTCGTCCGAACCACAACCCTCCAGAACCGTCATAGGAGACCTCAAGCCCTTCAACAGTCAAAATTGCGTCCGGTCGATCTGTCAAGTCCGCTTTCAGTATACTACTTTCGTCAACATGGCACTTCGTAACATTAAGTCCTGTGCCTAAATCGAGCTCGAAGAGGCATCTGTGTTTGCGACCACGAGAATCTAATCGGAGAACCGGTACTTCTGATACGCATTTATCCTTACGAAATTCGCACCGTGGCTCGAACGCACAACCACCGTCTAAGTTCTCGATCAAATCAGGCGGTTGTCCGTCAAGTGAAAATAGCGGCCCTGAGTGCTTGAAATCGTACCTCGGAATCGCCCTGAGCAAAGACTGGGTGTACGGGTGGCAAGCCTCCGCGTACAACTGTTCTGCACTTGATTCCTCTACAACCTGGCCGCCGTACATCACGATCACGCGGTCACATAACCCGGCGACGACGCCGAGATCATGCGTAATCAGAATCAAACTCATTTCCCGACGTTCGCGCTCCCGACGAATGAGGTCCAGAATTTGGGCTTGCACAGTGACATCCAGCGCTGTGGTCGGTTCATCAGCAACTAGTAGATCCGGCGAACAAGATAGCGCAGCCGCGATCATTGTCCGTTGTCGCATACCACCTGAAAACTCATGGGGAAATCGTTTCAGGCTCGCTGCCGGATCATTGATTCCCACCGCGTGTAGCAAATCAATCGTGTGCGCGCGAGCTTCGGCTTTGCTGAAACCCAAATGATATCGCATAGGTTCTGAGATTTGGGTTCCGACTCGAAGGTAGGGATTGAGACTTGTGAGCGGATCCTGAAAGACCATAGCGATCTTGTGCCCCCTGATCGATTGAAGTCGATGACGGGGGAGTGTCCGTAAGTCCATACCACTGAATTCAATACGACCGTCGATAGCTATATTACGTCCGCTGAGCAATCCTAATAGACTAAGCGCGACCGAGCTCTTACCGCAACCACTCTCCCCGACAATTGCCACAGATTCGCCGCGTTCGATGTCAAAACTCACGCCGTTCACCGCGCGTAGAAGTCCAGCTTCCGTTCGATAATTTACGTGTAGCCCGCGAACTCGGAGAAGTGATTTATCTTTCATACTTGAAAGAGAATCCATTTTAGAATCAGATAATCAAATGAATAGTGACTAAGGAAACGATTCACTAACCGACCCGTCTGGTCTTTGGATCCAAACAGTCACGGAGACCGTCGCCGAAACAATTGAAGCCAAACAGAGTCGTCGCCATCGCGAGTGCCGGCCAAACAAGCAACCAATGCCTTTCTCCACCAGCGCCGAGCGCCTGCATCCCCTGCTGGATAAGCGCACCCCAGGAGTCAAGGTTCTCTCCCTGATACTGCACCGTCAGACCGATAAATGCGAGAAAACTCTCTTCCAATATCACAACTGGGACAGTCAACGTCGCGTAGATAACGATTGGTCCAATGCAATTGGGTATAAGATGCCTGAAAATCAGCGTAATCGGCTGCGCGCCGCACACGCGCGCCGCGTCGATAAATTCCATCTCCTTCAAGGTCAATATCTGGCCGCGAACGATCCGCGCCATGGTCAACCACTGAACCGCGCCCAACGCAACGAAGAGGATAATAATATTCCTGCCGAATAACACGAGTAGGATTATCACGAGAAACATGAACGGGATCGCGTAGAGGATGTCAACAATACTCATCATGAACCGGTCCGTGCGGCCTCCGAAATAGCCGGCGGCAGCGCCGTAACAAACTCCAATGACCAAGCTAACGAGCGTCGCCGTTATTCCTACGAGCATCGAAATTCTACCGCCATACAAAATTCGACTCAGAACATCGCGTCCCAGTTCGTCGGTTCCCAGCCAATGAAAACGGACTAGCTCCCTATCCCCGGTCGTGATACTTTTTATCGTATCGCCACGTAAAACGATCCCGTCGATCGATTCACCGTCCTGGTCGATGGAATAAACCAGGTTTTTTTCGATCCTGATGTCGTAGACTGAGGGAACTGAAACCTGTGTCAACCGAATAAAAATAACACGCTGGCCGTCTGCGAAGATACCCTGAGGGGGTGCTTCGC
Source organism: Verrucomicrobiota bacterium (assembly GCA_021772635.1). GTDB lineage: Bacteria > Verrucomicrobiota > Lentisphaeria > JABSQK01 > JAJFLO01 > JAJFLP01. The sequence continues at coordinate 5,834 of JAJFLP010000014.1, read as the reverse complement.
CGCGGTTCAGAGCGACAAGCGGTAATTTTCTGCCGATGCGATCTTCTTCCAGAAGCTCATAGGACTCGCCCGAAAATTGCGATAGATCCAAAGTATCCATGGGAACCGCGCCTTCGACGACCATAATCCGGTGAATAATTCCGCGACGAACCACGACGCGGTAGGTTACGGAGTCCCCTTCCTCAACGGCAAACCTGATTTCGCCGGCTTCTAATATTTGCTGGGTTGTATCAGCTTGTGCGCCGACAGAAAATGTATTCTCAGACTTACAGTCAGGATGCTGGAACCCTGGTGGACGAGCGCCGAGCCACGGGCGAATTTCGGTCGGATCATCCGGACTTAACCAGGGGGCAACGGTCACGAAAAAACTCATAATCACAACTAGAAACAACCCGGCGGCTGCAAGGCGGTTTCGTAATAAAGCTGTTATCGATCGAGCAAACGGCGATCGGCTTTTACCTGGTGCGTGTCCCATAATTCGTGTTCCGTGTTGCGTGTTGCGTGTTCCGCGTTGCATTATTTGTGATCCATGTAAAGTGATTCGTGTGACGGGTCTTTGGAACAGAATTCCGACTCGAGATCACGCAATACGTATCACGCTACACGTCTTTTCACTTACACATACTTTACTCTTGGATCGAGTACTCCATACATGATATCTGACAGGAGATTGAATAGGATAATCAACGCACCGTAGACAATAACCGTACCCATAACGAGCGTGTAATCGCGATTGAGCGCTCCTTCAACAAACTCCCGACCAAGTCCCGGAATCTGAAAGATTTTTTCCACAACTAACGATCCGGTGACGAGTTGCGCGATAGCGGGACCGAGATAGCTCACAACCGGTAGGATGCCGCCACGAATAGTATGGCGAAAAATAACGATGGTTTCAGGTAACCCCTTTGCGCGAGCGGTGCGTACAAAATCGGCGTTGAGCACGTCCAGCATTCCTGCTCTCATCAATCTTGCAATTCTCCCTGCGAACGGTAAGGCTAAACTGAGAGCGGGTAATATAATGTACGACGGCTTGGCCATGCCCTCATATCCGGCAAGCGGAAACCACTGCCAATAGATTGAAAATGACAATTGCAGCAACGGACCAATAACGAACGTCGGCAGACTGATACCTATTACAGCACACGCCATGAGCCCGTAGTCGACGCTCGTGTCGTGTCGAATAGCAGAGAAGAGTCCGGCTGCGATGCCGAGGAACGCGGCAAGAAGAGTAGCGATCACGCCGAGGTAAATGGAGTGCGGCAGTGTCGCGGCGATGATCTCGTTAACGGTTCGATTCTTGTGCTTAAAGGACGGGCCCAGATCACCGCGTAACAGGTCCTTGACGAAACTCCAGTACTGGTAGCTCAATGGCTTATCCAGAAGATACTTCGCACGGATAGCCTGCTCAATTACCGGGTCAGTTCGCTGTTCGAGCATAAACGGCCCGCCCGGAGCGAAGCGCATCAGGAAGAAAGAAAGAGTTATAAGCAGAAGGAGGACGACGGGGGCCTGAATCAATCGAATTACGACATATCTAAATTGATCGCCCTGGAGTTTTCGAAGTATCGTTCGGAATCCCATACGCAGTTAGACTGCAAACAGTCCAATTTTCGGATAACTTAAAAATGAACTACCCCGCCGCAGAGCAGACGGGGTATCGGCTTTGAAAATAGTTTTGATCGCGGTAACCCGCGGGGAATGAAACCCCACTATGTGGGTTCAAGGAAGAGATTCCGAACAATATTTTTTTAACCGGCATAGCCACCTGGGCGACGCCTGGTCGAAAACTCCAAGGCGATCAGTATAAATTAGAGTTGTCCCCACAGAAGCGGGCTCTTTGACTGCGGAGGAAGTCCGGCTATACGAGCCGATAATGGCCGTTTATTCCTCGAGCCAGACATACTTTAGGGAGTGTAGATCGCGAATATTCTCGAACCAGCCATAAACCGAATCGCGCAGAAGTCCTTTATTGACGTATATATACAACGGAATAATAGGAAATTCCTCCTCGACTAAGATCGCTTCCATCTGCTTAAACAGTTGATTACGTTTGGCAGTGTCACGCTCGAGTTGACTTCGCTGTAGGAGATCGTCATATCGGTCACTCGACCAGCCGGTACGATTGTTCCCGCCACCTGTAACGAACATATCGAAAAACGTATTCGGGTCGCCATAGTCTCCGATCCACCCGGACCGGCTAATTTGATAATTCAAAGTGTTCATATCGTTTAACAGAACTTTCCACTCGGTATTCCTCAGCGATACATTGACCTTTAAGTTGTCCTTCCATTGCTGAGCGATAGCCTCCGCGACCTTCTTATGTCCCTCGCTGGTGTTGTACAGGACCTCAACGTCAGGCAGCCGCTTCAGATCCGTCCCATACCCGGCCTCCCGCAATAATTCCCTGGCCCTCACCCGATTATACGTTAATCCCTTAATCGGTGCATAATCACCAATCGGCGGACAAAACCAGGTCGCCGGCTGCTCGCCCCCCTTCAATACGTGTTCCGTAAGAATCTTGCGATCGATCGCAAGTGAGAATGCCTTACGAACCCGAACATCTGTGAACGGCGCTCGCGTGACGTTCAACCGATAAAAGTACGATCCCAGATAAGGCATAGCGTAATAATCCGGATGCCGTTTGATCTCGTCGAGTTTCAATACAGGAATTGACGGCATCCAGTGAATATCGCCATTTAGATATAGGCGATAGGCGGTATCAAGGTCGTCGTAGGGTAGCACGGTAACCCGCTCTAGCTTACATACCTTGCCGTCCCAATAATGCGGATTCGGAATTAATTCGATCTTCTGCCGTGGCTTCCAAGACTTCAGCGTAAAGGCCCCACTGCATACAATATTCTCCGGCAAAACCCAGCGATCTCCGTACTTCTTTATGATGTTCACCGGGACGGCGAATAATGTGTGAAACGCGACCAGATTAAGAAAATAACTGCACGGAGATTTTAGTTGTACGTCCAGCGTATGATTATCTATAACGTTTATTCCAACGTCGCTGAACGAGTCAAGTTGACCTTTAGCGAATTCTTCGGCTCCGCGAACGGGAAACAATTGGTAAGCGTAAGCCGCACCGGTTTCAGGCATGAGTACCCGTTTCCAGGATTGATAAAAATCCGGTGCGGTAATTGGCGTGTCATTGCTCCAGCGTGCGTCTTTGCGCAGATAGAACGTATAGCGCAGGCCATCGTCACTGATCTTCCATGATTCTGCGATCGCGGGACGCGGCTGCAGGGTCTTGGGATCCAGCGAGATCAGCCCCTCGAACAATGCATCCGCGATCCGACTCTCCGGGACACCCGTGACCAGTGCGGGATCGATCGTGTCAGGTTCCGTACTGTTATTGAATACAAAATGTTGTGCCGTTTTCCGCCATGCATCCGATTTCGGGAGATAGGACTTCTTCCAGTCAGGTATCGTTGTGACGGCAGATCCCGTACTACACCAATTCAATAAAAAAAATGCGATGAACAAAGTCGGGAAAAATTTAGAAAGCCGTGATATTAGAGTGGGGATCATTAATTACATCGATCGTATTGTAAACTGCAAGGAGTTGAATTTTTGGCCGGCTTAAATCTAACGGCGTATAAGATTTCGAACGATATTTCTCTCCGTATTCATCGGAGTCCGCTCATGCGGGAAGAGTCTCGGGTAATCCGGACGAAAACCCGAAGGCGTTTGGTATATATTGCGGTCTTTACCGCCATCCCATCGTGCCATAGCTCTGCCGTCCGGCACGAACAACGGCGGTTTGACCAGGCAGCGCCCGTGAGAGTACGAGTACCTGCGTGTGTAAATTGGAATAATTCGAATTTACACAAGCAGGTACTAGGCTTAAGAAATATCGTTTGAAATCTCTTGGGTGATTAATTTTACGTCATCAGATAATTGGACTGCTTTTAGTGTATTGCAAATGGGTTACGAATCAAATATACTGCAAGCAGTACAATTTTTGGACGACTTTGAATTCATTGCCTAAGGGATATCGAACAATATTTCGAAAACCTGAAGACGTTTGGTATAACAAGTAACCAATAACGACAAAAACAAAGTGTTTCGCAATTGCCACGTTAAACAAACAATTATTGATTTGAATTTTTCAGTTTACGGGCAAAGTATAGACTATGTATACCGAACGTCTTCAGGTTTTCGAAAGATTGTTCGATTTCGGTAACGTTTGCGGTTTCACCAGCTTCCAGTACACCCGTAGCTCAGTTGGTAGAGCAAGTGACTCTTAATCACTGGGTCCACGGTTCGAGCCCGTGCGGGTGTACCATTTCTCTTGTCTGATTAGCCTCAAATAATTAGTGCGAATGGACTCTGGCACATCTGTTTTCATTGTCCCTGATTTAATCACGGGAAAATGAGTGGATATGTGTGGGAGGGGGTGATGGAAGATTAAGTGACGCTAATTTTCAATCGAGGAATGCTTACAGAAGCCGCATGCTAAGCCCAGAGCGAGAGTAATGTTCCCATTCTGAAGGTGTTGGACTCAATTCTGTTGTTCGATCCAGTTCTCGGTCCTCAGCCTGGGGATCCTGGAAAATTCTCGCAAGTTATTTGTGACAAGTGTGACTCCGATATGCAGTGCATGAGTTCCGATTAGGAGGTCGTAGTTGCCTATTGGTGTCCCGGATCTAGTCAAATGTGCTCTCAATTCACCGAATACCGGAGCGGCCGTTGACGGGAAATCGAGAACCTCAATTGGACCGAGAAATTTATTCAACGCTGTCTGATTTTTCTCGATATTCGTACTCTTCGCGACTCCAAACTGAAGTTCACAGTAGGTAATCGCTGATATTCCGACGTCGCCCACTCGAAGAACTTTGAAGTGGTCGTATACATGAGAAGGAAATCGCTTAATAATGTAGATGCACATATTGGTGTCGAGCAGATAGCGCATCAGTCCAAGCTCTCGCGGTCATCCTGTGTTCCCTGGTCGCGCTCATTCATGAAATCGTCCGTAAAACATTTTGTTGCTTCGAACATTGATTGCCACGGATCATGCATAGGAACCAGTACAACATAGCTACCAAGGCGATTAACATATACCGAATCACCCTCGAAACGGAACTCCTTTGGTAGTCTTACAGCCTGACTTTGACCATTCTTAAATATCTTTGCAGTCTTCATAATACAATAGTATATACTAAATAATATATATGTCAAATCAAGCGGTAGAAACGTTCGGGGCTACCGCCGATCTGTCACCGGTGTCCGTCGAAGACCGCAGACCGCGGTTTGATGAGCATCTCCCGGACAAGCACCCTATCTGGGTCACGGAGGTAGAGGGATCAGTTGCCGGCTGGTGCTGCCTCTCTGCTTATCGGAAGGGCCGCATGGCCCTTCGGTATACTGCAGAAATTAGCTACTACATTCACAATGATCATCACCGAAAAGGTTTGGCCAGCGGGCTGGTACAACATGCGATTGAACAATGCCCGAAACTACAGATTAAAACACTGTTCGCAGTACTGTTGGATCTCAATATCGGCAGCGTAAAGCTCTTGGAACGATTTGGTTTTACTGAATGGGGGCACATGCCGAATATCGCTGACTTTCACGGGAAAGAATGCGGGCACCTGATCTTCGGTAAGCGGGTTCCAACTTGATCAAGAGGTTCAAGGTTCAGGACTAAAGAGTTTAACTGTGTTTTGGAGCTTCGGACGGGGTCTAACTAGACCCTGTTCGAAAAGGTAGCGCGGCCCGCATTGGGAGCGCATGTCGGTCAGGTTTCGGCCGGGATTGGTTACGTTAATAGCTTGGAGCTATTGACTTACCGATCCGGGTCGAAAGATGCCCGTCATCCGCCGCAACCC
>JAJFLP010000130.1 GCA_021772635.1 Verrucomicrobiota bacterium | reverse complement strand
CTTAACTCGCTCATGATAAATCGATTAGAGAAAACTTGACGGCGAAAGTGAATAGTCATTCACTGAGATGTAAAGTTGAGCTAATCGGCTTATTTGAGCAGAGATTAGGGCTTGTAGCAGAATACTGATGAATTATTCAGGCTAGATTTATCCCTTTGGATTTATGTAAAAAAGTTAGAAAGAAAAGTCACCCTAAATAACAAATAAAGAGAGGAAAAAACGAAATGAGTAAAGGCACAGTAAAGTGGTTCAATGCAGATAAAGGATTCGGATTTATCGCTCCAGAGGATGGAGACAAAGATTTATTTGTACATCATTCTGAAATAAAGAGCGGTGATAGTTATGCAACGCTCAATGATGGTCAGGCGGTTGAATTCGACGTAGGTGAAGGTCAGAAAGGACCTTGCGCCACCAACGTCGTCCCTGTTTAGTCATGTTTTGAACTGAAAATGTAGTTATATACACATAATCGGATAGCCGGGGGGCTTGCGCCCCCCAGCCTCCACATCACCCTGCAACAGGGTCCCGACTTCGCCAAAGGCTACGACAGGAAACAGCCGCACCCGGCGGGGTGTTGAGACTGCGCTCCAGCATATTCGTGCTAGCCTAATCTATGCATGAACTTTCTACTGCGAGTACGCATTGCACATGACCTAAATGACTTACAAAGAACCCAAGACTTTGAAATAGCTCGCTATTCCTTCAGCCTTGAAACCTTCGTAACTTATTGATCTCAAACGCACTGCAAGCTCTCGTGACGAAATTCATGCATGGATCAGGCTAGCCGTCTAACTAGTTTCTGTCCTGAAATATGCAAAGTAGCGCGGTCATTGTCATTCACAGCGTTCATTCTGTCCCGCGGACAGCCCGTCTCGCCCCGCTTGCGGGGCTCGGCTCCTGACTGCGTGGGTGTTTTTTTTACTCAGCTGCCGGCCTGCGCCGTAGCGAGGCCTGGCCCCGCGACAGCGGGGGCCGAGCTACTTTTGACTCACCAGATCAACACGAATCGGATTCTTTAAGGAAACCGTTCGACTTCTGTTCGTCCATGCTTTCCCTCCCAAATCCTCCACTTCACTGACTCCCCGATCGCGATCGTTGTCTGCGAGTGCGGTTCGATGGGTATATAAAGTTGAGCATTCTTAGAGATGAGTAAGAATATTTTCTATCGTTTATTCGGACTTCGTAAGGTTCCGAACGAGACCCGAAAGAGTCTTGAAAGCGAAGGTATTGTTTTCGACGAAGAAGGCACGAGCTGTGCATTGGCTTATCGAAAGTTCAGAGGGACGCACAAATCCTCTGGCCGTGGGTGGCAAAGTGGCGTGGCTGGTACCCTTGTGATTACAAGGCGAACTTTTTATGTCCAGCTCCCGTTCATGATACATTGTTATCAGCCTATCGAGGAGGCCGTTCAATATCTTGAGCTGGAACTGCAAGGACCCGCAAAGCTAAGGATGAAGTTTGGGGTTGAAAAGCTTTTTGAGCAGTCAACAGGTGAACTGACGTGCTATTGGCGCACTGAGAAAGCTTCTGCGATCATGGATCACATTAGTGAGTTGCAGACACGCTAAACTAGCGGATGAACAGAGTCATTGATGGACCGCAATAAACACTCGATCAACCATAAAGTACGAGGAGCGACAAATGAAATTTAACATTATCAGTCAGGGTGCCTTTGCAACTTTGGGTGTTTTATTGAAGCAGGGAGAATCAATCAAAGCGGAATCAGGGGCAATGGTTACGATGAGTGAAACTATTGATGTTGACTCAAAAATGGAACGCGGACTCCTCGGAAGTTTGGCTCGTAAATTTCTTACGGGTGAATCACTGTTTTTTCAGACTCTTAAAGCGGAAAGAGGTGACGGAGATGCGCTTCTTGCGTCTGCATACCCGGGGGAAATAGCAATCATCGAACTGGATGGATCTGAAGAGTATATCCTTCAGAAAGATGGGTTTCTTGCTGCTGAAGATTCGATAACAATATCTACGAAAGCGCAAAACCTGACAAAAGGGCTATTTTCAGGTGAAGGCTTTTTTATCATGCGTCTTGGAGGCACAGGTAAAGTTGTTATTAGCACCTATGGTGGAATCATGAAGCTTACGCTTGGGCCAGGTGAAGTTAAGATCATTGATAATAGCCATATGGTAGCCTGGAGTGCTAATTCAAACTATAAAATCGAAAAGGCTTCAAAGGGCTGGATTTCCAGTTTTACTAGCGGAGAGGGGCTGGTCTGCCGCTTCACAGGGCCTGGCGACGTTTATATCCAAACAAGAAATTCTCCCGGATTCGGTTCCTGGATAAGGCAGTTTATTCCAGCAAAGGGGTAAGAAGTTGTATCGTTGTAAAGTTGTTTATTTTTTAGATAAAAAAAAAGAAAGCGCAACGTTCCAAATTTCGAAGGAAAGTGATGCTGAAGTCGAATTTTCAGATGGAAGAAGAAAAAAAATTCCTCTCCAATCTGCTCACTTCGATCTCAAAGGAGATAACTCCACTACTCTTGAAATTTCATGGACTGACGAAGCAGGTAAAAACTATATTTATTGCAATGACAAAGCCTCACTTTCGCATCTTAATGCTCTTCACGGTTCATCATCGTTCATTTCAAAGATAAGTCTTATTTCAGGAAGGTGGGAAAAAAGTAATAAGAGCGAAAAAAACCGTGTTCCTGTATACCTGACCATTATTGGAGCACTCTTAGTCTGTTCCTATTTCCTCATCAACTCTCTTGCTCCTATTGCCGCAAAGGTGATACCCGCAGAATGGGAGCAGAAAATTGGAAGCCTTGCCTACGAGCAGTTCTTGCTAGGAAAAACAAAAAACACTTCCCCTGAGCTACTGTCGGTCATATCCAGAATTGTTGAGCGCATTGATAAACATGATGGCGTAGATATTGAATATGAGTTCTGCATTATTGATTCCACACAGGTAAATGCGTTTGCTTTACCTGGCGGTTTTATTGTCCTCACGTCGGAACTTATTAAACGTTCTCAGAGAGCGGAAGAGGTTGCAGGCGTTCTTGCACATGAACTCACGCATGTCTTGGAACGGCACAGCACAGAAAGGCTGCTGCGACAGGCTGGAATAGGGATAACAGTTGCCGTTGTTTTAGGAGATACCTCATCCATTGCGCGATTGGTGGAAGTTGCATCCGGCTTGGAGGGTCTTTCTTTTAGTCGTGAACAGGAAAAAAGGGCAGATGATGGAGCCGTAAAAATTCTGATATCTGCGGGGATTTCTCCTTCTCACTTCATTTCTTTTTTTGAAATCTTGAAAAACGATGCAGGTCTTTCTTCTGACTCCATCCCTGAAATGTTAAGTACTCATCCACTTACTGACAAGAGAATTGAAAGACTGTCTGCGGCACAGGAGCCAGACACTCTTCAACCTTTTAATATTGATTGGGATTCGGCAGTCAGGCAATTGAAGTAGTACGGGGATTCGGATCAGACCTTGGGAATTAATGCCGAACGCCTTCGAGTATTCGAAATATCGTTCGATATCTCTTGCGTGGTTGCTTCAGAGTCATCCAAAAATGTACTGCTTGCAGTAAAGTTTAATTGTCAAATAATCACGTTGGTCGAGCGCTGTCGTTTCCCCAACTCGAGCACTTATGCCGCAAACAGTGATTTTTTTAGATGACTTATATGTTCACCCTCGGTGATTCCGAACAGTATATTGATAAACGCGAAGGTTTGGTAGCACTGACACTGGGCATAATCCTTAAAATGTTCGCAGATTATGAAAATGCGCGCTGAATTGGAAAAGGCTGCACAAATTGCACAGGCCGCGGCTGGTCATGATCGTGAGCTGGACAATGCCAAGATATTTCTCAGTTTTTTCGCGTTTTTTCACTATCCGAAACCAGAGCCAGGTAGTGATGGCGTCGTCATGGTCGAAGCTGGAACCGGCGCAATTCTTGTTCACAGGAGGACGGGTGAGTTCTATCGCTTGGGGGCCTGCCAGATCCCAGAGGCATGTTCCGCTGCTTACGAAGCCTGTGGTGATTTGTTCGCCAACAAGTCGAGTGTCCTGGAGTTGACTGGTGTATATGCAGAATTCAATCGCAATACGGCGATCCTTCTCATTAAGAAAACATTCGACAGAACTCTGAAAGAAGCGCGTAACACTATCGACAAGTTGCAGACCGCGGCACCAATTCGCTTGGATTCGGGCGATACCTGGGCCGCAAAGGAAAAGTTAGTATCGTTGCAGGCAGTGGGAATCAAAGGGCGCCAGCTATGGTCGAATCAAGTGTGAAGGATGATTGGGCAAGACATTGCGGAAGTAAGTCGAAGACCCGGTCCGATAAGAACCGCGAATCCGGTAAAGGCCATTTTGGTTATTTCCTATGAATCATCACTAAAATCGGCGACGTTTTACGCTAATACGTCTTATTGAATCAGTTACAATATTTATTTCGTAGAATCAAGATCTAAGTGCATTACCGCAGCATTTAGTCAATAACGTAAATGTACCTTGATGGGCCCAAAGTTTTACAGAACTAAAGGTCTAAGGCGGGGAAAGTATCGCGAAAATCAGGTCAGCGGCGATTGGGGTCAACGCTGCTTACGCTCTAGCCTGAATAATTCACCAGTATTCTGCTGCGAGCCCTAACCTCTGCTCAAATAAACCTATTGGCTTGACTTCACATCTTAGTGAATGAAAATTCACTGTCACCGTGGCGCCTTCTCCAATCGTCTTATTATGAACGAGTTAAGTTCTCTCGCGACAAATCGCGTGAATTAAACAGGCTAGGACCGGCTTCAATCACTTCGGCACTCACGCCGTCTTCGTATTGTTTGAAGTTTTCGGTGAACATCGCAGCAAGCTTTGCGGCGGTCTTGTCGTAATCCGATTTATCCGCCCAGGTATTGCGCGGATTCAAGATTTCATCGGGCACGCCCGGGCAACTTTCGGGTACGTCGAATCGGAAGGTCTCGTCGTTATAGATTGACACCTGATCCAATTCGCCGCTGTGAATCGCATCGACGATCGCGCGAGTATGCGCCAGGCTTACGCGCGAACCAATGCCATAACTACCGCCGGTCCAGCCGGTATTAATCAGCCAGACTCGCGCACCATGATTGCGAATCTTCTCAGCCAATAAATCGGCGTACTTCCCAGGGTACCAAACCATAAACGCCTCGCCGAAACAAGCCGAGAAGGTAGCCTCTGGCTCGGTGACCCCCATCTCGGTGCCGGCGACCTTCGCAGTATAACCGCTAATAAAGTGGTACATCGCCTGAGCCGGGGTGAGTTTGCTAACTGGCGGAATTATTCCGAAGGCGTCGCAGGTGAGAAATATAATATTTTTCGGATGCCCGCCGACGCATGGTATTTTCGCGTTCGAAATGTACTCGATCGGGTACGAAGCGCGGGTATTCTGTGTCAATGAGGAGTCGTCGTAGTCAACGATTCGGCTCCCAGATTCAAGAACGACATTCTCAAGGACTGTCCCAAATCGAATAGCATCGAAAATCTCAGGCTCTTTCTCGGCCGAAAGGTTAATACATTTCGCGTAACAACCGCCTTCGATATTGAACACGCCGTCGTCGCTCCAACAGTGCTCATCGTCACCAATAAGCGCCCGTCGCGGATCGGCCGAGAGTGTCGTCTTCCCGGTCCCAGATAAACCGAATAACAGGGTAACATCGTCTGCATCGCCGGCATTCGCCGAACAGTGCATCGACAGAATTCCTTTCTTCGGCATGATATAATTCATAAACGTGAAAACGCCCTTCTTCATTTCCCCGGCATATTCAGTTCCTAGAATCACGATCTCGCCGCGTTCAAAACTAAAATCTATACTGGTGGTGGATGTCATCTCTGACGTGTATCGATTGGCGGGGAACTGACCGGCATTGTAGACGGTCACGTCCGGTTCACCGAAGTTGTCGAGTTGCTTCGGTGTCGGGCGGATCAGCATATTGTGCATGAACAACGCGTGGTATGCGCGCGAGCAGATAATCCGTACATTCAGTTGATTCACTGGATCCCATCCTGCGAAACCATCCACGACGTAGATCTGCTCGTGCGTATTGAGATAATCGATCGCACGTTCGTGGTTGATGAGAAACGTTCGGTCTTCGAGACGAATATTTATGGGGCCCCAATTGATATCGTGTTCGCTCTCTGGAGCTACAACGATCCGCTTATCTCCCGGACTGCGCCCTGTTTTTTCTCCGGAAGACACCAGCAAGGCGCCTTCGCTCGAGATTAAGGACCCTTTTTCGTGTCCGATCGCTTCTTCATATAGTTTCCCGGGCGATACGTTCCGCAAGACGCGTTCGACGTTGATGCCATGACTCGTTAGGTCAAATTGATAGGCCATAAGGACCAGTCCTTTTTCTTAGTACAGAGATTATATACTGCAAGCAGTATGATTTTTAGATGACTTCAAACGAAGTACGTAAGAGATATCGAACGATTGTTCGAAAATTCGAAGGCGTTCGGTATACTGCAAGCAGTACAATTTTGGGTCCGGACGGACGGACTCCGCTGGTGCGGAGGAAACTTTTAACTTATCACCTAACCTGAATAATTCACCAGTATTCTGCTGCGAGCACTTATCAGGCGACGAGATTCAGAACGGTATAGGTTGGGATAATAGCCGCGGAAGGGGGACGGAGGGGAAGTTCTAAAGTAATTTAGAGATAATCGACTCCAGATCGGTTGTATGACCGAAGGAGACCTCAACCAAGATCCCCTCACGATCCACAATTATAGTCGATGGAGTCCCTTTCAGGGAATACTTCTCGAAGGTTTCGGCGGCGTACTCTTTGGATTTCAGATGGTTTTCCACCTGCCTGAGAACCTGATTCCTGATCTCCTCGGGGTGCTGGTCAAGATCGGGGACGTTGTCATAAGCGAATGCCGAGATTTCTTTATCGGTTATTTCGCCAGGGATGACTTTGGTGAGTTGGTCCATACCCACAGGAAATGGAATGGTGTAAGGTAATTTCTTCCCGTCTTTCAGTTGACCATGGATAGAGAGCGCTTTCCTCGTTTCTCCGATTACTTCGCCCGTTTTGAGGAGCAACTTCAGGTTAGCTAAGGTATTCTTATCGAAGTCTTCGAATGCCGTCGCAAGTCCCAGGACGGTTACGCCTCGATCGCCGTATCTCGTGGAGATAAACTTCGCTTCGGGGAGTCCATGTGCGAAGCAACCTGGACAGTTTACCTGGAAGACCGAGACCATGACCACCCTGCCCCGCTCCTGGTCAAGATTTGTCGGACTGCCCTGTGCCCATTTTGACACGTCGATATTAGGCGCTGGCGCTCCGATTATCGCTTTCATATAATCCAGATCTTTCAGCGTCGTTGTATACTCACTATCATCAGGTTTTCGAAATATTGTTCGGAGTCTCTTAGCTGATAAATTCGAAGACTTCCGAAAATTCTACTGCTTGCAGTATAACATTACTTCCGCTTAATACCGCAACCGATGGATTTCGTTGACGCGGGCGAGATTTCCTTCCCTGCGACCAATGCTGTGATTGCATTTACTGTAAAGCTTTTTTCAACCTTGCTCGCATCGATAACACTGTCATCGACGGCTCCGCGATATTGTAGTTTCATGTCTTTATCGAAGAGAAAAACATGCGGTGTACGCGTCGCGCCAAATGCGTCGGCGAGCATGGAATTCGGGTCTTCAGCGTAGGTAAAATTGTATTTATACTTTTTCGCATGCGCCTTCATTTCCGCGATGGAATCGTCGCCGTCCCGTTTTGCTTCATTTGAGTTTACGAGGATAAGACCAATTTTATTGCTCTTACAAAGCGCGCTTAGCTGTAGGTAACGATCTTCGCATGCAATGACATATGGACAGGTATTACAGGAGAAAATAACGAGAAGCCCGTTCTCTTTCTTGACATCGCTTAAAGAAACCACTTTACCAGAAATATCCGTTAATTTCAGGTCGACACTTGGAGCTGAATTTCCAATGGCCAATTCCGGGGATACGGCGGCAGTCGCTGTGATGCTTACGAATACGAGTGAGAGTGCTGTTAGTAACATTGTGATGATTTTCATATCTTTTCCCTTTTTTGTTTAATGTTTGGACTGCTAGCAGTCGATTTCACGGCGAGCAGTCTATTCGGTCGAAATTGCTATCTTCGCGTACTTCTCGAACTCCTCATACGTCAGAAGTCCCTCCGTAAACTTCACTTCGCTTCCGTCCTTTGCAAGGATTAACGTAGCTGGGAGCGCTCCGGTCCACTTCTCGGATAAAGCGTTTATAAAACGCTGATCGTTGTCATTCTTGAAGTATGTGGTCCAACCAACATTTTGTTTACTGAGAAACTCTTCTACATCGCTTTTTGAGCCCGGAAAATCAGCCGAGATGAATATAACCTGTAACTCATCCTTAAGCGCTTTCTGTAACTTTACAATCTCTGGAAATTCCTTGACGCATGGTGCGCACCACGTAGCCCAAACATTTACGAGCACAGCTGATTTGTTCTTATACGATGCGACCAGAGTTTTCAATTTCTCCCCGTCGATATCTTCAAGAGATTGCGCTCCGACGTTCATCGCAATGGAAATAACCAACCCGCACGAGAGAAGACAGCGCATGATTGGTGAATTGTGAGTATTAACGAAATTGTAACATTGCATAGATAAGAGCTCCGTTTCACGATTGATAAAATAGTTTGACGCGGAAACCTGGAAAATGTTTCACGAATACATTATTTTTTTCTGCCACCCAATTTTATCGTCTGGATGAAAAACATTTAGTGTATGATACCCACGATCTCTCTCCGTATTCCCGGAGTCCGCTCGTGCGGAGAGAGACGACTTCAGAATGGTTGCGCAATAGAGTCCGAACGGTATATTTTTAACCGGCCATCGTGTCTCGCTGTAGCCACACGCCGAAGGCGCAAGCCGCCTGGGTCCGCAGGAGCGGACTCGCGCTTATGCGAAGCGACGCCTGTTCGAAAACTCGAAGACGATCAGTACAACCACCTTATTCTATGTTAAGCGTTACGAAAGACATTCATATACCGGACGAGGAAGTGACTCTCAGCTTTATACGCTCGTCGGGTCCCGGAGGTCAAAACGTAAACAAAGTATCGACGGCAGTACAGCTGCGTTTCGATATCAGTAATTCCCCTTCCCTCGCCGACGAAATCAAGCGTAGACTCTTAACCATCGCCGGCAACCGTGTGACCAGTGACGGGGTATTGGTGATCGACGCGAGGAACTGCCGAACTCAATTAAGAAACAAAGAGGATGCTGTGAATCGCCTTGTGGAGTTGATCAGGCAAGCAACGATAAAACCGAAACGTCGCGTGCCCAGTAAACCGACGATTGGTTCGAGGGAAAGACGTTTAACGAGGAAACGGCAGAGAGGTGAATTAAAGCAATCGCGAAAACAAGCGGAAGAAGATTAATCAGTCTGTTTCGCTCTTAAACAGCGTCTGCCGCAGTCGCTCAACGGACTTTTCAGACTCTATCAAACAATCAATCACCGATGTTATCGACTGCGGTACTCCTACCCGTTTGGCGACGACTGCGATACGGTCTTTCACAGCCGGGCTCAGCTTAGAATCTGCGCGAGCCGCCTTAGTCGCGTCGTAAATTAACGTGCGCAACGTACGCGGCGCTGTACCCGGCCCTTGAAGTTTCACGAGTTCCTTACTTAAGTCGATATCAGCGAAGTCTCCTGAAGCTATCAACTCCTCGCAAATATCCCGGATTTCCTGCGGCAGCCCTATAAATCTGGCGAAATCGTTGAGAATCCAGTCCTCGTGTCGTTTGGAGACCTTTCCGTCCGCGCTGACGATGTAAACAATAATCTTTACATAAGCGAGCAACGCCTTGTAGGTAAACGCTTCCAGTCCGTAGAGTTGCTGAGTAACAGGTTTTATTCGTATGATCGGATTGCCCGCGGTGGACGTCGGAATTTTGCCTTCAGAAGCATTCTCAGACTGGGCATCGAACAACGCCAGACGGGTAGTAATGATAGACTCCTCGATAGCAACAAGCCCGTCGATTGCCATCGCCATGTCCATTGGAACACGCAACAGTTTTGCGGCGCCGATAACCGCTGCGTGCTCCTCTATAGCATAATCCCGATCAGCTCGTGCCATCCGGACGGCGTCGTAAAGTAATACCCGCTCCCAATCCAGATCGATAACATCCGTGATGCGTCCGAGAATTACCCGTAAATCGCCGTTCTCTATATCGAAGTCCATAATGCGCTTCACTACGCTCTTTGGCAACTCAAGATTATTACTCCAATTCGTCAACCAATCCAACTCCGGTTTTGAAACAACGCCGTCTGCTCCAGCGATTAACAGCAGCGCATGACCATAATTAACCCAGGACTCCGTAGAAATTCGGCGGCCATAGGCGGTTTTATAAACCGGTTTACGTTGAATTATTATCTTGTCGGATTCGCTCATGATTAATTTCCTTCCAGGTACTGATTTTCGTTCACATCAAAGCATTTTCGAAAAGGCTCATAGCCGAGAAACTTTAATTTTAATAGAGCCGAAAAACTCTTTAATTGCAAGAAGCTCAGGATTTCCGCTGAAATGGTATGGTCTACTGATTCACCGGGTCGTAGATTAAATTGTCCCATTGCTGTATTTTTGACCCAAATAGAGGGATACTAGGAGTCTCTGGCACTTTTCATTGGTTTTCCTTCGTACTCGTACTCGTAATCGTACTCCTCTGAAACTTCGTCATTTTGACACACTAAAGTGTGAACTCTCCGCACGAGCGGAGTCGCGGCCATCCGGACCAACGAGCACTTCAGCATACCAGCGAATTCGTGTTGCAGTGATCGCTGTTGGAGTTCGCGCTTTAGCGTGTCG
>JAJFLP010000129.1 GCA_021772635.1 Verrucomicrobiota bacterium | reverse complement strand
CTTAACTCGTTCATAATAAGACGATTGGAGAAGGCACCACGGTGAAAGTGAATTTTCATTCACTAAGATGTGAAGTCAAGCCAATCGGTTTATTTGAGCAGAGATTAGGGCTCGTAGCAGAATACTGGTGAATTATTCAGGCTAGCCCCCTAACCCCTATTATAGATCCCAAATCAACAGATTTTGCCAATGAATAGCCTCAAATGCGGAATTTTCGGAAACACGCGGTTTTCATTTTACCTGCTAACCCTATGGAAATCGATTCGTGTACTATTTTATTCGGGATCGAAATCGCTATCGAAATCGGGATCGTTCCTCCTTGTTCCTTTGGCTATAGACAACTGATTCGCACAAAAACTAAACAACGATCCGTCGTCGCCAAGCTATGTCGCAACCGGTTTTCGATAGCGATTTCGATTGGTCGTCCCACGGGCTCGCCCTCGATGGGATGGTTGTGATTCCAAATTAGTTCTAAATTCTATCTCCTGAATTCTATATTCCAAAATCTTGAACCAATTCTTAATTCTTAATTCAAAAATCTCCTTCCCTCATGGATTCGGATACGTTAAAAATAATTCTCCTTGCAATCGTTCAGGGCGTAACTGAATTCCTGCCGATTAGTTCCTCCGGGCATCTCGTTATATTCCAATCGCTTATTGACTTCAACGAGCACAAACTCCAGTACGCCATCGTTCTGCACGCTGGGACGCTGCTATCGATTATTGTATTCTATTTCAACGACCTTATTGATCTACTCAAGATCGAAAAGCGAAGAATCATACTGCTTGTTGGACTCGGAACAGCACCTCTAATCCCGATCGGGTACCTGATAAAACCGATTATGGACGTGCACTTCGGCGCGCCATGGCTAACTGCAGCCGGCCTGCTCGGGAGCGCAGTACTGCTACTTTTCCTATACCGCCAACCGTCGGAACCGCGGACCCTAAGCAAAATGCACTGGCGCGAAGCAATTTGGATCGGGCTGATTCAGTGTGTCGCAATCATACCCGGTGTATCTAGAAGCGGCTCAACCATTGCCCTCGCAACGCGCCTTGGGTTCGGGCAGGAGTATGCGGCAAGGTTTTCTTTTTTTCTGGCGATACCCGCGATTCTCGGGGCAAGCGCCAGCGAATGTATTGACATATATAAACAGAGCCAGGGTGCGGGCGCAGGTTCTGTCGACCCCCACCTCGCGATCATCGGTTTTGTCGTTTCATTCGTAATCGGCCTCCTCGCGTTAAAAGTACTAATTCACACCCTGAAATCCGGAATATTCTCCTATTTCGGTTACTACTGCCTGGCTGCTTCCGTGCTCCTCGCTTTCGTTTTGATGCGCTCTTGAAATACCTATCATCTTAGAGGATCTTAACCAATATGGTCGTCCCGACGATGACCGCCTCGCCAAGCGTTCTGCTGGCCAGCAGAATGCCGGTTGAAAAATATCGTTTCGAATCTACTACTTAGTTACGTTGATCCTCAGAAAGAAATTAACCCATTCTATATCAATGTATTACGCGCCAAAATACGTCTCGTTAAATGTTAAAGAACTTTTGTTACGTAACACTAAGTAGTGACATTCAGGTCGGTGAACTCCCCCGCCACAGAGCAGACGGAGTATCGGCTTTCGAAATAGTCTTGATATCGCGGTAACCCGCGGGGAATGAAACCCCACTTGGTGGGGGCAAAATTGTACTGTTTGCAGTATATACCAACAATCACGGAGTTTTCGAAAATTGTTCGGAGTCTCTTACGCAATCATTCTAAAGTCGTCAAAAAATGTACCGCTTGCGGTATAGATTGCTTGCAATCTCGCTTATGCCTAATCCAAAACCAGACCAGATAACGATTCCAGACTGGAATTTCAGCTGTACCGGGTGCGGCGACTGCTGCAGACGCTGGCATGTCGCGATTTCGCCTCAGGAAGAAGAGAGACTTAAAGCGTTAGAATGGGAAGATGAGGATCAGGTCCCACCCCGGCTGACGACAACTATAAACGGATTCGAATACCTCGCCCACACAGCAGACGGCCACTGCATATTTCTGGATACTGAAGGCGATGTATGTAAGATCCACCGTCGCTTCGGCTACCAGGCTAAACCAAAGGGATGCAGAGTGTATCCGTTCAATATTTCTACTACCTTTCCCGGTGAGTACTCAGTGATCGGGCGCTTCGATTGCCAGGCAGTGCGCGCGAACTACGGTAAACCGATTGCGGCTTCCACGAAATTAATCCGCGGATATATAGATGAAATGGGATTACGCGGTGGATTCGATCGATTCGTGCTTGATGATTTGAGCGAGAAGGAAGTAAAAAAAATTACGGCTGGCGTATTTCGGCAACTGATTAGTAATAATGACATCGACGTTCGTAAGAAGCTGATAAGCACAGTGATATCGGTGGATCGCTTAGAAAAACTCGGAGGAACCTTCTTAACACAAACCGATTTAGACGAAGTCCTAACGTCATTCTTTGCCCGGAGCGTTTCGAACTGCGGCCTTCTGAAACATCGTAAACCCAATAAGATAGAGCGCTGGCGCTTTCTGAATCTCTTCATGTCGTTCTTGAGGCGGGACGAAGAAATGATCGGGCGCGGTATCCGGTCGCGCGTCGAGAGAAGTGTGGTCTTTTGGCGCCTGCTGTTTCGCACCGGCAACCTGCGCGACATTGGCAGCGAGCATCCCGATGGGGAGCTCACTCTAGCGGACCTATTTACAACACCAATCGCTAACATCGAGGAAATTGACTGGTCTCTGTACCTGGATTTAATCAAGCTTAGGCTGCAATCTTTTCAATTCTTCGGGCCCACCAACTACGACCTGAGTTTTTATATCGGTCTAAAGTCCTTATGCTTCTCCTTTCCCCTGGTTATAGCTGCCGCAAAGTGTTCCGCGATGGTGCGGTACAAAGATCTTTGCTGTATTCTACCGGAAGACATTGACTACGCGGTCGGTGTTATCGATCACAATCTGGGCAGATCAGCGCTATTAGGCATGGGAATATTTACTGCCATGATCGGGCAATCCACAAAACCGGCAGCATACTCTCGTCTGGTATACGCGTTATTGCATTAGTTTAATGTCCCGCCGACCGTGCGTTTCGTCGAATAACATTTCCAAAATTACGAAAGTGTTGTGCCAACAACTTTTTCTTGCGTTGTAACTCGTTGATTATCAACGTATCCGTTTTTCAAACTGTCGAAGAAGAGCTTAACACCGCGTTATCCCATCTTCGCTACTCCCATTTCTTCCCAACAAAATTCACACGATTTCAAGATTTTTATTTGCATTTCGCATTTTAGCTACTATTTATTAGTGTAATGGTAGAATCATACTGCTTATCTATACTGATATCCAAAGAATATATATAGGTGTAATTCCGCATGTTATTGGCGAATAGAAAAATGAATGAGCGCAATTCAGGCTACAATATCGGGTCAGTAAAACTATGAGGAGAAGCGTTGAATGAAGGCATTATTAACAGAGAGACAACAAAGTATTCTCGATTTTATCGAGGAATTCAGCCGGTCTCAGGGGATGGCTCCAACTATTTCCGAGGCAGCTCAGTTTTTCAAGATCAAACCAGCAACTGCCTTTGCTCATTTACGCGCGCTGCAACGAAAAGGATTCATCGACCGCTCGTCCAAAGCCAGAAGCCTATGCTTAACGAGAAAATCTTCGCCAAAACACCTGTCACTCACCTTAAGCGTCCCGATGCTCGGAAGGATCAGCGCAGGTCTTCCGTTGTTCGCCGAACAGAATATAGAGAACAACGTTCAGGTTGATCCGTCAATGCTTCCGCCGGGTATTGGCGGGCACCGGCTTTTTGGACTAAAAGTCGTTGGATACAGTATGATCGAGAAAGGTATACATGACGGTGATACGGTGATTGCGAAGGAATCGATATCGCCCGAGATCGGGAAGATCGTTATCGCCCTCGTCGACAACGAAGCGACGATCAAAACCTTTTACCTCGATGACGGCAAGGTCGAGCTTCGCCCCGCGAATCCCAGGTACGAATCACATTTCTATAATTACGACGAAATTGTCATCCAGGGCATTGCGGTCGCGCTGATCCGGACGATACGGTAAATTCCCAAAGAACCTGCGAAGCTTCAAGTCACGCGCAGGCAATTAATTTGTGGTTGGAATTTCGAACGACGATGGTTTCAACGAACACTACGTTGGCACGGACGCCGACCGTTCGTACACCTATTTTTCGGGTTATGCAGATAGTTTGAAGCTGTATGCCAGCGTGCTTTCAGAGGAAGCGATAATAGGAAAGCTTCAACTCCAGAAACTCTTCCGGAAGGAGTCTGAGGAGAATAAGTAGGGTCACACACGAATGACCCCCCATGTATTTCACAATCTAAGCTTAAAACCGTGTGCATGTATAGGTCCTTGGCGTTCAGTGATTTGTTCGCCACTCGGTCAGTTCGATGAGCCCCATTCCATGTGCAATTCTCTATCGTTCACCGCACAATCACGTAAATAGAGATTGATGAGTTGCTGATATGGAAGTCCCGTCTTCACTGCCATAGATTTAAAATAGCCAACCGTGTCTCGATCAAGTCGGATGGTTACCGGCTGTCTCAGTAGCTTGGCATACGGATTCTTCCGACCTTTCATCTTCGAAAAATCATAGTGATCTCTCATTTTTTATCTCCAGTAATCTGCTTCTTCACGTTTGTCCGTTTTTCTTGCTGAGATGATTCGGATAACAGTTTCGTCTTCGCGATAGCAATGGCAAACAACCACTACTCGCAACTTCGCGCTTATGCCGAGTATGATGAATCGATCCTCATCTTCTGAATGATCCGGGTCAAAATATACGATAGCATTTTGGTCGTGAAACGCTGTTCGTGCTTCCTCGAAAGAAACGCCATGTTTCCTGGTGTTAATACGATTCTTCTCTTCTGTCAGTTATCGGTTAAAGTGTACCACCAATTATCGAATCAAAATGTACCACCTTTGAATGCGATTGTTATCGTTAGTTCAGAGAATTAGGGTCACCCATTAAGGGTCAGGAGGGTCACACCCTTATTTCGTTGTTTTATGGAAGATAGGGGTTTATCTCTTGAAGGGTTCTGAGCGAAAAACCATGGAATAAGCTTCGGCTAAAATACAGAAAACAGTGAATTAAGGGTGACCCTATGCTCCTCTGTATTTCTAGTACCACCATTTTTGTTGTGCATTCACGCGATCAGACAAGGCACAGGACTGTGGAAACGGCGTCCTCAACAGACTTGATATCGTCTCCGGATACGCTCTCAATTCGTGATTTCATACGGTGCTTTGCAACGGCGCGAATCTGATCAGTAATCGCAACGGCGGGTTGCCCTTGGCAGGTTACCGAAACCGTAATAGGTGGGTGAGGTTTTGCAGAAGAAGAAATCGGCACCACTATGACAGTTCTTCGGTGCTTGTTCAGCGTGTCGTGAGAAACAACGAGGCAGGGTCTAGTCTTTTTGATCTCTGCTCCCTGAGTAGGATCAAGAGACACCCACCAAACATCCCCACGCAAAATTTCCGAATGAGTCACTCAACGACCCCGTCGTCAAAGCTCTGCCATTCCTCAATTTCACGATTCAGAGACGTGTCATTATTGGCCGCATGACAGGCCGCCGCCAGTTCACCCTCGTGCTTCGCTAGTTCCTGTTCGATTAGACGCGTAATCGTGCGAGAACGACGCCTAGCCGGTACCGCTGCTTGAAATCGACGCGCAATTGGATCTGGAATGGATACAGTTACTCTCATAAATACACTTTATGACTTATGAATTATGAATTCAAGTGCGGACAGTCATTTTTAGCACAACATTGGAGTCAATCATCTTCAGTACGAGCGGCGCGAGTACTGGAGATTAGCTGATCTGACTTGTCATGATCGAATTCTTCCAACTCGCCTTGGGGTCAGAGGACGCGACCGTAAATCGTTAAACTCAATAAGTTATCACTATAATCTATTTTAAGAAATAACGGTAAGTAAAGAATAAGAATTTAAAAGCCATTATAAATTTATTATAAACTACTTAAATGTGCCCGGCACCAATTTATTACGCAATTTATTAATGTTCTCTTTCAGTATTTCAGCAATTTTTTCGCTACTTATTTTCATGTTATCATTTCGCTAACGCTAAGCTCACTTACGGGAAAGGAGCGTAGCGAATTTCCCGTTAATGTGAAGCGGTATGTTATGCAACTGTTTCATAATTAATTGGTTGCAAATTGCAGCATTTAAAATTAAAAACCGCCTTTTAGTACGTCGCCGTCCAAATCGTATTTACATCTGGGACACTTTGAATCGATAATATGATCCGAGTCCTTCACTCTCCGGCCACAATTCCCGCATGCTCTCCCCGCGTAATTCGATCCACGCGGATACGACGCGATGGGGCGATGAGGTAGTTGGACAGGGACGGAAACAGGATCGGGGGTTGCAACTTTGTTTGCCCTAACCCAACCGATTGCGGGATGTAGTTTTATAGTCTTCGACAAACTCACGGCTACAAGTCCCGAAAGATCTTCAGGATTCTCCCAGAATTTCACCAATCGAGTGGCGGAAACTCGCTCTCTAAAATCATCAAGTTTTGCTCGTACAGCTGGATCAATATCTGACTTCGAAACCGAGATAGAACCAGGGTTCTTGTGAATGAAGGCCAATACTTGGAGTCCAATGCCAATTGCATAATCGTACTCCTTTTCCGTGTAGCTAATACCTTCTTTCGAGAGACTTCCGTACCGGCCACCGATGATTATTATGTAGTAATCGCAATCGTCAATAATTCGTTTAATGAATTCGAACTGCTCCAAGTCCACTGCTGGAAAGAGTTCCATGCCCGCAGGAATACAATCCATTTCCATAATCGTTTGAATTACCTTCTGTCGTTCGTTTTTCAGGTCAGCGTAGGTGGAACTGACGAAGACTTGATATCGTTTGTTGAGCATATTCTGCATAACGGCCGCGGTGACCTGCAATTTTGCTTGTTAATGGGCGCGCTGCGTAAATCTCGGTGCCGTGCACACGTAACATATTTATAATAAATTAGTAATGTGATTCTAATTCGCCTCTTAATACCTAGTTTAAATTCTTAAAAACAATTTTATGACCAGATTATTTCGTCTAACATTTTGGGGAAGCGATGACATCCTGATCTACAATTCTTAAACCAAATAATCCATATCGATAAATACGTTTAATATATTTTCTTATGGCTATTTTATATTCGTATATCCTGTAATATTCGTGAAATAAATGTGTTACATGTACCCGGCGCCGGAACTTACTATTCCGGCACCGGAACTTACTATTGTTGGACAGTGGCTGATTGTGTTGCCCTCGGATCCGGATTCGGCATAGATAGTGCGCGCTCGTATGTCGCCTCGTCGCCCGCTTTCCATGCCTCTACCAGTAAAACACCCTTCTGGGACAAAACTACTTCGTGACAGCTCGCGTACATGTTGACAAACGTTTCGGCCGATGACTGCTTGCCCAACTGGACCAGCCCCGCCGCAAAAAGTCCGGCGAACCTCAAGACACCGTCTCCCGAATACCAATGTGGCTCATCACCACGGTGGTGCAGGTATAGGAGCAAATCCATGCTTTCTCGATCGAATGCGTTGTTGAGAGCGTGAAGCATTCCCTTCCAGTGCTCGATCGAAGACTTTGGAATGTGGCCAGCGGTATGGAGATCGTGGCAGTGACCGCACAAAGCAATCAGGTTATCTGCAGAATTGTTGCCGCCTTCTTTCACCCACAGGATGTGGTGGAGCTGTAAAGTTATGACATTGCGACATGTAGGTACTGCGCATTTGTACCCCGCTTCGCGGAGAACTTCGTCGCGAACGCTGGGATTTAAGGTTGTACGTTTCTTCGCCATTGTTCAGTCCTTAATTTCATTGTCCGTCCAATGCCGAGTTGAGCGATGTTTGTATAATGAGGCCGAAGCAGAGCTTGGAGCCGGGTTATGCGAACTTCGCTCGAACGATTTGTACGGCGTCAATTGCACACGCGCCTAGGTAAGCACATTTGCAGTTGCCCACATTTGCTCATAAAATGCTCGATCTTCTCGGTCCTGCTCGATACGTACAGCTTCATTCTTGTCGATGGCGTTGAGCGAATGACCAAGTATTAAAGATTGACTGCCGCTCAGGAGCATGAATCTACGATGCTCATTTGACGGCATTATTCTAATTTCACCAGTGACTCCAAGCTCCGCGAGCCAAGCATCAAAGCCAGCGCGCGTAAGTTGCGGAACTTGCCCCCGGGTGGTGTTAGCGGTGCTTAGAATTCGCACACCATCAGCCACTGAGCCGTTCCCAAATGAGAGAATATTAACGAGAGTAGCTAACGAACTGTTGGTCAGGTAAGGATCGAATACAGCTTCAACTCCCGCGGTTCCGATCAACCTCGAGATCGTTGCGAGATTTGTTGCAGGAGTGTCAGCCGCAACTCTTGCGGTTGTCGGCGATCGGGCCCAGTGGGCACCAACCATTTGCTGGGCCAAAGCATCCACAGCACGCTGAAGTTCCGGCAAACTTGTGCAGTCGATAAAGTTCACGATGGTGTTCATCGTGTAGCGTTGAACCTGCACCGTTCCGCTGTTTGTGTTGGGAATCTTGATGCTTTGAGATTCATTAAGCACCAGCTCGAAACCAGCACCGGCTTCATAGATCTGGTATCCCCGCTGGTGATGCTGAAGCAGGTATTCCACCACCTCGTCTCGGCCGATACGGGTTTGCGGTTTCTTCGGAAACGGTGAATTGCTAGACATGGCTTCCTCTTGACGCCGAACGTCAAGGTCAGGTACGCGATTGTAGCGCAGCGGAATCCGCGTTGTCCTGAACCGATTTGTTGGCTGTTTCTAATGATTTCATTATGTCAGTGATTCCTCCAGGAAAACGGGAGGAAGATTTCGTCATCATTATAAGTATCACCGTCATCAATAGGAGTATCTCCCATAAAATATAAAAAGATAAACGCGAAACTCACTATCAGGATGGGGCCGACAACGCGCATGACTTTAGTCCGCAAGGAGCTGGGAAGGCTTTTCTCTGATGTCATACAAGTCAGAATATCTGTCTTGAATGTCAAATCGCTAATAGCACATACAAAAAAGAAAATTGAGTAGCCGATAATAGCCCAAGAAATGGC
This sequence comes from Verrucomicrobiota bacterium, assembly GCA_021772635.1. Taxonomy (GTDB): domain Bacteria; phylum Verrucomicrobiota; class Lentisphaeria; order JABSQK01; family JAJFLO01; genus JAJFLP01. Next base: position 38,903 of record JAJFLP010000129.1, on the reverse strand, counting down.
GCCGAAGACCGAATACAGTATTGACGTGTCAGGAAGCAATCTTCGAATAAAAACAAAACTTCCCACCGTCAATATAAGGAAGGGCAACGAATACGCAGCATCTTGGGGCATTGATTTCATTTTATCTCATAGCCAACGTCAAGGATGAGTCATGTCATGTACGAGCCGGCGGCGAGTTTATGACATTGATCTCAATCCGCTTGTTCGGTAGATTCATTACCAGAAATACTCACGATCCAACTACCAAACCTGAGTCTATCTATAGTCAGGATGATATTCTGGTTATGTTTTTGGGCCAAGTCTTTACCCATGGTGTTCAACCGGGCATCGCGCCAACCTTCGAGTTGTGAGCTATCGGCCTGCAACGGCCCAAATTCCACCGATAATCTTTCCTCAGGGCTCAGGCCGCGAAAGCTAGTCTGCTTGGCAGCTTTTAAAATGTCAGCCCAGTAGTCATAACGAATCGGTTGCCAAGAACCGTCTAAATCCATTGAGATGATCCCGCCTGAACTTGTTCGAGGTAAATCAAAAATGTAAGACCTCATTCTGTAAAGCAAAGCGAATCCACTCCAGTGAATGATTACCATCAATGCACCCATCCAAGAAAAACCACATCCGCCGTTCACTGCGTCCCAGTGACCATATATCAAAGATGAGACTCCCAACTGCGGCATTCGGGTCGTACCCTTTTCGAATCCATAATTAATTGCAAATAAACATATTAAATTATATTTGCATAACAATAGCCGTTTTAGAATGATCTTTTAGTGCCAATAATTCGATCTAACGATATTAGGGAGAGCCATAACTCTAAGCATGCAACGCACCCAAGGAGAGCTATTCGCTTAGCACAATTTTTTATAACAGAAACATTCTTCTAAACCCCATGTTTTTCTGATAAATCAATGGAACATATTGGATATAAAGATGATATAATTCCTAAAAGGGTACGACCCTTAATTCTCGATCAATCCACTTGTTCGGTTGATTTTGTAGCAAAATAAACTTCAGGGCATATCGGCCGGTCTATGCCCTGCCACATACATGAACCGCGATCTTCAGATCGAGTGTCGTGATAGACCTCAATACCATTTTGATCAGGATCTGTAAAATAAAAAGCGACGCTTATACGATGATCGACCAGTACATGCGAGATATCATCGGCGACCAATTTTTCATACAACTCCTTTAGTTCATCTTTGGAATTCACCTCAAAAGCCACATGATACAGTCCAACGGAATAAGGATGTGGTGAAGGTGCGCCCGACCCTAATTGCTGCAACGCAACCTCGTGGTGCATATCCGTTCCGGAAAGAAATGAGAATGCTTTGCCGACCCGTTCACGCTCTTCGAGCTTCAGATAGCGCTTATAAAACTCAACAGATTTGTCAAGATCACGAATTTTTAAATGGGTATGTCCTATTTTCATGAATCCTATTGTTCGCTCTCGCCATTCCAGTGGGGGAGGTTATGAGCTCTGTACAGGCCGTCCCGCTCCCAACGCACTTTTGTCCTACAAAGGTGAAGTCTCTCTGAGGGTATCCATCGCAGGCTACATGTGTCTATGCTGCCCTTCTCATCCTTAAAAGTCACACTGCAATAATGAAAATAGTCATGCTTAGTAACAAGGGGCTTATCTACAAACACTATAACTTCGTAATTGTATTCTTTAGAAAATTCTTCAATAAGATTACGTATAGATTTTTCGCATTCGGTTTTGGCTATGGGGTTGTAAATTAATTTTAGGACAAAACACCCGACTAAAGATATTAATACAGCCTTCATAGCGACCTGGGGGTCCTTGATAAAAAACACAAACAGCCCCCCAAAGCATAAAAGAAGTAACGGTCCGGCAATAATCGACATCATCAATATGTACGAAATTTTTTCTTCCCGAACGACAGATGCCTCCTTATAGATTATGCCCGTTATCGATGAAAGCTTTAAGTGGTAGGTTCACGGATGGTGATGGTCCTTTACTTTGAGCGTTTTACCGTCAGGGGGTATGATTATTTTTTCTTTTTTGATGACATCTAAATTCTCCCCACCCACAATCTGCAGGGTGAACGGTCTAAAAGGTTCCGCTTCACACAAAGTTCTTAAATCCTCTATTTTCAATGGAACCACCCAGTGATTTATCTTTGCAGCAGTAGCCGTCGAACGGCATAAACACACGTCAACGTCAACTTCTCTTAATGCGAATGACCTGAATCACTCATCCTCTAGAAGCGCAGCGGATAGAGGATTGAGTGCATTCGCTTGTTCGCATTTTTCGTATAGCGTTTCCGGTGCAATATCCAAACCGTTCGGCCATGCAATAGTTCCACCTGCTATGATCGCTTGCTTAAAGAACGTGGGATCAGACAGTGGCTTGAATACCGGTCCTCGTTTCAGGTATGGGGAAAAATCGATTTCAGCGTGTATACCATCGTCGAATTCCAGGTGGTAAATATACTCACGCTTGTATTCAATGCGTTTGATATCATTCATGTTCCACATGCGCTAGGCCTCCTCAGTCCAATGGACCGATCTTCTTTAATTCTTTATCGCTCATTGCGAGTTCCCAATTCTGAGCAATCTCATCACCATGTAAATCTACCCACTCCCCCTGACTAATTTTCGAGCCGTTCGTGAGCGCAAGTCCCCCTTCGTCATTTTCCCATTAAGATCGAAGACCGCTTTATTTCATTGGAATTCTGCGTGAAAGTGAGGCGGGTTATGCTCGTCATAAAACATGCGTATAATGATTCCGAAAAATCTTGATATTTCAGGCATCGGAGTCTCCGTTATTTTTATGCGAACATTAAAGAATTAAGCGATTTTGCCTGATACTCTGATATTCAGACTAAAATCAGGCAATATCCTTTGCTAGCAATAGTCAACATTTAGTAACATTATTCCTCAATAGCGCTGTAACAATCGTGTCTCAAAACAAAAGCAAGATTCGCGAGTAATATTGGGGTCATCTACGCCGCGATCTTCATCTGAACTCTGCTAGTCCCAAATCCAGCGAACTTTTCGTTGGATTTTCTTCGTAATCGTACCCGCAATCATAATCGTAATCTCTCACAAATTTCACCTCGAAAAACCAGAAGATTACGATTATGAGTAAGATTACGAATGGGAATGTTCGCTTATTTTAACACTAGTGAGATTTGATTGTCCATATTCAGAAACTCGGCTAAAGTTACTTTATGGACTCGACTCTCAACAAACCTACCAAATCGGATACAACGTCACCCTCCCCTCCCATGTGGGAGTTTTGGATCGATGTCGGCGGGACATTCACGGACTGCATCGGAAAGGCTCCAGATAGTACTCTCCACCATTGCAAGGTTCTGAGTTCGGGAATCTTTAAGGGCCGAGTTGGCACTGGATCGACGAGTACCCGGATTCTGGACGCCGCTAAATCCGATTTCCCAGAGGACTTCTTCGCCGATTTTGAGATACGGATACTCGACACAAACTCCGAGTCCTTGGACTCCGCGCAAGTTACGTCATTCGATCCTGATGGAGGTGTCTTCGAACTGGATCGTGAGGTAGCCATCACAGGGAACAAACCCGATTCCTTCGAACTCTCATCCGGCGAACCTGCGCCGGTCATCGGGATTCGACAAATCCTGGGCCTAAAACTACGTGATCCGATTCATAACGTTCGCATACTCCTCGGGACCACATTAGGGACAAATGCTTTACTCGAGCGAAAAGGGTCAAAGGTTGCGTATGTAACCACTCGCGGATTCGCGGACTTACTAAAAATCGGAACCCAGGCACGACCGGAACTATTCAAACTCAACTGTCCGAAACCGAAGATGCTCTACGACCGCGTTTTCGAAATCGCCGAACGAATTGATTCCTCAGGAAGGGTCATAGCCCCACTCTCGGCTACCGAAATCGACCGATTAATCGGTGAACTGCGCGCTGGCGACTCCGACAGTGTCGCTGTCTGCCTGATAAACGCTTATGCCAATCCGGTTCATGAGCAACGACTCGCCGCTGCCATCAGAAGTTCGGGTGTCATTGGAGTATCGGTTTCGACGAAACTTAGCCCGACGATTAAGGCGCTCGACCGCGGTGACACAACGGTAGTAGACGCATATCTCTCACCAATAATTCAGGCATACGTCAACGAAATTCGCAGATTATGTTGCACCGCCACCAACAACGACACATCCACCATAGAATTTAGCCCACTTGTGGGTTTGAAGTTAATGACGTCAGCCGGTGGGTTGGTTGACGCGGACGCGTTTTCCGGCAAGGATAGTATTCTAAGTGGCCCCGCGGGGGGAGTGACAGGATTTGCGCACGCGATTAAGGCTGCCGGGTTCTCTAAGGCGATCGGGTTCGACATGGGTGGGACATCGACAGATGTCAGTCGTTTCGATGGAGAATTCGAGTACGACTTTGCAACCGAGATCGCCAATGCGAGGATCGTAGCGCCACTACTGAGCATCGAAACAATTGCGGCAGGCGGCGGTTCGATTTGCAAATTCGACGGGCACCGCTTGCAGGTCGGGCCGCACAGCGCCGGCGCGGACCCTGGCCCGGCGTGCTACGGCAAGAACGGTCCGTTAACAATTACTGATGTAAACCTGTTCGCCGGAAAGATCGATCCGGATCATTTTCCGTTCCCACTCAACCGCGAAGTTGTTAGTCATCGCCTGGAAGCCATTGCCAGGTCCATAGAAGTATCCGGAGGGCCCGTATATACACCTGCCGAAGTAGCAGGGGGTTTTACCCGAATCGCGAACGAAAAAATGGCGGCCGCGATCAAGCGGATTAGTACAGCCAAGGGATACGATCCCCGAGAATACGTCCTCGCCGCTTTCGGGGGTGCCGCGGCTCAGCACAGCTGTGCCATCGCCCGGTTACTCGGGATTCGCAGTATCATAATCTCACCGTGGGCCGGTGTTATGAGTGCATTCGGTATTGGTGCAGCGGACTATAAGAGATTCGCCGAAAAGACAGTGCTGGCACCGCTGGGTGACGCAGGATTGCGGGAAATCGAACCGATACTCTCGGAGATGGCGTCGCGGTTGCGGACTGAATTAATGGTCGAAGGGATACCATCCCATCGAATTCAGGCCCCACACCGAATGTTGGATCTTCGGTATGTCGGCGAGGAGTCAACGATAACCGTTCATGAATCGTCGACATCTGACTACCGAATTGAGTTCGAGGCAATGCATCAGCAGCTTTATGGACATCTCCACGCCGGCCGGGAGATTGAGATAGTGACGGTTCGAATAGAGATAATCGGCGAAACAGAAAACCCAGAGGTGACGTCATCACCACTACAAGAGCGATCTATTTCACCAAATCACTCCGTCGAATGCCTATTCGACGCCAAACTGGTCTCTACCGATGTCTACAAACGCGAGCGGCTGGTGCCAGGTGATTTAATTGCTGGCCCGGCGATTATTCTGGAGGAATACACGACGATCGTAATCGATCCGGCATGGTCGGCGCGAGTAACTGCGGAGAATAACATTGTTATTACCGATAAGAATCCTGTCGCCGAGTCGATCCAAAGCGCGACTGAATGCGACCCGATACGATTGGAGTTGTTCGAGAACAGATTTACACACATTGCCATCGGTATGGGGGTAATCTTACAAAAAACCGCACTCTCGGTCAATATAAAGGAGCGCCTGGATTTCAGCTGCGCGATTCTGGACGGGACAGGCGACCTGATTGTAAACGCACCTCATATTCCGGTGCATCTGGGTGCAATGAGCGCGGCAGTAAAATCGCTAATCAGCAATGCTGATGAAGCTTTATCGGATAGTATCCGATCGGAGGATATTCGGCCAGGCGATGTTTATTTATCCAATGATCCCGACTTGGGCGGTTCGCACTTACCCGATTTAACAGTCATAACTCCGGTGTTCAGTGACGATGGAAAAGAGATACGTTTTTTCACCGCGTCACGGGCTCACCACGCTGAAATCGGGGGTGTCCGACCGGGGTCATGTTTTCCGTTTGCAAAGAATCTGGCCGAAGAAGGCGTCGTCTTTTCCAATCTACTGATCATGCGCAACGAGGAGTTTCTTGCAGACGACGTGATGCGGATACTACAGGACGGCCCGTATCCGTCGCGTTCTCCCGCTGAAAATATCGCAGATATCAAAGCAGCCATCGCCGCGAACCGTGCCGGACTACGTGAACTCAACACCTTGATAACTAAGGAGTCATGGCCGACGGTACGGGCATATATGAACTTTTTACGCCGTGCTGCGGAGGATAAGACGAGGTCAGCGATACTGGCACTTGAAGACGGTGATTATTCTTTCGAAGACTGCCTGGACGACGGATCGCCGATAAAGGTATCCATTCGCATCGAGTCCGATGAGATGACGATCGACTTTACGGGGACCGGTCCAGTCAATGAAACGTGTTTCAACGCAAATCCGGCAATCGTTCAAAGCGCAGTTCTATATTGTCTACGTACGATTGTTAACGACGATATTGCCCTGAACTCGGGTGTTCTGGCACCGATCACGTTGGTGTTGCAGGAAGGGATGCTGAACCCGCCGGTCGAGCCGGATCCGAAACGTCATCCTCCGGTGGTAGCGGGTAACGTGGAGGTTTCGCAACGAATTGTCGATGTTATCCTCGGTGCACTGGGCATCGCGGCTGCCAGTCAGGGGACGATGAATAATATCGTGTTTGGGAACGAGTCATTCGGTTATTACGAAACGATTTGCGGCGGCAACGGCGGAACTCAAGAGCTCGACGGTGCGGATGCGATGCACAGCCATATGACGAACACACGTATAACAGATGTCGAGGTTTTGGAAAGGAATTTCCCCGTCCGAATAAACCGGTTCGAAATAAGGCGCGACTCAGGAGGGAACGGCGCGCGACCGGGTGGTGACGGTGTCGTTCGGGAGTTCGAGTTTTGTGCGCCTCTCGAGGTATCACTCCTCACGCAGCGACGGACTACGGCCCCTTTCGGATCGGCAGGTGGTGAGCCTGGGAATCCTGGCGAGAATATTCTGAAGAGAATAGACTCGCAGAGTCCTGAAGCATTATCCAGCCTCGCTCAATTCACGGCACAACCCGGTGACAAACTGACGATCAAAACACCCGGCGGAGGAGGATACGGACGTAATGCGTCCGGGTTTCAAGGGGCAGAAGAAAAGCAAAGGTTAAAGAATTAATACCCAATATCCAACATGGAATATCCAATGGACAACGATCTAGAATCCAGCATCTGGTATCTAGTATCCAGCATCGCGCCGCTGGCGCATCCACATCCAGCATCACGCCAACGTCGGTCTTTTCCCCTAGCAACTGAACAACTCAACAACCGACAACTGAACAACTCAATTTCCAATATCCAACAAGGAATATCCAGAACAATCCAGCATCTGGTATCCAGTATCCAGTATCCAGCATCTAATATCACTCAATATCCAAATATCCAACAAGGAATATCCAATGACCAACAATTTAGAATCCAGCATCACGCCAACGTCGATCTTTTCCCCTAGCAACTGAAAACTGACAACCGACAACTGACAACTGACAACCGACAACTGAAAATTAAGAATGTCCAACTTCAACCAAAAAATCCATATCTCAGCCGACGCTCGCTCGAAGCGACCTGGGAATCTAGTCCGCGAGGTCTTATGGTGGCCGAAACTCTTACGAGGTGGGATCGCCTTTCTGAACGGGGCACTGCTTTCAACGGCGTTCGCGCCGCTGGATTGGGCATGGATCGCGTGGTTCATCTTCCTGCCGATTCTCTTCCTTACACTTCGCCCGAATAGTCGATCATGGTGGTTGGGCTACGCATTCGGCCTTGGGCACTTCATGACGACGTTCGCGTGGCTCAGCGAAGTTTTCGTCCTGGCGCCCATTGGCGTTGCTGCCGTTTATGCTGTTCTGCCGGCGTTCTGGTTCTACTTATTCAGTCTTATAAACCATAACCTACGATGGTCAGAAGATACGGATCTACTCCCAAAGAATGATACCGCGGTTGTCGTAGATACGAGCTTGTCGATCGCGAAAATGGTCATCGCTATACTGATCGGTGGATTTCTGTGGTGCGGAATGGAGTGGTGCCGCAGCTGGTTGTTCACGGGGTTTCCGTGGAATCAACTGGGCATCAGTCAGTGGCAGTGCGAATGGCTGCTGTCATTCTCAAGGGTTACCGGGATCTACGGTATCAGTTTTTTCGTCATGATATTCAACCTGACGATCTACTATATTCTGACGGAGAGAGCACAGCTCTTGAAAACCCGAAAGAGGTCGGGCGTGATCATCATATTGGGACCGGCAGCTACGATGATATTCGCAGTTGTACTGGGTCAGAACCTGTATCGTCCAGGAGAGTCGGATACCGTGTTAAAAGTCGCAGTCGTACAGGGAGATATCCCGCAGATCAGGGAATGGAGCCCGCATCAGTTGGAACACGCTCTTTCTGTGTATACGTCACTAACGCGGAAAGCGGTAGCTAATCTTTCACCCGACCTTGTGATATGGCCTGAAACAGCGGTGCCGGCGAGTTTGATATACGACAAAAGTTGCATATCGGAAATGCAGCGATTATTCGCCGAAATCAAGACACCGCTGCTCGCGGGGTCAATCGATTATCGATTCAATAACAATAGTATTGATCACACTGAAGTATCCCGAAGTTTTAATAGTGCATTGCTGTTCAATGCTGCCGGTGAGGTAGTTGATCGATACGACAAGATTCACCTGGTCCCATTCGGCGAATTCGTGCCGTTCGAGAAGTATTTACCGTGGCTGGTGAAGTGGATCGGGATGGGACGAAGTTTAACAGCCGGGCGGGAGTTCACCGTCCTTCAGTTCAAAGAGAAATTCCGGATCGGAGTGAATATATGCTACGAGGATATATTCCCGGAGATCAGTTCCAGATTCGTTCGAAACGGTGCAAACATACTGGTGTGCATTACTAACGACGCGTGGTTCGGCGAATCCTCCGCGTCCCGTCAACATTTGGCACATGCCGTCGTGCGCGCTGTTGAAAATGGCCGGCCCGTGGTTCGCAGCGGGAATAACAGCGACTCATGCCTGATTGATGCCAACGGTAAGGTTACCGGCCTCATACGAGCCCCTAATACGGGAGATCCGTTTACCGCGGGCTACCGTGGTTACGCAGTTCCGGTATCGACGCACTCGTGTTTAACGTTCTACTCGCGGGTCGGTAACTGGTTCGCGGTTCTATCATTCGTGTTAACGATCGTAACCGGTATCTGGTGCTTCTATCGATACCTTGACCGGAAACGACGACTTTACCGGCTGATCACCAAGCCATCTGCTGGTGACTTAGAGACGGATGAATGTTAAATGCAAGAGGCAAGAGACAAGATACTGGATGCAAGATACTGGATGCTGGAAGTGAATGAAGGATCCTGGATACAAGACACTGATGCATATGACCGAGAATCTAATAATACCGATCATTGAACGCGCGGCGCTTCACGCGCCACGGATCGCTATTGCCGACGGTACCGGCGAATACACATACGACTCATTACTGGAGGCTTCGGAAAAAATCGCGGGCGCTTTGCTTAGCCATGTAGATCGCAAGGACCTCGGCGGTGAGAGGATCGCCTATATTGTCCCGCCAGGGTTCGAATACGTCGCGACGCAATGGGGGATATGGCGGGCCGGTGGAGTAGCCGTACCGCTATGCATCAGCCATCCACCGGCGGAGTTGGACCACGTTATCAAAGATTCCGATCCCCTGATTGTCGTGGCGGATCGGCAATTTTACGAGATGGTGGAAGGTGTACTCAACGGGACAAGCCGCCTACTCATACCCATTCCGAAGGAACCGATAAATCTCTGCGGGTTCACTCTGCCCGACTCAGGATCCGATCGAAATGCGATGATTCTGTACACGAGCGGTACGACTGGAGCGCCGAAAGGCGTTGTACTGACCCATGATAATATTAGCGCACAGATTACGAATCTGATAGACGCATGGGAATGGTCATCTGACGACGTAATACTAAACATTCTCCCCCTCCATCATCTCCACGGCATCGTAAATATTCTGTGCTGCGCGTTATGGGCCGGTGCGAAATGCGAGTTCCCGACGCAATTTCGTGCTGGTGACGTGTGGGATCGATTTAAGGCCGGCGGAGTGACCTTGTTTATGGCTGTTCCGACGGTCTACGTGCAGTTGATCAAACATTGGCGACAAGTATCCGCCAATGAACAGGCGTTATTGACCGAAAGCTGCAGAGCGATCAGACTTATGGTGTCGGGATCTGCCCCATTGTCGACAACGGTTTCCGAAGAATGGGCGCAAATAACTGGACACCGGCTATTGGAGCGCTACGGGATGACGGAGATTGGAATGGCACTTTCACACTCACTTCATGGGCAACGCCGAACCGGCTGTGTGGGTTCAGCTATTACCGGCGTGAAAGTGAGGCTTGTAGATGAGTCTGGCAACGTGCTGGATGGCGACCGAATCGCGGGTGAGATTCAAGTAAGAGGTGCCACGGTTTTTGCGCAATACTGGCAAGATCCAAAAGCAACGAACTCCGCGTTTCATGAGAAATGGTTCAGGACGGGCGATATCGCGATGATCGAGAATGGCGACTATAAGATCCTGGGCCGCTCATCCATAGACATAATAAAAACGGGCGGATATAAAGTCTCCGCAATCGAAATAGAGTGTGTGATGAAATCCCACCCCAAAATCGCAGATTGCGCCGTGGTCGGGATAGCAGATGAAATGTGGGGGGAGCGTGTAGGTATTGCCGTGGTATCCGAGTCGGGCCCCGACTTACTGGTTGATAATCTACGTGATTGGGCAAGAGATAAACTCGCGAACTACAAGCTTCCGAGCCGTTTTGTAACCACCGATAGCCTTCCACGCAACGCGATGGGAAAGGTTATCAAAGCTGAAGTAAAAAAACTGTTCCTGTGATCACGGATTCTGACTGGCAACGACCCGTTGGGTAGAAGTGGGCTTCGGAGGCTGGTTTCTGGACACTGGATTCTGGATGCTGGATATCTAGATGCTAGATGTGAGATGCTGGATGCAAGATGCAAGATACGGGAGACTGGATGCTGGATGCTAGATGCTGGATGAAAGATGCTGGATGCTGGATGCTGGTTGGAAGCCAAGCATCGCTACTCTCCCTTGAGATCGTCCTCGGCCTGTTCTAATAATTTCACTGCCGCCGCGTAATACTGTATGGTCGCAACGTAGTCCTCACGTATTAAACTTTCGGCAGCGGAGATTTGCAGATTCCGAATCTGATTAGATTTCTCGGGGGCAACGCGGGCGAGCTTATCCATATCGACAGCTTCTAGTCTTTCAAGATAACTATCACGATAATGATGCAACTGTATCGTCCGATAAGCAACTGATACCGCTGCATCGAACCCCGACTCGGATCGAGTCAGGAGCTCGACCGATCGATCATATTCCCCGTCTTTAAAAACGTCTTCTGCTTTCGATAACATCAAATTACCCTGGATAAATGATTCCGACTGGTGCAAGCCCATCTTTTTCGCCTTGGCCCGCATCTTCACGGCCGACGCGAAGATGAACGCCTTGAAAGTCTTTTCTATTTCGCTGTGGAGGCGTTTTATCTCTTGCTGTCGTGGAATTTCAAGGAATTCAATAACTCCCGCAGCGCGTAATTCTTCGAGTTGCCCCAGCGCTTTCATGTAGGTTTCTGCGGCCTTCGCCGGCTCACGTTTCGAATGACGTTCGGCGTCGGCGCGCGCCTGCTTTATAAGAGGTATTTTTGATTCGTATAATTCATGCGCCAGCTCAATCGAAGTCAAAAGACCGTTGATATCCGCATCAAGTAATTCGAATTTACTACGCTGGTCCGGAGTAACTTCAGCGAGAACTTTTTCCTCTCGTGCATACGCAAGCTGTTCATTTGCCTCAACTAAAAATTTTAATGCTGCAAGTCCATTCACACTCGTCAAATCATTGGCTTTCGAAAGGAACTGCTGTGCGGATCCGTAATACTGTCTGTATAATTTCTCGGTGTCTGGGTTCTTGCCGTGATAGAACTTTATCCATACGCCAACAGCAATTACTAGCACGCCGAGAATCGCCATTACGACCCCGCCGAAAACTACTTGATCGCGCCGCTTTTTCTTAATTTTATTCCTCACGACTTCCAGCATGTACTTCGCTTCACTATTATCACTCTTAATCTCAAGAACACGCATAGAAGACTCTACTGCTTTCTCCCAATTTTCCTGTTCGAAGAAAAATTCACTTCGCGACAACTGTTCCTCCAACTCTTCTAATCGGGAGGCCACCCAGGATTTCAGCTCGTTGCAGCGCGGAGACTCCATCCTAAGCTCTGATACCTGATCACATTTTTCGACGCACAAGTCGTAATCTTGTGCTTCAAACGCAGCGGCAGCAGCATCCTCCAACTCCCGGAGTTGCCGAATTCGGGCTTCATTTCTATCCGCGATCTCGGCGGAATCCCTCTTATGGTACTCCGATTCCATTAATTTGAGGGAAGCCTGATGTTTCAGCGCCTTCAGGTCAGAGGCCCCATCGGAATTTGCCAACCCCTGTTCGCATAGACCGATACACTTCTCGAAATCCCCTATTTCGAACGCGACGATAGCATCGTTCTCCAACTGCTTTTGTCCCTCGTACGCAACGACCGTCTCCTGATGCTTATTGATTACATGATCCGAGTACTCAATCTCTGTTGCCTTAAGACTGGCCTGATAACGCATGCTCTGGAAATCGCCGATGTCTTTAAATCGATCCATCGCGCGGTCGCAGACCTCAACACATTTCTCGTAAGCCCCGTTTTCGAATGCGCGCACCGCGTTCTGATATTTCTGCGCGTATTCGGGGCTATCTTTGCCGAGTCGCTCGGATTGGGGTATAGCAGACTTAGCGTCGGCAGGTTGTGCTGCTGAGGAAGCGTCCGCCGATGAAGCCGTTTCACTGATATCAACGCCCTCTTCTTCCAACTTTTGAACCGCGTAGTGGCGCACACGCTTGAAATCACTGGTATCACTAAACTGCCCAATGCCCTGGTCACAAAGTTGAAGGCACTCAGCGAAGCCCCCCTTTTCGTAAGCATGAACGGCCTCGTGGTACAATTGCTTGTACGCCGGCGAGTTTTTCTCGTCGGCACCTGCCGCAGGTATTCCGGCTTTACCAGGTTTCGGTTTTCCGGTAAATTCGAATCCGCACTTCCCGCACACATCCGTAACGTCGGGGACTTCCGAACTACACTCTGGACAAATCATATCAGCTCGTACACTACGTTTTGACTATAAGTAAAGCCGCCTCTAACGGACCGCGACCGCTGAGAGACGATCTAACTATCAAGTATCACCAGCAACGCCGGTGCCTTAAAAAACCCCCTTAAAAGAGGCTTACGTTCAACCCATCTTTCCTATATTCTAATCCGAATCGTAATCCGAATCGTAATCGAATAAAAGTCAGGAGTACGGTAACGAACTGCGTACGGCAGCGCCTCTTTTCGAATCTCTTTCTGCTAGCCTGACCTATGCACGAACTTTCTACTGCGAGCACGCATTGTACATGACCTAAATTACTTACAAAGAACCCAAGACTTGAAATAGCTCGCTATTTCCCGCAGTCGCGGGACTGGGCTTTGCCCAGCCAGAACCTTCGTAACTCATTGATCTCAAACACACTGCAAACTCTCGTGACGAAATTCATGCATAAATCAGGCTAGGCAACAGAAACTTTACCAGTTGACTCAGGCCGCAATTGGTCGATTACCCGTACACTATTCGCTGAGAAGAATATTTAAATCGTGCAACATACTCTCGGCGGTCATCCCCCGCGGAAAATTCAGTCGCCAGCGTCCTTGCTTATCGATGACTATAATCGAATTCGCGTGGTTGATAGAATAATTTTCAGAACCCGCATTAGCCTCAACTTCGCGGTAGATTCCGTACGACTTATACACCGCCTCAAGGGCTTCAGCGCTACCGCGCAGTGTGAGCATTCGATTTCCGTAGACTCCGGAATAATCGGCTAAATTCTCCGCCGTATCGCGCTCGGGATCGACGGTGATAAAAACGAACCGAATATCCTTGCCATCCGCCCCCAGACTTCCGCTGGCCTCGGTCCAGCTCAACATCGTCATTGGACACACGTCCGGGCAATTGATAAAACCAAAGAAAAGCAAGACAATCTTGCCCTTCTGCGCTCCCAATTGAAATTCTCCTCCCTGGTGATCCAAAAGGCTGAACCCCGGGGCTTCCTCCGGAAATTCCAGCGCAGTACCGAGAAAAGCCGGCGGCGGGGCAGAACACGCGGTCAGCAGCGTCGCCACGAGAACAAAACCTAATGTTCTATACCAAAATACGAAGTTGACCTTGATCATATTATTCTTATCATCAGTGACCTCCAGCACAGCGGAGGCTCGGAATGTGTGAACCGCCCGAAGCGGATTATTTTCTGCCGCCATCATGGTGGCTTTTATCAATTCCGTTTGGTCAGAAAACTTGGCACGCGCCTAAACAAATGTAGGAGGCAACACGAAAGACCACTTACACGTCTGAGGAGTTCCCGTCTTTAACGCTGCAAGCACGATCAGAGAGTCCTCTATAATTCCCGAATTGTCAAACTTTGTGAGTCCACTCACACAGCCAGCAGCTTACCATGTAAATTAAACTACTCCGGGAGCACGGCAATGCGAGGCCCCAGGTTTATAGTTCGACTCGGAGTCGCGAATAAGATTAGCGATATAGCAAGAGGTAGATTAAGACCCCGCTAATGGAAACAAACATCCAGATCGGCCAAACCCATCGAGCAAGCCTCTTATGGCTACTGAAATTTCCGCCGATCGCATACCATAACAGCATCGCAATCAACGGCAACATAATTGCCGCCAACAATATATGCGGAACCAGGATGGAAAAGTATAGAGTCCTCGTCCAATCATGGTAAGGATACGGCACTGAACCCACGTTCACGTGGTATATAACGTAAGATCCCAAAAACAGTATCGACGTTCCCAACGCGAGTAGCATAAACCTCATGTGCATGTCACGCCGCCCGCGCTTGATATTCACATACCCGGCAACCAAGAAACTGGTACATACCAAGTTCAGTAAGGCGTTTATCCCCGGTAAATCCTTTAATTCGATCATGATCAATAAGTTACCGCCGGGATTTCACAATTTTAGTTAGCGCAGCACGCAACTTCTCGTAGTCATCGGCCGTTAATGCGTTCCCGCCGTAACGCGTTCTGCAAAAACTTTGAGTAACAAACCTTATTTCGTTTATAGACGGGTGTCTTTTCAGCTCCAACGAACTTAGAAACTCGTTCGGCGTTTGATACGAGTGGCGTGCGATCCGCTGCCTCGCGAGGGCCTTCAGCATTCTACCATAGAAATGCTTGGCTTCCTTCTCGCCTGCAGTCCGGCGGTTCTCGGGGCTCAATAGTGATAGGTAGAATCTCTTGAAATTAGACGACGACAGGAGCAACAGAATACCGACAACTACAATACCGCAGAGGGCCGGTAATCCAAATTTGAGAGTGCGCGCCAGAAGCGTCCGGACGCCGGTTGTCACGAGCCCGAAAATCGCGCGTTGTTCTGTTACCCCGAATTCGACGATCTTCGCGTACCACATATACTCCAGCCACTCGTAGATCGTGAAGGCAAATGCGCGACTTTCTAATTCTACGCCACGTCCGTAGGGTGTTCCGTCAACGATCATCCACCCCTGCCCTTCGAGATATGCTTCAGTCCAGGCATGGGCGTGCTTCCCGCGAATATTATAAAATCCGCCTAACTCATTCTTCTCCGCAGGCAGGAAACCAACGCAAACTCTCGCAGGAATCTGCTTCATGCGGAGCAGTACCGCTAACGCCGATGCAAACCGTTCACAGTGTCCTTCCTGACGGTCCAGTATAAACTCGTCGATCGGATTAATTCTATTCAAATCCGGGCCGCCCAATTTATATTCGAATTCAGATTGAAAATGGGTCACGAGTTTCATCGCGATAGTTTCCGGGTCATCGCCGGTCCCAACACGAGAGTCGAGCCATTGTCGCAAACGCGGAGACTGATGAGGCAATTTAGTATAACGATCGAGTTCCCTTGGTTCGAGCGGATGTACGTCCGCGCCCCACGTTGTCCAATACTGATAAGAGATATTCTGCCGCAGGTTAAAACTGACCTTCACGCCGTCGTCCCCGGAAATATACGGACGGTCGAGAAATGGACCGGTGATGTTTTGAACGGTTCCGTCAACAGGCAAAGTATTTCGCAGCCATTGGAAATTTAATATTCTGACGGACCGATGATTCTGTTCTATCGGCCAGTCATTCCTCCAACTACGCTTCCACTTCTTCAGCCAGTTACTGGCAGTCCAGTGATTTCCATCGAACTGATCAAGCGCGTAGGATTTCATATAACCCAATCCCTCCGCCTCGACACGCATGATGAGCCGATCGTCGCCACTGCCGGTACCGCTGCTGGAGGTATCAAGATCCCGGGTTAGAGGGCCCGGGACACCAAATAATTGACCGGTCGCCCGATTTTGGAATCCGAATCGCGGGAAAATGAGAAAAAAGAGGATTGTCATAATGGCCAGGAACACGTAGTTCCTGGGATTTAACGGAGTTACGTCATGCGTCTGCGCAGGTGTGAATCTGTCGCTCGCCAGGGCATATAGAGATTTCGGAACGAGAACCAGCGCTGCGAGGAGAATAATCGCGGCTTTATAGTCGAATATCACTTGGGTACCGACTCCAATGTGCATTACCGCGACGAGGACGGAAATTTTCTTTTGCCGAAGTCTGGGTGGCTCAAGGAGGTGAATTATCTGGTAGGCGAACAACAAATTGCCGCCGAGAAATATCAATTGATTATGTCCGAAGCTGTAGCCGACCCACATCATCTTGAAGAAGGCGAATGATATAAGTAGTACCAATGCTTCCACATCCTGCGAGATCAGAGGGGTTTGGCGCTGACGCTTTACGGCAAGAAACCACAGGGATGCGTAGATTAACGGGACAATAGAATTTTCCCAACTGTATCCCTGACAGATACATCCAACCAAAATCAACAGATGTCGTGGATCGCGATAATTCATTTATGATCATTCCGCTCGGCGGACCGTAACCTGATCTATGCATCAATTTTGTTACGAGAGCTTTTAGCTGACCTGAAATCAATAAGTTAAGAAGTTCGTGCGGCTGAAGAAATATTAAAATATCGGCTGGATCTCTTAGTCTAGTCCCGTGACCGCGGGCTCGTACGTTCTTTGTAACTCATTTAGATTAGGTCTGATAGATGCTCGCAGTAGGAACTTTATGCATAGATAAGTCTAAGCCATCGCCATTTTAGAAAAGTACTTGATAGGAACTTTATCGAGACTCAAGTCTGATTCGACTTTCAGGTATGCCGGTAGGTATACGACGGTTCGTCGCCGATCTACTTCGGACTTTTCCCTAATGAAATCCAGCAGTGCACGATTAACCTCAGTCAGGACGAAGCATAAACTCGATTTTCTAGACATCTTTTCTTCTAACGACTGCAGGTTAGAACGCGTCAGTTGGCGTTTCCTGGCACCCACTTTCGCAAGAGTTCCCAGTGCTTCGTCATGATCCGAGAATGGGGAGATGACTGAGACGTTTAGATCCGATAGAGTAGCCAGCTCGATATGAAATCCCTGATCCAACCCGGAGAGGATAAGCGATCCACAAGCTCTAGCCGCCCAATTTAATGTAGGCTCATCATCGATAATTCTCCCCGCATCACAACCGAGTACCATGGAAACCCGCCCCGAGAGTTCTTCGGAGAATTCCTTTGCCATTAGTCCCTGCCCCTTGGAACTCGACGGCCAGTGAATCAGCTTCACAGGATCTTCCGGCTGAAACGGTCTTATCCCATGAAAGGTGTTTCCTGATTGTGATTTATATTTCCCTGTAAACCGTCCGCCAAACATAGGTTCGAACCCTGCCGCTATCGGCGGGGCACAGGGGTATACTAAAGGGAATACGACGACCTCGCCGCTACACTTGATCTGGCGACGATGTTCGATTAGGCCGAACGGAAAGGAGGACTTGACCTGTAATCGAGAAAACGGGTAAACCCCTCTAGATCCAAATTTTATATCTGGAACAAGATGTCTAATCCCATTACCTGGAATACCGAAGATACTGAAATAGTTTGAGGTTCGGCTTGAGACGTTCAGGTGGCCGATTTCCCTATCCGATCTGTTCGCTATCCTCCACGCTTCGCGCACGGACTCGCCTTCCGTACAAGTGATCGAGGGTGGAGGGAGAATATGGATATTACGCACGCTGGCTCGCGCCTTGATGATATTCACAGCAAAGCATCCGAATATTATCCCGAGCACAAGAAACAGCAGCCCCGACAGGGTTTGCATTGAAACGAGATAGAGACAGAATCCGATACTTACTATCGCAACCCCGAATTTGGTAGGATAAATCATGAAGGTATGACACAAAAAAGCAGTTGAGACTGTAGGTAGGTCGAATTCTTAGATGACGTGGAGTCCGAACCTACACCGGAACATCGACCGATTCGACTATGGA
The DNA here is from genome assembly GCA_021772635.1 of Verrucomicrobiota bacterium. GTDB lineage: Bacteria > Verrucomicrobiota > Lentisphaeria > JABSQK01 > JAJFLO01 > JAJFLP01. The sequence goes on along the minus strand of JAJFLP010000129.1, from coordinate 20,364 downwards.
CTGAATGATCGAATCGATATTCAGCGTTGCGTGTCGGGTTCCTTTCTTTACGATTACCCGATGTGCCAATACCGATCCGGCTGCCTCTTTGATGTCGTCGGGAAGCACGTAGTCGCGACGATCGATGAATGCCAAAGCCTGACTATATCTCATTAGATCCAGGCTCCCGCGTGGGCTCGCACCGTACTCCAGTTCGGCGCTGTCACGTGTTTTATGGATAATCGCCACAATGTAATCCAATAGGTCATCGGACACCCTAATCCGCTGTACTAGTCGCTGAATATCGGCGAGGTCATCGCAGGAAATTACATGCTGGCAGGCAGCAATCGGGTTCTCGGTCATCCGTGTGCGCAGCATCTTGCTCTCAATATCGGAATCGAGATACCCAATTCGCAAACGGACAATAAAACGGTCCATTTGAGCGAACGGAAGTGGATAGGTCCCCTCGAGTTCTATTGGATTCTGCGTAGCGATTACGAAAAAGGGACGTCTTAACGGGAACCGTTCACCGTCAACGGTCACCTGTTGCTCTTCCATTGCCTCGAGAAGACTCGATTGTGTTCTGGGTGTGGCGCGGTTGATCTCGTCACCGAGCAAAACATTCGTAAATATCGCACCACGCCGGAATCGAAATTCACCCGTATCCTGTTGAAAAATATTGACGCCCGTTATATCCGACGGCAGAAGATCAGCGGTAAATTGCACACGCCGAAACTCTCCTGAGATTGATTTTGCGATCGCCTTCGCCAACATTGTCTTCCCAACACCGGGAACATCTTCAATAAGTATATGCCCATCGGATAACAACGCGGCGACCGCACGGACGATTACATCGTGTTTCCCAATCACAACTGTCTCGATATTCTCGATTAATTTGGTCACCCGGTCAATCGTCTGCTCCGCAGTAACCTTCAGTTCTCCGATTGACGAGTTCGCCGCCTTCTTAAGTGTATTTTCTCGATTCAATGCGCAATCCTCTCAGTTTGGGCTATTACCTTATTTCCGATGTGCCGCTAATTAAATCGCGGTAGCAAGAAATTTAAACGATTCCATAGCGCCCATGTCTCCGGTGCACGAGAAGCTCTGCAGAACGATAAATTCTGCGGCTAACCCCCAAGAATCCGGAAAGTCTATAATTAATAGCAAGGTCTGTTGATTGTTTGTACGCTAGACGTATCTTTCTATCCCAAGGACTCCGCAGTCAGCTCGGGAGGCACAGATCACTGGTTTTTCCCCGAACGATTGGCTCCGTCGCAGTGTGTATACGGATTCGGACTGCGAGAACTAAATTACCCCGGTTTTTCGCGGAACCGGGTACGTTTCAAATTCGTACTCCTAATCGTTCTCTTAATCTTAAACGGTATCAAAAATATGATTGATTAAGATTACGAAGAAAATCCAACGAAAAGTTCGCTGGATTCGGGACTAGTACGAGAGAGGCGCGAAGATCGCGGAACTACGCACCTCGTTCCGATAAGAACCTTACGACCTGTTTCAGCCAAACGGCACAGAAACGAACATCGAGTTCCCGCTCGACGCAAACATACCTGTGTAGACACCAGCTCGCAACTCTATGACTAAAGACACGAAAAGCAGAATTCTCATTGTTGATGACGATCCGGATATCCGTCTTCTGGTGGTGGGCATTCTCCAGAAAGATTATATCGTGGACACGGCGGAGAACGGAAAGCGCGGCCTCGAGAAGGTTGCGGAATTCCTACCGGACCTCATTCTAATGGATCTTGAGATGCCGGAGGTAACCGGCTGGGAAGCGTGTGAACGACTGAAAAACGATCCGCGAACGAATGAGATTCCGATAATCGTGCTGACGGCGAAGTCGGGGATAAACGACTTGAGAAAGTCGTTCGATTGCGGTGCCGTGGATTATCTGATAAAGGGCGCGACTATGGAGGAGCTTAAACTCCGCGTTCGCAATACGCTCCTGATGAAGGAAAAGAATGAGCAGATTCGTGAGTGGAAAGTTAGAATGGATAACGAACTGACACTCGCCGGAGCCCTGCAAGAATCCATACTTTCAACGAAACCAGAGTATACCGATGCTTTCGATGTCTATTGGAGCCACCGTCCGTCGATTGAGATAGGCGGCGACGTATTCGGGACGGTGAGATGTGTTACCGGGCGTACTTGTATCTACGTAGCAGATGTTTCCGGACACGGCGTCGCTCCTGCGCTTCTGTCCTGCATGATCATGGCTCTGATGTCGGAGCTTCTGCACACTCATCACGAGAGCCCACCCTCCGAAATCTGCAATAAACTTGAGTCACGATTCAGGACGTATGTAAAAAATTCAGAACTATTTGTGACACTTTTTCTGATGATTCACGACCCACCGGAAGACCACTGGAAATGTATTTCCTGCGGTCACCATGGCCCATTGGTCTACAAGGATCACCAACGAATAATGCTTGATGAGCTAGCGGGTATCGGCGGTTTTCCGATCGGGATGAATTTCATACCGGGAAGCGAGTTCGGTCACAAAGATGAATTAACGATTCCGGTAGCTCCGGGAATGACAGTGGTATTATTCACCGACGGTGTAATAGAAGCATGCGACGGAAAATCTGGAAAACAATGTGGTACGGACGGTGTTGACACAATAATCAGGGGCCTTCTAAAAGAAGAACCGATCCACAACCTTGCCAGCCGAATACTGCCGAAAATGGAGTTCCTTGGATTCTGTACCGACAAAGACGACTGCTCCATAGCGATAATCGATGTAATTGGCATCGAAACCACAGCTATAAGCGAAACGGTATCACCAGAACTTAAGCAAATGAAAGATCTTGCATCAGCGTCTCGGGAAGCGCTAACAGCAGCGAAGTGGCCGCAAGCTGCGTCCTCTGCCGTCGAGGCGTTTATCGTCGAATACGCTTCGAACATACTGGTTGACGGCAATATCGATGAAGATGAGAATATTAAGTTAACCCTTAGAATATACGAGAACTATTGTCTGGTTTTAATCACCTATCCTGGGTCATCATGGGCGTTCGAGGAATCACTCCGACAGCTCTATGAGAATTCGACGGAGTCGGGTATCTATTCGGATGAAAATTTAACCCGCATTAGTTTGATCGTTGATCAAGTGCACCTGCATCGATATGGCGGTCGCCACTGGGGAATTTTTCAGGTCAACAAGAAGAGTAATTTCACGTCTCTCTAACCTGATTAAGATCACGAGTAAGGTTAGGAGTACGAAATAGGCGCGAAGATAGTGAAACTTCCTACCAGACGCACCCAGTTCCGCGAAGAACCTGTTACCCGAATTTGCGGCACCGATCTACGTATATACGGGCGGCAGAGTCCGCGGGGTTTGCGTCGAAGCACTCGGTAAATAACGGCAAGGCCGCGGCATACTCGTTCTGTTGACAAAGCATCACCGCGCGTTCGAATATCGTTTTCGTTTCGCTCTTTGCTGTCCGCACCTCCGGTTCGTCGGCGTCGAATACTTCAAATACAGTGACTGACTCCGTTTTGCCTTTCGGTTTCGCGTGGTCGATTATACGCAGACAGTATTTATTCGGGTCCTCCAGACTCAGGAAAGTTTCTTCGCCGATCAAGATCGATAACTCGTACGCTCGAGTCATATGCTCGATACGCGAGGCTAAGTTAACGGCATCACTGATGACCGTCCCTTCCATTCGTTTACTGCCGCCGACTGTTCCGAGCATCATCGTTCCAGTGTTGACGCCGATCCCGATTCGGATCGCCTCCAACCCGCTTTGCTCACGTGAACTGTTGTAAACCTTCAACGCATGCAGCATGCTGATCGCCGCATCAACGGCATGGCCGGATTCCTCTGAGAAGAGCGCCATTATCGCGTCCCCGATGTATTTATCGATGAATCCATTGTTCTGGCGAACGACCGGCTCCATTGCTGCAAGGTACGAATTGAGGAAATTGAAATTATCCTTGGGACTCATTTGCTCAGACATTGTCGTAAACGAACAAATATCCGAAAAAAGTATCGACATACTCTGTTCAACGTGATCGCCGATATCGACATCAAGAATACTGCGTTTCTCAAGAAAATGTAGAAATTCCGATGGCACAAACCGATCGTATGCAGCCTTAAGATTCGAGAGTTCGAGATTGATACTTATACGGTTTCGAAATTCCTGCGCATCGAACGGCTTGACTATAAAATCATTAAAAACCCGGCCGATCGTTCCGGTGATGTTTATATCCGACGATTTCGGGATAACTGCGAGAATCGGTAATTTTACGTCGTTCAATTGCTCGCGGACTTCGAAACAGATCTTATACGCATCAAAGGATTGTGACCCGATGTCACATATTATCAGATCTGGATTTTCGTCCTTGATATATCCGAAGAATTGGGTTGTATCTTTGGCCCGTAGCAGTCGATAATTACCCAATTGATTGAGGGCGTCGATCTCGTCGAGGTAGGAATATACGTCTTCAAATACAACGACTGCCTTACCGAGATTTCTTTTCTCGATAATTGCGGAGTCGCGATTGAGACTATGGTATTCAGGATCAGACTGGTTGCCAGGATGTTCCGCCATAAGTCCCAATTCGTTTCGGTAGGATCAAAAAATAAGTACGTCTACGGCCACGATCTCTAGTCTGATTAATTCACGCGATTCGTCGCGAGAGAACTTAACTCGTTCATAATAAGACGATTGGAGAAGGCGCCACGGTGAAAGTGAATTTTCATTCACTAAGATGTGAAGTCAAGCCAATCGGTTTATTTGAGCAGAGATTCGGGCTCGTAGCAGAATACTGGTGAATTATTCAGGCTAGGCCAACGCCTTAACTGCTTCGTCCACGTTGTCGTAAATATCGAAAAGTTTGTGTAACCTGACGATCTCAAAGACGCTCTGTACCGTTCGGGTTACGCCGGCTAAAGCAATCTGTCCATTATTGCTCTTAATCGTTCTTAATAGCGAGATTAGACTGCCGATGCCGGAGCTGTCGACAAACTGAACCTCCCGCAGGTCTAATACAACACAGGTGGCAGCATTCTGCTCGATAAGTTCCGATACCTGATGCTTAAGATCATTCGTATTATTCGCGTCGAGATGCTCGACATTCGGTACGATCACAAGAACTTGTTCGAGTGTTCTGTGAGAAATTTCCATTGTAATCCCCCTTTTTGAAGCAAAGCGAAAATCACACTCCGCGGAAAAGGTTATTGATTTTCCTTTCCCGGGTGCCGATTCTCGACCGGCTAGATTTCACCGCGCGCTCCATTCAATCCAGTTTTTTGACAAGGTGCAAGCGGTTCTTGCTTCTCGTTGAATCTTTACTGTGGTACACGACCGAATCCATTACCTGTTTTATAATGTAGATTCCCATGCCGTCCTCTCGCCCTTCCGAGAGATCCGGATCTTCGAGTGTATTCGGGTCGAATGATCGTCCATCATCGGATATCACGATCTCAATGTCCTCGGTTGTTACGGTTATTTCAAAGGTCACATTGTGGTTTGGATCCGCATCCAATCCGTGTTTAACAATATTTGTAAACACCTCGACAGCAGCTATTTGAAAGTAGTTTATGAGAATATCATCAATCTCGGGAAGGTGGTCTCTGCATGCGTCCCGGGTCCACGTACGAACCGCGTTGAGGTGGGCTAGTTCGCTCGTGAAGGCTTTCGTCAGTTTTACGATATCTTGAGAGTCTGACATTTTTACCTTTTACCTAATTCAGTATTTCGTTCGGATATTTACGCATTCTATCCCAAACGCGTTTACCGCGCCACCCACACCTATTGCGCATGTTTAAAAAAGTTATCTCAGAACGCAAAAATCGATACGCATGAACCCAGTTACTATAACCGAAACCACCGGATTAGTAAGGGCGACTCCTTTTCAATCTAGTGTACTGTTATTTAAATTCCTTTACATTTGACGAGAGATATTTTGGTTTTTCAGTTACATCGAGATGAATAAGGCGATGCCAAAGCATCGTCGATTCATCTCGATGCTTGCTGAAACCCAAAAGACTCACGCCCAAAGGGTTGCGTGTATTTCAATGCAGGGCGGCGTTAGTGAATCTGGTACATACCTTCGGGTATGCACGCAGAATCGCTGCCTACCCATGCGTTAAAATAGACGCAATCAAATGCATAGGAATTAAATAACAGTACACTATGTTAGTTTCAGCATTTCCACCAGCACCTGACAATAAACCATGTCCTGTCGTCAAAGTGTAAACGATGTATTGCGCTGTATAAAGGGGAGGGATTGACGTTCAATTGCGTAACAACGAAACTTCACTGCCCCGCACATAGCTCACTCCGTTCGCTGCTCGCCCCCTCGGTGGAGCGTAAACCCCACGGCGAAGCCAGACGTAGCTAAGAGGCAATTCCATAGCCGAGAGCGAAGACTGGCGGAGGGGGAGGGATTCGAACCCTCGGTGGAGCGTGAACCCCACGGCGGTTTTCAAGACCGCTGCCTTAAACCACTCGACCACCCCTCCGAATTTCAGAGACTAGTTGTCAGTTGTTCGTAATAAATAAGTATAAAATTCGATGCCTTCGCTCTAAGGTCAGATTCGAATAGATTCCCGTGGATTCCTTGAATCACGGGAATCGCGCCGTGCGTAGATGGCGATTTTTCCCACTGCTGCGCGTCAATGGGAAAGTACTACGACACCGTCACACACCGCGATTCCTATTAAAACGATTGCCGTAAATAATTACTCCAGTATATTTATCTTCCATGTGCCGTCGTCGCAAGACGCAGTCGAGGTTTTTCTCCGAATCATTTTACAGGGTTGCCTGCAACATCTTCAGAACGAGCAAGGAGATATATTGAAAAATAAGTTTTTATACGGTTGCTATAGAACGGTCAGTTTCCCGTACAGGAACCCTGCCCGGACATCGTTCGTCATCGTTTTGGTCACGATGGTGGTACTTGACATAGTGTTCAACAAATTCCATGAGCCTTTTCTGCAGAAAACCGAGAATATCTTCCAGATCGACATGGAAAATTTGCAGAGCGATAATCTGCTCTCGGCGCCGGAGACGTGGTTATCGCTACTTTCCCTTATTCTCGGAACCCTCGTAATCGTTATATCAATCGCATCCCAGCGGACCCCGAAGCTGATCGACTTTTATCTGCAAGAATGGATTAGTCTGTACTATATCTGGTTCATAGTGATGGCCGCATGTCATCCCGCAATTTCGTCAACATTCGGCGACCTCCAATATCGACCATCGAGCGAGATTTTGAATTTCTACGTCTTTTTGCCGGTTTCAATCCTTTTAGCATTGCCCTATATCTTCTACATCCTGCGTTATACCAAGACCGATCAAGTTATTAACACGATCTTTCGAAAAAATATCCGGCAGATAAAACTCCTCAGGAGACGGATAATGGTGCCGCTTATGGATAATGCGAGTTCCGTCGAGGAAGCGCAGTTTTTCTTCTTGGAATCGTTAAATGAAATGGACGAGATGCTCCAGTACGTAGAACTGAAGGAAACACGGGCAGATATCATAAAAAAAATCAGCGTTTCGATTCAACTCTACGTCAGTATAAAGCCCAAACTGAACCCTAATTTTTTTAAAATTACGCATGTAATACGGAATGATATCTCTTTCAGAACGTTCACTGACTCACAGTTTGAAGAAATGTCGGAGAAGCGAACATTCTATGAGGAAAAATGCTTTCGTATTTTGGGGAACGCGTTCACAAGATTAATGGACAAAGGCGAGTTCGAACTGGCTTCCCTGTGCGCATCTGAGTTGACTAATGTAGGTCGAGAAGCGGTTGAAGATAACGACGAACGGCTGGTGGAGGCATTGCTTATACGCTTCAATACATTCATGCGATTCGCGATTAAACACGCGTTAACTAACAATGAACGACGGCATCTATTTAACCTCGCTTTTCACTACGCGAATTTTCTGAAATGCCTGGTTGTAAGCGGAAATCACGAGCTACTCAAGACCGCCTTCGGTTACTGGCGGTCGTATGGCAACGAAATACTTAAATACGGGGAAACCAATCCAGTGCTGTACTTCGTGGTTAGTGGCCTGTCTGCTGAGTTAAAGGACATAATGATCTATATCTACCATGAAAACTGGGATTTCAAGGAGCAGGAGAAGCTACTTGCCCAATACCTGACCCTGGATAATCCCCCAGACTACGATCGTCGGAACATTCCGAATACAGAATTCGTAAAATCCGGGGTTCGTATTATCGAGATCGCGTTAGCGTTGTTTTACCTTAATGCGCGCGAGAACGAGCTCGTGCTAAAGATTATCGATAACTTACTCGATGATCTTGATGTCGTGGATGAAAAGACGTTTTGTAAGATCTTCGACAGTTCTATCGCACTTCTGGAATCTAGCACACCGACATTCTGGGAAGATACGGATCGAGGGAATGTGAATATATACTACAGTCCGTATAAGGCGATGACGAAATCGTTCCAGGCATTGTTATCCGAGAAAATGAAGGAACGGCTGTCCGAAACATCCACACCTGAGCTTAGTAATTCTTCGGATCAAATGCTTACTAACGATAAGCAGTAATCCCGGCAATTGACATCTGTAATTGCCGCGAAACGCGCTTACACCACTACCCCGACACCTATTTTAGCGGGGATTAATCCGGGTTTTATGAAACTAACCCAAATAATCTTTCGTAACCTCATTTCGCAGCCAGATGCGAATCGAATCCATGACTCAACAGGCACAAGATGGACGAATCAAGACATCTTGGATCAGAGCGTTTCCCTTTCAGGTAAATTGGGAACTGTGGAGGATAACCCGTATATCGGCCTGATCCTTCCGACGTCAGGCACAGCAGTTGTCGCCGCCCTTGGAGTCATGCTGTCGGATAGAATCCCGGTTTTCCTGAATTTTACGAGTTCAGCCGATGCAATTGAACACGCGATTAGGAAATGCGGGATTCGAACTGTCTTGACCAGTAAGCGGTTTATTGAGCATATCGGAATCCCGGAGCGAAAGGAGTTCACCTACCTGGAAAAGTGGGATATCGAAACGACGGGCGAGGCCGAAGAAAAACCGCCCTCCCCTGCGACTCACGAGGCAGCGGTGCACATAGAAGGACTTCTCCGTGGATCTCCGATTTCGGGTGATACTACCGCAACCGTACTCTTCTCCAGTGGCTCTACCGGGACGCCGAAAGGGGTCGTGCTGTCGCATGACAACTTAATATCGAATTTGGAGTCGGTGTCCGAAACGATAAATCTACGAAGCGATGACGTTATGATGGGAACGTTGCCGTTCTTTCACTCTTTCGGCTATATGGGCAACTTTCTTCTGCCGCTATTCTCAAGAATACCGGTAGTCTGCCACGCGAATCCGACGGACGCCGAAACTATAGGTAGAATGGTAGAGGAATTTCGGTGTACAGTTCTGTTTGCGACACCAACGTTTTTACAGAATTACATTCGGAAATGCGACAAGCAACAACTTAAGAGTCTAAGAGTCGTGATCGTCGGCGCAGAGAAACTGCCGACCAGTGTTGAAAAGCGATTTGCAGATAAGTTCGGCATTCTGCCTGTGGAAGGCTACGGATGCACCGAGCTGTCACCGGTGGTTTCAGTGAATGTGCCGGAGAACATGGACGAGTTCGGCCGCGAGTGCGGTAAGCCGGGTTGTGTCGGGAAACCGATACCCGGGGTAAAAGTCAAGATCGTTAATCCTGAGAACAAAGAATCCGTTGTCGACGGCGGCGAAGGCCTGCTTTTGGTGAACGGTCCTAACGTAATGCAACGTTATTTAGACGATCCGGAGAGAACGAAACAAGTCATTTCGGATGGTTGGTATAATACCGGAGATATCGCTAAAATCGACGAAGATGGCTATATAACGATAACTGGACGTATCTCCAGATTCAGCAAAGTCGCCGGCGAGATGGTTCCGCACGGAGCGATAGAAGATGAGATTTATCGGTTGCTGGGATTAACCGGGAACGCAGTTGCAGTTACATCGGTTACAGACCCGGTAAAGGGCGAAAAATTGATGGTCGTTCACGTTGATCTTGAGTGGTCAGCAGATCAGATCATCGCTGAATTGCGTACTCGCGGGTTGCCGAATCTGTGGATTCCGAAGGCTCGGGACTTTCATAGGGTTGAGAAGCTTCCGATGCTCGGCACGGGAAAATTGGATCTGGCCACGATCAAAAACCTGGCATTCACGTTAAATAACGAAGCATAGAACAAAAGCAGTTGATTTTTTCGATAAGCAAAAAAGTAACTGCTGCAAGAGACTCTTATGTCAATTCGAATTATTGTTAATACTACCGATAACGACGGCGCGCCGGTTGCGGATACAAAATCTATACGGCGATTCGAAAAGCACCGGATTCTAATCGGCTCAGAATCTGGTTGCGACATCTGTCTTGAAGGTCTTCCTGGAGTTGGACTGTCTATCTTCAAGGACGAAAATAAACAGTTCGTCCTCGAGAAGAACGACGAGGCCATTGCTGTTCGGGTTAACGACGATCCGTTGACCGCGAAGACGACGGTAATATGGAATGGCGACCTGATATTTCTGGACGGGTATCGGCTTCGATTCATCCTCGAGTTCCAACGCGCGCAGTTTCATCGAAAAACCGGGGTGGCTGCGTTCTTGTCAACCGCATTAATAGTGGGCATCGTTATACTGGAATCCGGATTAATCCTGGCGATTCCGAAGCAACTTGAAAAGCGACAGTTGTGGGGGGAGGAAATCGTACAACAGCGGATGGTTCATCTGCTGGACTCACTGCGTATACGATGCACCAACATACACGAGGATAAGAATGATCGCCTGGCCGCAGCGACTGTGAAATTGATTGAATCTGAGCTTAATGAACTCGCCGGTTCGCTTCGAGATCGGCTGTCCGAGGTCCCCATAGACCAATTAAAGCTGGTCGAAAAAGATCTGAAGTTCTACGAAAATCTGTTGGACCAGTTGGAGAACGGTACCCTCTACGGAAAACCCGTTACGATCGATACGGAGTCGGTACTTAGAAAACTCATCGTGGAACATAACTCATCCACGATGGTGAAGGAGTGAGCGTAAGCTTAGAGCCTAAAGCATAGGGCCCGGAACGGAGAGCATAGAGCGACGACACATTGAATCGACGGCTCCGTTACTTGAAACGGCCATAAAACGATGTATGTTATACATTATGCATAGAACTCAAATATATATAGACGACGACGAATGGAAGGCCTTAAAGGAGTTATCGTCGAAGGGTAAGAAAACGGTTTCAGATTTGATCAGATCCGCAATCGCAGCGGTGTATTTTTCTGAGAGGAAACTGGATTTCGAATGTGCATTGGATGACATGAGTGGTTTATGGAGTGATCGATCGATTGATTCCGAACAATTCATACGAAACCTTAGAACCGGAGACCGAAAGAACGTGAATGAATATAATTCTTGATTCCGATGTCATAATTGAGTGTCTCCGGGGCAATACTAAAATCATTGAGCGCATTAGAAAGTGGCATTCCAGTAAACACGTTATTTCGTATACTCCAGTATCGTTGGCTGAAATTCATGCTGGGGTTCGTCCTGGTGAAGAAAAAACCATTCGGTATTTTTTTCAAAACCTTAACTTCATCGCGATTGACGAAAAGATTGGGATTAAAGCCGGCGAGTATCTCCAGGAGTACGGCAAGAGTCACGCCGTCGAAATTGCGGACGCTCTGATCGGGGCATCGACCTGTCTATATGCGGACGCTCTTTTTACCCGCAATAAAAAACACTACCCGATGGACGATATCCGATTGCAGTAACGGTGATCGCATTTTTATCGTTAATCTACTATGCTGCAAGCGGTAAAATTTTTGGATAGCTTCAAATTTATCAGCCAAGAATCTCCGAATGACATTTCGAAAACTCCATAATTTTCGGTATACCAACGGGACAGAACCTTATGGACAGATAGTTTCCTCACTCACGTCGGTTTCCGACCGTACCTCCGCCATATTTTCCCTGTCCGTAAGTATATGTTCGATTATCGGCTTCGCATGAGCGCGCCCGTTCTCAATAAAGATATTCCAGGTTTCGCATCCGCAAGCGACTGAGCCGGCGATGTATAGCCCCCGCACGTTGGTCTCGAATGTGGTCTTGTTATACTCCGGAATCACAGTTTTCGAGTCGAGTGCAATACCACCGCTTCGTAATAACGGTTCGTTCGGACGGTAGCCGATCAGCGGGAATACGAAATCGATTGGCAGCGTGGTTCTCTTGTTGTCCTTCTTATCCCGCACCACCAAACTCCCGGTCGCGATCTCCTCAACCACTGAGTCAAAATAAACCGTAATCCCGCCATCCTTTATTCGATTCTCGATATCCGGGAGTATCCAATATTTCACCGCCCCCAATTCCGATCCTCGATGGATCAACGTAACTCTCGCTCCGTGCCGATAGAGCTCCAATGCAGTTTCCACAGCTGAATTGCGACCGCCGATCACTGCAACATCAGTTTGCGAATAGGCATACGGTTCCGTGTAAAAGTGGGACACATGCGGTAAATCTTCCCCTTTGACGCCCAAACGATTCGTGTAGTCAAAATATCCGGTTGCAACAATGATTTTATCCGCGGTGAATTCTTCACGGGAATCTGTAACTAAATTGAATCGCTTGTCTTGATTCTTTATCTCGGAGACCTTGGTGAATAATTTTAGATTCAACTCGAAATAGTCGCTTATTCCACGGTAATACTGCAGCACCTCGACCCGAGTCGGCCGAACATTAGGGGTTGTAAAGGGAATATCTCCCAGTTCCAACAGCTCCGGTGTAGAGAAAAAGGTCATGTTAACCGGAAAACGTCGAATCGCATCCGTGATACCGCCCTGCTCAATGATCAAATACGATAAGCCCGCTTTCTTAGCCTCTATCCCACATGCTAGGCCGGTGGGCCCGGCTCCAATTATTATAAGATCAATGGGATTTTCGATTGTCGATTGTCGATTGTCGATTGTCACGTGGGTGCCTAGTATTTAGAACATTCGGAGCCGGCGTGCCAGCGCTCGCCTGATTCTTAGTGAATGTCTGTGAGTCGTGATGCGTGATTCGTGATGCGTGATTCGTGATGCGTGATTCGTGATTCGTGATGCGTGATAATATGCTTTATACATTCAATCACTAGCTTCAGAGGTTTTTGTGCGGTGCTCAATAAGATTGGGATCGCGTGCGAGGGTTTGAACCGTTTCAAGTGTAATTTTATCCAGGTCGTATAGGTTCTTCAGCGCCTTATCCATCGTGATCATCCCGTCTTTTCCGCTCGTTTCTATAGTTGCAAGCATTTGATGTGTCCGATTATCACGTATTAACGCGCGGACCGCGGGTGTACCGAGCATAATCTCGAATACACCGACACGACCGTCCCCACCTTTCCTGGGCAGCAGCCGTTGTGCCACGACCCCCTCGAGACATGCTGCGAGTTGAGATCTAATCTGATTCTGCTGATGTGGCGGGAATGTATCGATTACCCGATCTATCGTCTGAACTGCATCGTTAGTATGCAGGGTTGCGAAAACCAAATGCCCGGTCTCCGCGGCTGTCAAGGCGGCGGAGATTGTCTCCTGATCCCGCATCTCGCCGATCAATATTACATCGGGATCCTGCCGCAGTACATACTTCAGTGCGCTCGAAAAACTTTTGGTATCGGCATGTACCTCACGTTGCTCTATAACCGCTTTCTTGCTGGTGTGCACGTACTCTATCGGGTCTTCGACCGTAATCACATGACATGACCGAGTTGAATTAATTCCGTCGATAATACACGCTAGTGTCGTCGACTTACCGTGACCTGTGGGCCCCGTCACCAGCACAAGCCCGTACAGGCGCTTACTAAGTCCAGTAACAACCTCAGGAAGCCCCAGATCCTTCGCGCTTGGTATTTCCTGCGGGACAACGCGAATCGCGCTCGCGACACCTCCCTTCTGGTAGAAGCCGTTGACACGAAATCGGAGAGACTTTCCATCGTCATTAGTTTCGTCGAACTTCGATATACTCAAAGCGAAATCGATCTCTTTTTCGCGTTCGAAAATTGCCCGTTGAGAAGGGGTGAGAACGCTGAACACGAGTTTCTGTGTATCTTTCGGGGTCAACGGAGCGTGGTTTAACTCGTTCAACTCGCCGTCGATCCGCACTATCGGCGCGCTGCCGACAGTTATGATTAAATCGCTGGCCTTGTGCTTTATTGCGGCCTTGAGCAATTTCTTCATATCCAGGCGCTTTGATTCGGCATCACCCCCCTGATTTCGGAGTGTATCTATACCTGTTTCCATCCCCTGGGCTGCAAGCAAATACTCCTCTCGATTCGTGGCAGCAGCAGCGCCGGACTCGGCCGTTATCAAACCCTTTGCCAGAAGATCCGTCAGTGCACGTGTGAAGGTCTGCATTCCCTCGCCTGCCCCGCTTTTTATAGCCTCTTCTATGTCGTTTATTTCACGTCGCCCAATGAGCTGTCGAATTAATGGAGTGGCAACCAGCGTCTCCATCGCGACAACGACGCCGTCACCGTTAGCCTTAGGCAGCATCCTTTGCGACAAGATTCCTGCAAGTGCGAGAGAAAGATCCACTGCGACCTGCTCTCGGAGATGATCAGGAAAGAAATTTATGATCCGTTCGACCGTTTGCGTAACGTCTATTGTATGCATAGTCGTAACGACCAGATGTCCGGTCATAGCAGCTGAGATTGCTATCTGAATCGTTTCAAAATCACGTATCTCGCCGATAAAAATCGCGTCGGGACTCTGCCGAACGAGGTTCCTAAGTGAGTTAGTAAAACTCAATGTATCGTTCCCTATCTCCCGTTGGGTAACGATGCTTTTCTGATCCTGATGGATATACTCTATCGGATCTTCGATCGTCACAATATGCCTGTTGAACTCTTTGTTTATATAATTCAGTATCGCAGCCATCGTGGTCGACTTACCGCTGCCGGTCGCACCGGTTATCAGGATCAACCCACGAGGAGACTTGGCGAGCGTTTCAACCACTGCCGGGAGTCTAAGCTCATTCAAATCCAATGCGCCGGAGGGCACGCGGCGAGCAACAAGTGATAACTTCCCCTTCTGATAAAATATATTTAGTCGGAATCGATCGGAATCGGATAGCGAAATTCCGATGTCGAGGTCTCTTTCGGTATCGATTCGAGCGCGAACCGGGGGGGCCAGATATTCGGTTAGAAAAACGTCGAAGTCCTCGTTCGTGATCGCGGTTTCTCCGACCGTTTCCACTTTCCCATGGACCCGCATAGCAGGTTTCTTTTCGGCGGTAACAAACAAATCGGAGGCCTTCTTAGCCTCCATCTGTTTAAGAAGTTCAATGAGTTTCATCTGGTATTAGTTTTTTGTATTGGTGGATGACTGGCACCGATCAACCCTGGTGCGAGATTGCCCTGCACCAGTCGGGAAGGTAATCGGGATTGGCGGAAGCCTTGCGGCTCCCCTCCTCCCACACCAAGGAGCGTACGGATCACGTACCACCGCGGTTCGGTTGACTTGGTTAGTCAGTTTATGTCCTGAAAAGATAGCGCGGCCCGCATTGGGCGTGCGGAGGCCAGAGCAGGACTCCGGCTCAGGCGCCATGGACCGTGGGCTGACTTACAGGTATTCCATGCAAGTGGACCACGTATCCTCGTCAACGCAAAGCCGATTAGTTGGAATGATTTATTCGCTCGGTATTGGCGGCTGCTTTTTCCGAATGTTTCTTTTGAGCAGTGATATATGCCCGTAATAACGAATTAATCTTCGTCTGATATCCACGTCCTTGACTTCTGAACCAGCTTAAGATATCCGCATCCAAACGCAGTGTAACTTGCTTTTTCCGGCATACTGGCTTCAATCCTTTCCGTGCGACGGCATTAGCGAACATTTCTTCTGTAAGTTCGCAACATTCCGAAAAATCTATATCGTCGTCCTCAAGGGCATCCAGTCTTTCCCAATCAGTTTTAGATTTGTGAGAAGTATCGACTTTGCTCATGTTTTGTGGCCTTTCTAACGGAAATAATTCTTATTGTCTCGTCACGTTCAGTGTGCACAATGAGCACCACTCGCCCCTGCAATAACCCAAGGGTCACAAACCGCTGCTCTCCATAGTCAAATCTGGTATCCTCAATCGTTAGCGTATATCCGTCAAAAACGGATTCAATACCTCCGAAATCAATACCATGAAGATGGATATTGGCCTTACACTTCTTCGCATCCCATTCAAACCCCATCTAGAACCGTAACTACATATTGTTATTACTTCAATAGGAATGATTGAAAAAATGTATTTACGCGACCAATCCGAACCGATAACTGGCTCCCGCATGCGTGACGTCCCATACCCAGCTAATGAAGACTTTCGGAGGTCCAGCTATATGAACACATAGAATCCTATGCCCCCCTAACCTTACGGGTGTGCCCGAATTTGCAAACGACGGCCGCCCCAATAAGCCACGACCACATTATACCGTGTTCAATGATTTGTACGACTACGTTCCAATTCGCCGGGTAATCACGGTAACTGATCAGGAATGTCAGGTAGTACATTCCCATTACACCGCTTAATACCACTACCGTGCCCGTAGGCTTCAACGCGCTGATTGCAATCAACCCGACAGCATACCACGGGTATACAGCAGGAAGGAAAAGAAACCAGATCAAAAGTATCGTCTGCGCTGTACTGAACAAATTCTCGATCGTGTCCGACTGGTTGTAGTAGCGCCACGCCATGAACAGAGTGAAGACAGCAACGACGCCGTTCGCGACAATCCTATCGACCGGAAGCGTCGTCACGGGCAGTAGGTGGTTCGATGCGAACGAGACTAAGTAAAACGCGCCCTCGTTTAAAACCCATTCATCAGTGTAGGTTTGGAGTCCGCTCATGACCTGCGAAAAGCCGATATCGATAAATGGAAGATAACTGATTATTATCGCTGCGAATGCCACGAGAAAAAATAACGATGTGTGTAAAACTGGTTTTCCTCTTTTAAGAAGGTACGCGCCGAAAATCGGGGCCAGGATCAATGGATAGAACTTAGAGAGCACTGCGCCGGCGAAACTAACGCCAGCCACCGATATCCACGCACTCTGCCGACCTTCACTTTCACCTTTCATCAAAGCCCACAGGGTAAGAACGAGAAAGAAAGCCACGAGACTGTCGAGATGTGCGGAGTTCGCGATTTCTTTAATGACAAGCGGATTCCACCAGTAAATCAGACTGAATGCCAAAGGGGTTCCAGTCCGTTTTAACAAACTCAGTATAATGATGAAAGTCGCGATGTCGCAACCCAGAAATACCAACCGCTGCCCCATCCAATCCCACGGTGTCAAGCGTGCACCAATAGCAAAGAAAAACTGGGTAACGGGCGGATATATCGTTGATACTTCCGGATAGCTGATTCGGGAAAGGATATGTTTCGCAGCCGAAGTACCGAGTTCGGTACGAAACGGTTCCGAAACTTTATTGCCTACGTCGGCTGGCGCTAGTGCGTATGGATTAACGCTGTTCAGTACGGCGTGTCCGTCAAGTACGTATCGATAGCAGTCATTTTCCTGGATCAGATTCGACGGGATTAAAATCACCCTGGCGGCCAAGCCGACCACGACCACCCAGATCAATAGTCGGCGGTTACCCTGCCCGCCCCGAGCCAAGGCCGCCGCGCAAGCGAATCCGCACCAGCCAATAAGGTATAATAGAAGAAAAGTAATTATCGGCCGTTCGGCGTGCCCGACACCATAAACAAAGCGCGTACTCAGCCTGGCGGTCCCTACACTGAAACCGATAATGCACACGCCGGACAGTATCCAAACGATCAACGCAACCCGCGGAATGCGGATCAGGGAAGGTAAATCGCGTAAAATTGTCGAACCCGCCGAACTCTCGTGAACCATTTTGCCTACCGTATTAATCCCGCCAGTGGGTTTAATTTCCCGTTCTGCTGTCCAGCACGAACTTAGTAAAGCTCTACGGGTCTTTCATACCTCGCGGGCTTGCTACGAGACAGTTGATTAAGCAAACCGAGTCACGTGTATACGCTTTTAAGTTACAGGACGTCAGCTTGAATTCGCTGCCTCAGTTTCATATATTCCCCACCGTGACAAACTAGACCCTGTTCGAAAAGGTCAGCCGCGGGTAAGTTATCGACAATATTTTTCTAAAGGGCTAGGATGTTCAGCAAGGGACTAAAGACGAAACGATTTTTAGGTTACTTTACACTGACAGAAATACTTGCCGTCGCGGCGATAGTATCTGCGATTCCGCCCCAGGCGTACGAACGCGTTAAAAAGAAGGCGGTCCAGACGGAGTGCGCAAATAACCTTAGCCAGATTGGGCAATTACTTCGGATGTACGTCCTGGAGAACGACCACTATCCCGAGGCACCATTTTATCCCACGATACCCGGACAGTCAGGTAAAAGTATCAGGACGGTACTTGGCGGACCTGATCAACTCTGGAACTGCCCCTCGCTGCCGGAGGCGCTAAACAAAAACGGTTTGACCTTCGTTTATAACGACAACATAGCTGGAAAGACTTCCTTAGAAAATCCAGATAAGAAATGGGTTCTGATAGAAATGACCTGTTCGGCGAAAGGGTCACCCCACCCTCACCCGGGAGGGTATAATATTCTCTTCGCAGATGGGCATGTAATTAGCTCGAAAACTCTGCCGAAAAGAATCACAAAAGCGCAAAAATCGTCAGCCAATAGACATATAAAGTCTTCGAACCCCGCAAGCGGGACTACCTTCGGCAGCCACGATCCCTGAGCCATCAAAGAAAAATCAATGTGATCCGACGTTGATCACGCCACTCGCGGCGATCAAGAGTATCAAAATTTGGGCGATAACGATAATCACATACACAAAATTCTTTTTCCTGACCAATTCGGACAGGATCGCTATAAGGCAAATGATCGTCGATCCAGCCAGCATCACGATTCCCAGTCGGGCGGCGATATCGCCGTAACCCAGAAAATCCAGCCACTGCCAGCCCACCGGCATCTTCGTGATTCTATTAAACTCGGCGACCGGATGACGCATCAAATCCGGAAGCTCTGAAATAGGGATCATCACTGGTGCCGTGCCACTCACGTAATATAAGAATCCGACGATCAATAACCCTAGACTCACCCATGAAAGTACAGTGAGGGTACCAGCATATATTGACTGTTCACGAGATATGGATATGGGTTCTTCTAGTGCCATGTGTCTAATCCCTTTAGTAATGACATCAAGCCGGCAGCAGCGAGCAGCCCGATAACGAACCATTTGATCTTTTTCGGTTTAATTCCCGGCAGCAATTTCACACCGATTCGGGTCCCAATGATCATTCCGAAAACGGATGGAATAACGATAAGCGGGACAACTCCCCCCGAATTCAGATAAACCCAGCCGGCACTTGTATCGGTTATGGAAAGTATGAATTTACTGGTACCGACGGCGAGTTTGAGAGGCACTCCCAGAACGGAATTAAGTACCGGGACGTTCGCCCAACCGGCTCCTAATCCAAAAAGCCCGGCAAGAAACCCGATGAAAGCGAACGAAACCAGGCCCCACAGGGTTCGATGGATCTGCCACTCCACGTGTTCATTACTCGAGCCTTCGTAAAAAATTCCGGAGATCCCAAGAAACTTCGACAGCTTATCGCGGGTCTTAACAACCGGAAATTCGGCTGTTTTCGCCGTTATCATAAGAACGACGATCATTAGAATTGTTATTCCGAGAAAAGTCTGAATCACATGCGTCGGTAGCCGTAGGCCTATGATCGCTCCTAAATACGCGAATATCGATGAAACTAATGCCATCGGAAGTGCAAGCCTGAGGTCTGCAAGTCCTAATTTTAGCAGCGACGGCCCCGCATACAGCGCCCCTGTTAGAGCGATAAAAAGCCCGGCACCACGGACGAAATCAATGTTGTACGGAAAGAAACAGCTTACGATAGGAACAAACAGCACGGCACCGCCCACCCCGGTTAAAGCCGCCGCCACTCCGATCCCGATTGAAATCAGGAATAGTAACGCCGGCCAGAGCCACGTACCTTCGGCGTGATTATCCAGCACCTTTGTAACGGGTGCTGCACTTTCAACCGCGACATCGGCAGCGAGCGAAACGTCGCTGCCTAAGACAGAAAGCAGTAGCATAAATAACGACGAAATAATGAGATATCGTGTAATTTGGGGCATAAAGAGTTAATGATTTAAGATTTTAGACTGCAAGCAGTACAATTATTGGTCCGCATGGGCGGAGACGACTTTGAATTCATTACCTAAGATCTATGTTGAGCCTAGCCTGAATAATTCACCAGTATTCTGCTACGAGCCCTAATCTCTGCTCAAATAAACCGATTGGCTTGACTTCACATCTTAGTGAATGAAAATTCACTTTCACCGTGGCGCCTTCTCCAATCGTCT
>JAJFLP010000128.1 GCA_021772635.1 Verrucomicrobiota bacterium | reverse complement strand
TAATATAAAAGGAAACTTTAGATACGACACGCTAAAGCGCGAACTCCAACAGCGATCACTGCAATACGAATTCGCTGGTATGCAGGAGTGCTCGTTGGAGTTCGCACTTCAGTGTGCCAAAATGACCAAGTTTCAGAGGAGTTTATACGACTGCTACGGTTCGAAATAACTAAATCCCGGTTTTCCTTCGTAATTCGTGAATATCAGTTCGTTCCCATTTCGGCTCGTAAGATGTTCTGGAACCAGTGATACCTTGCCGCCGCCACCTGGAAGATCAACGATGTAATGGGGAACCGCGTAACCCGATGTGAATCCGCGCAATTGACTAATGATATCTATTCCAGTCTGTATTGGCGTTCTAAAATGGCTAGATCCTTTTATCGGGTCGCATTGTAATAAGTAATACGGCTTTACTCGAATTTTCAATAATTCATGTACCAAAAGCCGGATAACTTCGACCGAGTCATTTACCCCTTTCAATAAGACGGTCTGGCTGCCAAGTGGAATCCCAGCGTCTGCCAACCGTTCACATGCTTGCGATGATTCCGGAGTAACTTCTCTGGGGTGCGTGACGTGGACGCTCATATAAATCGGGTGATAACGCTTGAAGATTTCTGTTAATTCCATCGTAATTCGTTGCGGCATAACGAACGGGATTTTTGTTCCAATACGAATGATTTCCACGTGTTTAACCTGCTTAAGGGACGATAGCAACCATTCCAATTTATCGTCCGGATATACCAACGGATCGCCGCCAGAAATCAGAACATCACGAATACTCGGTGTGGCACGGATATAGTCTATTGCGTTTCGCCATTGATCCATGTTAATGTCAAACTCAGCGTTACCGCCAACAAGACGTGATCGTGTGCAGTAGCGACAGTATACGGGACAAAAGTCGGTTATCAGGAAAAGCACCCGATCCGGATACCGGTGTACGATCCCCGGTACCGGCGAGTGACTGTCCTCCCCGAGCGGGTCTGCCATTTCACCAGGGGAATCGACTAATTCGTCGGTCGCCGGGATCATCGTTTTCCGGATCGCATCGTTCGGATTATCCGGATCGATTAAACTGGCGTAGTATGGGGTTATTCCGACGCTGAAACGTCGGTCGCCGGAGGTCAGCGCATTGGCTTCATCAGGTGAGAGCTGCATAATTCTCTCGAAGTCTGCAAGTGACGTGAGACGTTTTCGAAGTTGCCAGCGATAGTTATTCCACTCGGATCTATCGATTCCCGGATAGAATCTCTGGAGAAATCGCGCGCTTCTATCGTGATGACTAAACTCGGATCTCTGGTTGTGATTCTCAGAAGACAAGACCGGCTTGTCACCGGTAGTATCGACGCCTTCACCGGTGCCCAGGCCGATACCCTCGCTAATCATCTTAGAGTCTGAAATGTCGGCGTTTACTTTGCAATTCATCAAGATTATAGTTTGTTCGTGAATTGATTGATGATTAACCTTTGCGGGACGGACGGCTCCGGTCCGTACTCATCGGGTAGCCGATGCCGTATACGTGAACCAATGTTGACTGTAGACGTTCTCTCGAAACTTAATATTTGGATAGGCCGATGGATATTGACGTTGTCCTCATAGCCCCTGAGATTCCGCAGAACACCGGTGCCATCGGTCGATTGTGCGTATGTCTCGACTTGCACCTGCACCTGATTAAACCACTCGGCTTTCAGCTCGACGAGGCACGGTTGAAGCGAGCGGGATTAGACTACTGGCAGCATTTGAATTATAGTATACATGACTCCTGGGACGGCTTTATTGACACGCAAAAACCGGCTCGACTGTTTTTCGCAAGCACGCGGGGGAAGAATTCGCTCTATGATTTTAAGTTCTTAGCAGGGGATTATCTTGTCTTCGGAAACGAAACGAGTGGCTTTCCCGAGGCTATTTACCAGAAGTACGAAGATATTCTCCACTCAATTCCTATGCCCGGGGAATTCGCTAGAAGTCATAATCTGGCCAATTCCGCTGCAATCGTCGTTTACGAAGCCTACCGGCAATTGTATTATACTGCAAGCAGTACAATTTCTGGACGACTTTGAACTGACCACGCAAGAGACATCGAACGATATTTCTCTCCCTATTCTCGGAGTCCGCTCGTGCGGACCGCATAAGCGTCCCGCACTATTGGGATCCTCGCTCATGCGGGAAGAGTCTCGGGTAATCCGGACGAAAACTCGAAGGCGTTCAGTATATAATAGTAGCGCATAACCAAAAATCTATTTGCAACGTTTGTGTGTGACCGCGCTATTAAGCTGGAAGAAGTCGTTTTGTCCATGATCGGCAGAAAACTCCGAGATCACTGGTATACACCGATTATTTCGGGGGGTTCGACCGGGCGTTCTAAAGTGCAACAGAAACCTCCGTCGGCGCTTAGGCCAGCGAATAGCTCGGCACGATGCCGGTCATACTGCATGCAGTACAATTTTAGGACGACTTCAAATTACAACACCTGAGATATCGAACGATATTTCTCCGCATAAGCGTCCCGCACTATCGGGATCCTCGCTCATGCGGGAAGAGTCTCGGGCAATCCGAACGAAAACTCGAAGGCGAGGGTGTAAATGTTATCGTTCTAAATCTTTTACCAGCGAATACTGCCAACACGAATGCTGACGGGTAGCGTTCAAAAATTTTATAGCCAATTATGGAACCGAATAATCAAGATATCAATTTACTTGTAGAGCGCATGTCGTCAAAGATCGACCCCGCGCTCCCACGTGTGGCGATTGTATTAGCCGCAGGCCATGGAAAGCGAATTCGATCGGATAAATCGAAGATCGTCCACTCGATTTGGGGAGTCCCGTCGGTGACGCGCGTTGCGAATGCAGTCCGCAAGGGCCTTGACACCAATAATCAAATAGTTGTATTGGGAAATAAGGCCGCGAAAGTTGCCGATGTCCTTGGTCAGGCAGATGGCCGAGTATTCGTTTATCAATCGCGACAACGTGGTACCGGCGATGCCGTGAGGGTTGGCTTAACTGCGTTAACAGAAAACCCATTCATCGGCGATCTCTATGTTTTTCCTGCGGATATGGGGTTGTTGAATAGCGACGCCGTTCGCGGGCTGCGAAGCGACTTCGAGAGTAGTAATTGCGATATGATGGTGTTGACTGCTAATTTTCACGGAGACGTGCGTGAAAATTCATACGGTCGAATCATCCGCGTTCCTGGGCAGGATTCGGACGGGTGTCCATCTGAAAACGACGCGGGATCTGTTATCGAAATTAAGGAGCATCGCGATATTCTTGCGATGTCGCCCGACGCCCCGTATACGATCGAGTACAATTCCCGGAGATATAATTTTAGCCGTGATGACTTGCTTCGTGAACAGGAATTCAATACGGGCGTATACGTTTTCAAGGCCGAGCCGTTCACGAAGCTTATACACGATTTACAGACTGACAATGTGCAGGGTGAGTTCTATATAACAGACTTAATTTCAATTTTTAATCGGAATTCTCTGCGTGTTGGAACATCACGTGCGCAAGACTCCAGGACTGTGCTCGGATTCAATAACAAGAGCGTATTGAAGAAAATGGAGAAGATCGCAAGAAATAACGCCTACGATCTCCTGAAGGATATAATTACCATTGCCGACAAAGATGACTTTTTCCTTGCTGATGACGTAATTAGCCAGATCGTCGAACTGGATAAAACCGCGGCGCCACTCGATATCGAGATAGGCAAGGGCGTAAATATCTCGGCGAGCGTCAAGATTAGCAAAGGCGTCAAGATAGGGAACCGGGTCGTTTTACGCGGAAATATCGTCATCCGCGAGAACGTTACGATTCACGACAACGTCGTTATTAATACCTATCCAGATCAAACGTTGACCATCGGCACACGCACCGAGATTCTGAGTGGTGATATTTTGAAAGGGAATATAGAATTTGGTGAGGGATGCCGAATCGAGTCCGGCGTTAATATTACAGGATCCGACGAACACCCGGCGAGGTTCGGTAACAACGTGCTGATCAAAGGGACTACTTATATTTTCGGGTCAATAATTGAGAATGACGTGAGGATTGAACATTCGGTATTAAAATGTAAGTATGTCGAACGCACCGTCCGAAAAGACGGGTCGATTCAACCGGTGTCTTGGGTACTTCCACTACCCGAAGGCCTTGATACGGTTCGAAGTTTGTGAACTGAAAACCATGACTCGTTTCCGTTGCACATCTACCCGCACACGACGGCGGAAACCGCGGCGCCCCACTTCCATACAATACATTTTCTTGCTATTATTGACATAGCTTGCTATACTATTTAAGTGGAAAGTGCGCAGTCCTCGCCTCCGGACAATTTTGATAGGCAAGAATCCATCGGCTAGGAGCCTGTCGGGCCTTTTAGCCGAATTGACCGCAAAAATGCTAAATTTGTCCCGTTTCCTCCCGGAATTTCGGTAAATATATCCAATATTTGCCTCATCTCGGGATAAAACAGCCTCGATTTTCTATTTTCTCGTTGCGCTCCCTAACGTCCGACAGACTCCTGGTTTTAAAATAAACGAGCATTCTGATTCGTACTCTTACTCGTAATCTTTCTTATTTTTCGAGGTGAGATTTGGAAAGGGATTACGAGTATGATTACGAGTACGACGTAAATCGAACGAAAAATTCGCTGGAATTGGGTCTAGCCTGATCTTTGCATAAAGTTTCTACTGCGAGCATGTATCGGATCTAATCTAAATGAGTTACAAAGAACGTACGACCTTAAAATATTTCAATATTTCTTCTGCCGTATAACCTTCGTAACTCATTGATCTCAGGCCAGCTAAAAGCGCTCGTAACAAAATTGATGCATAGATCAGGATAGTTTGCGTATCGGCGTCGCTACAGGAAGAGTCGAAAGATACTATCACTCGCCTCTTATTACGTTTTTCTTGCTGACGTACGCGATAATCGGTGTAGACTAGGAATGTTTTTGGAATTTTCACGCACAACAACACAGCTAACTAATATGACTGTAGACGAGAAGAGCATCCGCAAATTTACACTAATCGAACTCTTGGTAGTGATCTCGATAATATCGGTTCTCGCAGGCATGTTGCTCCCCGTACTTTCGAAAGCACGAGAGAAAGCGCGGCGAGTAAAATGCACTGGACACCTTAAAGAAATAGGTTTTTCGATACGCTCGTATTCAGTGGATTATAGCGATTGGTTTCCCTACAACGGCAGTGCATCGCCGGTAACAAATCTCGATGTTTTAGTTCGGGAAAAGTATCTGACTGCTGCGAAAATTTACCAGTGCCCGAGCAGCCAAGCGGAGGCGTCGATTGGCGGAGTTCCAGAGTCGATCTCGAATATGAACTACGAATTCGTTGTCGATCACTCAAGCTATTCGCTATCCGGGACCGGGTTATCAGAGATTCAGGCTGGCGCGGGTATGTCGTTAATGGCTGACAAAGAGTTTAATCACGTTAACTACGGTAACGTTTTGTTCGGCGCTGGAAACGTTTCTTCCTATATCGGGCAAACGTGGCACACAGCGACCGGGATTGACGCGAATCTCCAAACCCTGATCACCACTCCGCCGTAACATCCCCTTCGACGCAGTTAGTCACTCGCTATTGCCGAGCAACCGAGGCCTATTTCTCACTTCGAACGGCGTCCTGCCGATGATCTTAAGGCGTATTCTCCGAAAACCAACCGCGTTCCGTCGTTGCAACAGTTTTCTTTCCCTCCACGCCCACGTTATAGTAACCTTTTTTTACGGCACCAAAATCGAGTCTCGGAACCAATAGTTGGTCGACTTTCTCGCAAAACGAACCTTATATATCGCTGTTGTCGTCTCAACTCTGTCTGAGCGCCAAATTAGATATGATCATCGCGACAATCAAGCACTGCCGGGTCAGTCGTATTCGCGGCGACCGAGACCGATATCGACAGCCGACTGATAAACGGAAATAGACCGTCAAATCACGCGTAGAATAAAAAACTTGAAAATCAACGGAACGATAGCCGGATCACAATGTCCAATTCAATTAACGACGATATGACTTCAGATAAAGAATTAATCCGATCGGTGAACGACGGCGATATGAACGCATGGGAATCGTTGATGCGTCGGTATGCCGCGAAGGCCTACCAGATCGCCTACGGCGTACTCGGGCAGAAAGAGGACTCCGAGGAAGTTGCGCAAGACGCTTTCGTCCGGATATACCGTGCACTACCAAAGTTTCGCGGTGATTCTGAGTTCTCAACTTGGATGTATCGAATCGTAGTCAATCAAGCGCGGAATAAATATCGCTGGAACAGCCGGCGAGGCGCAAATCTGAACGTTAGCATTAACAAACCAATCGACGGTGACGATAACGGGACTTACTATTTCGACCTTCCGGATAAACAAAAGACGCCGGATGATGAAGTCGTCTTCGATGAGTGGAGCCGTCGAATCAGTGAGGAGATGCAGAATCTCCCGCCTGTAAACCGGGAAGCCCTTATTTTAAGGAACGTAAAGAACTTGTCTTACGAACAGATCGCCGAGTTGCTTGATTGCAAGGTTGGAACTGTAAAGTCAAGGATCGCACGTGCTCGTGAAGAGTTGCGGAAACGAATGGGAATGAGATAAAATGGATGATAGAGATGGAAACAATTAGTGACCCACATGCGGAATGCCCGGCAGTCGAAGACCTAAGTGCTTGGTTTGACGGTGAAAATCAAGATCAATCGCTGGTCCAACATCTGGAAAGCTGCGATGCTTGTAATAAACGCATAGACGACTACAGGCGAATTAACGCGACGATTTCGGTTTTTACAGAGGTCGATGGTTCATTCGTAGATCGAGTTCATTCCGGCTGTGTCGAGGATATCAAGACGACTAATTCCGGTTGGGAACTGCTAGCCTTCCCGGCATGGTTGAAGATCGCCGCTGTAATCATTCTAGTCGGTGCCGTCGTATTTTCGCAACGGAGTGTCAACGCACCAACGACAGTTGCAGTAAGTACTGCTGAGGGGCCTGTATCAAGTGTCGCTGATATATCAAATGTAGAAGCGACGAACTCAGAGTTTCCAAATGCCGATAGTAAGACTACCAATCGTCCCGAAGTTGTCAACGCGTTGGCGGTTGCGGCTCGTCCCGATTCAGCGGCAGAATTGGTTCGCGCCGCAAACGATCAACGAGAGTTACTGAATAGTAGGGTGAGAGATATTCAGCGTATAAATAACCGTCAGCGTCGGCCGGAGCAGGGCGGCCTTGATTATGCTGATATTAGCTTGGTCGGGTATAGTAACGGTCATAATAGGACTTCATCGGTAGGAGTAGGAGCGCGGAAAGCAAGTCAGACTATCGGCGATTACGTACATCATGTGTGGGTCGTGAAAGATCCAACCTCGCCTCTTCAGGCGTTGAAGAAAATCTTGCCCTCGGATAGTGACGTTATAGATAATCTGATTCAGGAGAACCAGAATCGGTATCATCTGCAATTCCGCATTATCGATAGCCAACTGCAAAGCCTGGTTAACCACTTCGACCAGATCGGTGGCACACTTCTGAGTCCTACTCCACCGCAACCATGTGCACCGGGCGAATTTAATTTCTCGGGAAACATCGTCCAGTACGAAGTCGATTTTGTTAGAGAGTGACGGAATTTTCCATTCGGGGACACACAGGCAGACGCCATGTCCAGGCCGGCGTGCGTTCAATTCGCAGTACGGCGTCGACTCCCCTTCTTACGCGGGGGTTGCCGGGTAAAGAAACTTGATTAGCGGACTTGAACGGCGGGGACCTCGACGATCCTTGAAGTCTGATTTTCAGCTCGGAGGAGTTTAGCCTGCCAAAGAGCATCTTCGAAAGGCTGATTCCGATAAAAAAATCGAAAATCCGCAGCCGAGCTTAGCGAGACGGGCTACCGCAAGGTGGCAACGAAGTAACAATCACAAATCGAAACCCCCATCATTCCTCATTCCTGCTTTCCACCATAAGAGTGACGGGGCCGTCGTTAATTATCTCCACTAACATCATCGCGCCAAACCTCCCCGTTTCGGTCCGGAGTCCGGACCCTTCTATCCTTTGGAGAAAGTAGCGATATAACGGTTCAGAGGTTTCTGGCGGGGCAGCGGCGATAAAGCTTGGCCGGCGCCCTTTTCGGCAATCCCCATATAGCGTAAACTGCGAGATTACCAGGATCTCTGCGCCGGCGTCCAGTGCCGACAGATTAAGCTTGCCAGCTGCGTCATTGAAGATTCGAAGATTCACGCATTTTTCCGCTAAAAATCGGGCGTCTTCCTCCGTATCACCATTGCGAATTCCCAGCAGGAGGACACAGCCCTCACTGATCCTGCCAACAATTTCGTCATTAATAGTGACCGACGCAGAGCGGACACGCTGAATTAGAGCTTTCATCAATATCCTTTAGATTTCTCATCTCCGATTAATCGATGCGCCCATAAATCTGTGGAGGATCGTTTTCTATCGCATGAGAGAAAGGGAGACGGGAGGCGTTGAATGCAGTCGTAAAATCCAACCCTGTGCGGACTGATTTTGCCAAATAACGACGTGGCGGCCAAGTCTAGGCTGTCGCTTGAAGTCGCTTATCCTGATATCATGGCTGCTCCGGCCTCAGGAGGTGATCGCCGTTTAGCCTGATTAATTCACGCGATTCGTCGCGAGAGAACTTAACTCGTTCATAATAAGACGATTGGAGAAGGCGCCACGGTGAAAGTGAATTTTCATTCACTAAGATGTGAAGTCAAGCCAATCGGTTTATTTGAGCAGAGA
>JAJFLP010000127.1 GCA_021772635.1 Verrucomicrobiota bacterium | reverse complement strand
GCCTGAATAATTCACCAGTATTCTGCTACGAGCCCTAATCTCTGCTCAAATAAACCGATTGGCTTGACTTCACATCTTAGTGAATGAAAATTCACTTTCACCGTGGCGCCTTCTCCAATCGTCTTATTATGAACGAGTTAATTTCTCTCGCGACGAATCGCGTGAATTAATCAGGCTAAGAATTAACAACTAACAACCGAAAAAATTATGGGAAAAGATTTAGTCGTAGTCGAGTCGCCGGCGAAAGCGCGTACGATCGAGCGAATACTCGGCGGTGAATATACCGTTCTATCATCCATGGGGCACGTTCGCGATCTCCCCGAGAAGCGTTTGGGTATCGACGTTAAGAACGGATTTAACCCTACCTACCAGATTGGGAAAGCGCGTAAAAACGTCATGCAGGATTTGATCTCGGCGGTTAAGAAATCGTCGACGACCTATCTTGCGACCGACCCTGATCGTGAAGGCGAAGCGATCGCGTGGCATCTATTCGAAGTGTTAAAGGCGGAGAACGCGAAGACCGAGTTCAAGCGCGTTACCTTTCACGAAATCACGCGACCTGCTGTCCTCGCCGCATTTGACCATCCCGGTGAAATTAATATGAACGTGGTAGATTCGCAGCAGGCTCGACGGGTACTCGATCGGCTCGTCGGCTACAAAGTGAGTCCACTGCTATGGCGGGAGATCAGCCGGAAAGCGCGAAGTGCGGGCCGCGTACAATCCGTCGCGTTGCGATTGGTTTGCGAGCGCGAATCGGAGATAGACAAGTTCGTCCCCCAGGAGTACTGGAATTTTACTGCACTATTCGCTAAATCAGCCACGAAAGAGGAGTTCCCAACAAAGCTTCACCACATTGACGGGAAGGCTTACCGCGTAGAAAATGCAGAAACAGCGATGGCATTGTGTGATGACGCCGAAAAAGGGGAATATGCTGTTAATAAGATTTCTGACACGGCCAAGTCGAAGCGACCGAGTCCGCCATTTATCACCAGTACACTACAACAGGCTGCAAGCGCGAATCTCCGATTCAGCGCACGGCAGACCATGGTTGTCGCTCAACAGCTGTATGAGGGTATTGATACGGGCTCCGGGCCGACCGGACTGATTACCTATATGCGTACTGACTCTGTTAATGTTTCCGATACTGCACGGACTCAGGCTTGCGAGGTTATTGAGGCGACGTTTGGTAAAGACTATGTCCCCGAAAAACCGAATGTTTACAAGTCCAACAAGGGCGCTCAGGAAGCGCACGAAGCGATCAGACCTACCGATATATCGTTAACCCCTGCCAACGCGGAGAAAATTCTTGAAAAAAACCAGGGGCGATTATATCGATTGATCTGGAACCGATTCGTTGCCAGCCAGATGGCTGCCGCACGATTTAAACACCACACTGTTGATATCAAAAACAAACCGGGTACGTGCCAAAGCGAATTTACCTTTCGCGTGACCACCACAGAGACCGTTTTTGCCGGGTACCAGAAAGTATATGACCTAAGCGACGTCGAAGCGGAGAAAAAGAGCGAGAAGGCAGTTAAACTCCCGAAACTTGATGAAGGCGAGAATTGCGACCTTAAGGATCTGGAGAAGACACAAAAATTTACCGAACCGCCTCCGAGATTCTCCGAAGCGACGTTGGTGCGCGAATTGGAGAGCAACGGTATCGGCCGTCCCTCTACCTATGCTGCTATTCTTGGGACCATAGTGGAGCGAGAATACGTCGGTAAAGAAAAAGGAAGACTTATCCCTTCCGAACTCGGAAGGACTGTCTGTGATTATCTTGTTTCGAATGTTCCGGAATTATTCGAAGTTAGCTTTACTGCAAAGATGGAATCGGAGTTAGATACAATCGAACAAGGGAATCTCGATTGGCAGGAAATGTTGGGATCATTCTACGAGAAGCTTTCCGTTTGGCTCACCGTGATGCGTTCAACACTAGTCCCGGAATCCGACGTCGTAAATGGGCTGATGTCTGCCTTCCCGGACTCGATCGAATGGGCGCCGCCGGAGAAGAAAGGTAGACGCACCTACGACGATCGCGAGTTCTTACTTTCGCTGAAGGAGCAGGTGGAATCTGGCAAGCAGCTCACGAATAAACAGTGGAAAGCGCTCCTGATTTTGGCGGTGCGCTATGAAGACCAGATCCCCGGGCTGAAAAGCCTTGCGACCAAATTCGATTTAGAGTCGGAATTCGCTGAGATTCGGGAGAAAATTGAAAGCAGAAACAACGGTTCGAATGAACCCGACGAGAATGATTTGCGGCTCTGCGATTGCCTCGAGTCGGTTAAGGACTGGCAAACCGCAGTTGGGCGCGGGAAACGCGTTTACGATGATAAAAAATTCTATACATCAGTCGCGGGTCAAGCGCGCGATGGCCGAAAATTATCGGATGCACAAGTCCGGGCGTTGAAGAAATTGATAATCAAATACAGTGCGGAGATCGGAAACTTCGAAGCCTTGAGTAAAGAATTCGACCTTACCGCCGAAGTTACCTCCGGCGAGCCGGACAAGAATGCGGACGAGATTAATCTCCTGCTCGGTTTGGCCGCAGAGATCAGCAAATGGAAAGAACCATCCGAATCTGCAAAAGGGCGAAAATTCGATGAGAAGGAATTCATCGCCTCGCTGGCAACGCAGTTCAAACAAAAGAATCGCCTGAGTAGTCGACAGCTGTACTCTCTGCGAAAAGTAATTAACAGTCACAAAGATCAAATCTCGGATTTCGAAGAGCGGACGAGTAAATTTAAGGTCTGAGGCTTACGGGATTTTCGATTTTCGATTTGTATATATCGGTATTTCAGCAAGGGATTATGGTAAAAAATTCCCAATATCCAACAAGGAATATCCAATAACCAAGGGAAAAGAATAGGATCTGCCAGATCGACGGTTTTATGATTATCTTGTTCAAATACTACTCCTCTGAAACTTGAACCGGTTTGAGGCTGTTTTTAATGTAGGAGGCTGCTCCCGCAGGCGATCTTATTTTTTTCGGTATCGTTCCGAAATAGTCGTTATCGCCTGCGGGAGCAGCCTCCTACATTAGGGCTACCTGGAACCCAAGTTTCCTATTATATTAACCGGGCCGGTACGACCCGGACGGTCGCTCCTCTGAAACTTGGTCATTTTGGCACACGGAAGTGCGAACTCCAACGGGCACTCCGGCATAGCAGCGAATTCGTGTTGCAGAGAGCGCTGTTGGAGTTCGCGCTTTAGCGTGTCGTATCTAAAGTTTCCTTTTCGTATTAGCAGCAATGTCGCTAAGTTAAGGATTTCTGAACGTCTGACGACGCTACTACGAACACACC
This sequence comes from Verrucomicrobiota bacterium, assembly GCA_021772635.1. Classification (GTDB taxonomy): domain Bacteria; phylum Verrucomicrobiota; class Lentisphaeria; order JABSQK01; family JAJFLO01; genus JAJFLP01. The sequence continues at coordinate 2,429 of JAJFLP010000127.1, read as the reverse complement.
ATACTCGAATCAGAGCCGTTTGTAGTGCGCTCGTAAGAGCGTTATATACTCGTAATCATGGCAAGAAATCCTAAACTTAGTGACATTGGTATGAACAGGCTCAGCGGGCCGCGTCGGTCCAAGCTCCCTTAATTCTCTGTAATGAAGTTGATCACCAGCATACTCTCACTAATCCTTCGACTGATTCGCGTCCCTTTCGATATCCTCCTGTTAACCTTCCATTTCACCAAGGGACTACTCTGGCTCATCAGCTTTCATTTCCGTGATTTACTGGATTTGGAGCCTGGAGAGCTTTGGCCATACGGGTGTTTCACCGAGAAAACCAAGACCGGAATGTGGCAGTGTCTACCTGGCAGAAAGTACGGCAACCGGTTCGTTTTTAAGGCGCTCTGCCCCGATTTATCCTGCCACAAACCGCACGGCTGCCATTGTCTTGGAGAAATGGACAATGCTTTCAACCGCTGGAACTCACCGTGGTATCAAGTATGCGGTGTCGGGTTGTTTCTCTTTGGATTCTGGGCCGGGGCAGGATATTACTCGTGGGTCGGACTAAAAGCATATATTCCAGCCGAGCGGAAGGCGGAGATTAGGGAATTTGCTAAATCGATATTAACGACCTTAGATCCGGCTCAGGAGGACACGGCGGCGGCGCACATATCTGCATTCGATAAAACAAAGGCAGCCGACTTCTTCGAACTCGCGATAAAATTGAAATCCGAGCAGAAATACGACGAAGCAGTACTGGAATTCAGAAACGCCCTGCGCCAAAATGTCGAACACGCCGACGCTAGTTTTCAGCTAGGCGAGTGTCTAAATAATTTGGATCGTCGCCTCGAGGCGCTCGATGCGTTTAGGTACACCACTAAAATCGCACCAGGCATGTGGCAGGCGCATCTCAAATTGGCAGAGTTAGGGCAGAATACCGGTAACTGGGAGCTTGTTCTGCATCACGCCGAGAAGACAATCGAGTTGAACCCCGAGTCAATCAATGCATACCTGATCGCCGGCGTATACTACAGTAGAATAAGCGATGAGGGTTCTCTAAAAAGGATTCTGGACAAAGTCAGCAGTCTCCCCCTTGTGAGTGCAGAGTCACTCGCAACCGTTGCTTATCTGTACTCCGTAATTTCCGAAAACGAAGAGGCTGAAAAATACTACCGCCGCGCAATTTCCGTTGACCGTGAATCCCTTCTGGCACACGTCGGGCTAGCAAATCTCTTGAGCTCTACCGGTCGATATGACGAAGCCCGAAAGCAACTCGATCAAGTCCGGGCTTTAGATGATTCGCATGTGTCCGTTCGAACAGCATACGCGGAGTTGTACAATGTCACAAACGAACTGGACAAGGCGATCGATACATACGAGGACCTGCTCTCGCTGGACGGCGTGACGTCCGATCACAGGTTGCGGTTGGCGGAATTATTGGAGCAGGCCGGCCGGACAGAAGAAAGTTCTGAATTGGCGAAAGAAATTGTAAAAGAAGATTCAGATAATTTGAGGGGCAACGCATTGTTGGCCCGAATTTCGTACCGGCATCGATTATATCGAACCGCAATTGAGTATGCTGAAAAAGTATTGACATCGAACCCTAAACACCACGGTGCGTTGGTCACTCTATCCGACTCTCTGATAGCATTGGAAAATTTCCAGGATGCGATCGCGGTGAACAAATCGATTCTCTCACTTAAACCCGCTGACTTAAATATGTTGCTGCGCCAAGCCGCATGCTACGATAAACTAGGGGTCAAGGCCGAAGCAGTGTCACTTTTTAATCAAGCAATAGAACTGCATCCAGATTCACCTTTTCCCTTAATCGGATTAGGCCAACTATATAAAAACTATTCTGACAGTGACCGCGCAATCAGGTATTTTCGAAAAGCATTGATCCTGTCACCTAATGATCCTACCGCACTTCACAATCTAGCCGTGATTCTGATTGACACTAAGGCGGGCTTACAAGAGGCATGCTCTATTGCCGAACGACTATTAGAGGCAATGCCCAATAATGCGGCTGTATTGAACTTATACGGCAGAACTTTGTTACTCACGAATGCTTTTGCCAAAGCTAAAAGAATGTTCGATTTTTCCATTAAAATCGCTCCGAATGCTCCATCAACTCATTATCTATTGGCCCAAGCGCTCGTAGGATTGGGGCAGACTGGCGCTGCCATAGATCAACTTACTCACGCGCTCCAATTCTCATCAAATTTCAATGAGGCAAAGGATGCTGAAATCCTATTGAAACAGCTTCACGAAAAATCAATTTCAATTGACGTGCTGAAATCGGATTAGCCTGATTAATTCACGCGATTCGTCGCGAGAGAACTTAACTCGTTCATAATAAGATGATTGGAGAAGGCGCCACGGTGAAAGTGAATTTTCATTCACTAAGATGTGAAGCCAAGCCAATCGGTTTATTTGAGCAGAGA
>JAJFLP010000126.1 GCA_021772635.1 Verrucomicrobiota bacterium | reverse complement strand
AATCGCTTGAATCGGACTATCCGGAGCCATAGGCCCCGGCTTTACGCCCGATTCATGGCTTCGCCACCGCGATTTCCAAGGCATTCTTAAGGCGGAGCCAATTGCCGGTGACCGGGCCCACAGGACCCGGGTTTCTACATTAAACTAAAGATGTCCAAAACTTCAACTGCATGCAGTTTATTTCATAATTCTCTGCCTTCAGTTATTCATAACACGCAATGTCTGCCATGTCTGTGATTCACCAAAACATAGAACTCATGATGAGCTCCGCGTTAAGCGGTGCCGGTATGGACGTGATTATCGTCTCCACAACTACGGTTCATCAAGAAATCTATTGGCAAAAACGACTCGAATTGACCCGCGGTCAAATCAGTAAGGACAACGCGATAATCCTCGCGGTTCACGAAGACTGGACGGGCGGTGCTGGAAACGCCCTTGGAACACTTTACGCCTTCACTCGCGCCGTCGAGAAAGCCCACCGTGTATTCGACATAGACCTTCGCGAGAAAATTTCAAACGGCGCCTCGGTTGCTATCTATCATACCGCTGGGCAGGGTACGCGGTTGGCACCGCTACCCGGAAGTGAATCGAATAATAAGTCTGGCGTCAAGCTCCCGGGAATGCTCGAAATAGACGGAAACATTCAACCGATAACGATACTTGAGGCTGTCATAAGACAAACTTCTGTTTATGCAGCTAGTCGGACTGCTCGTATATCAGTATTCTGGGGTGACCAGATTTTCATTCCGGCCACGCCGGTCGGCTATAGCCCGGTTCACCATGCCGACATCCTATGCTGCCTTGCGCCAATGCCCTCGGCAATCGAGTGGAAAGAGCGCGGACTAGAGAAATATGGACTGGTAGCGGTGGCCGCAAACGGCGACGCAACGCAAGTTGAGAAAATTACCTATGATACAGCAAATTCGCTTATAGAGAAAAGGACTCTCAGTGTCGAGAAAGGTGTGGGAGTCAGTCTCGGCTCATTTAGCGTCTCGTATGAACTTATGACGGCCTTGCTCGAGGAGTTTAATGAAGAACTCGAGGCGAAGGAAGGAAAACTCGATTCGGATCCACATTTCTGGATGCCACTCACATTGGATGAGGACACGTACTTGTCTCTAATGAGGCAGAAAGGAGTTGGCCCAAGCGACTCGAAAAATCATTACATTCGCATGGCAGCATTTAAGGCCCGGTTCCGAAGTGGAAATCCGTCAGCTCGTCTAGTCGGCGCGGTCGATGTCGGCAACAACTGTTATTGGTGGGATTTCGGTCATGTTCAAGGGTACTTGGCTAACGTTATTAAAATTAATCAGCAGACGGATGAAGCCATTATAATGCGCCGATTCTTCGGTATCACGGCAAATATCATCGGTGCCGACCTCGGGGAGGCAGTGGAAGCCGATAATTGTTCGTTAGTGATTAATTCAAAGATTAATAAGGGAAAAATTGTAAATAGCGTGGTGATCGGGGTCAATACGGGGTGCCTGGACATTAGGGATTCTGTGTTAATAAACGTATCATGTCCATCGATTACAGTTTGCGATGCGCTACTCTATAACGTCGCTGAGCCAACGTCACTAAGCATGGAATCCGGGAGTATCCGAGCGGATGCTTACGTGCCTTTTACGCATCATTACGCATTGATTTCGAGCATTGAACGTGACGGCAAAGACGATTGGGAGCAGGTACTATCGGGGAACCCGCTCAGTTACCGGGAACTCTCTGAGGAAAATAAGGCTGTCGATATCATGCAAGCTGAAATGTTTTCGACCATGGAGCATGATCGAATCAAGCGGGCGATTTTTGATACAATCTGGTGACAACGTTGCGAGGCAGTGCGTGCGAAAAAAAAATCAGACAGGTCTGTTTTATCTCCGAAGGCGTGAACCGGCAAGGCGTGGGAAGTTCGAGTGAGATGAAAAACGACGAGGGGTAGTTTTCCCTGGCGATTAATCGATCTCAGGCACTAGAATACAGACAGATTGTTCTTCATCAGCAGTATGCCGTAGATCGAATCGAATTCCGCCTGGCCGATCTCAAATGCGGTACAGATGTATTGTATAAACTTCTCTTCTTCCGGTTTTAGGGAACGGTCTACCAAAGCAATCTCAATCATATTGGCCAGTAGGCAACGTTTTTGGTCGGCGTTGTAGAAAGTGGCCAGTTCGTCAATCAACTGTATCGCCCCCTTTTCGCGCAGGTAAGTAAGGCCCTGTCCGTCTAGTTCCGCGTCGTTGACGATCAACTGAAATTGCTTAAGTTCCTCTGATACTGCTTCTCCATCAATGTAAATCATGGCATGCAGTGCCGCGCTTAAACCAACCATCGTCGATAAGCTCGGAATAAGATCGCTTTGAAATTGACGGTCAATATCCCGACCATCGAATATCAATGTGCTGCCAGTATCTACCTTAAGCTCCGCAGAAGGGGATGCCTCCTCTGCCCCGGTGTTTTCCTTCCATAGTTCGACGAATTCCTTTACCTTGTGTAAATCGTATTGGGCAAACTTAATTTTATAGCGTTCGGCACCAGTCGACATATGTAGAAAAATATAGGGGCTCGCGTTTCTTGCAGCCAGTTTAGAAATCACCTTATAATCCAACTCGATTCGCTCTTTTTCCTCACCCAGGCTCGCTGCGTACATCACAACTGATTCTTGATCCGCGAGAAAATATGTCTCTCCTAACTTATAGTGCAGGTCGGAAAGTGCTCGAATAGCAATCGGCGGAGGAAACTTCTTGTTTCCGCCTTCATAGTCGGTGACAATATCACTAGGCACGTCCATAGTTCACCCCCGAAAGTTGTAAGTTTCTTCTCTAAACACAGCCGTCTCATACATCCCGCATTGAAATCAAATGCCCGACAGACTGTCTTTTACAACTAGCCTGATCTATGCCGGCTTGATTTAACCAACTTTAATATGTCTCTAATTCTGAGCGCGAATAACCCCGAATTACAGAAAAATCGAGTTTTGTGCTAAAAAGTGACTGCAACGTCCCCGTCATCAGCAAATTCCAGTAGATCTCAACTTAGCATCGCGATGGCATTATCCAGGCGCGGATTTTGCACCGGCAAGCTTTCCATTTTAGATTAATATACCGTAAGCGCTACAATTTTCGGTCCGTATAGAAGGACTCCCCTCGTGCGGTCCGCATAAGCGGACTCTGAGAATGCGGAGAGACGACTTCAAGATGGTTGCGCAATAGACTCCGAAGGATATTTCGAACAACCGTCGCTCCGCATAAGCGCGAGTCCGCTCGTGCGGACCCGAATGGCTGCCGCCTTCGGCTTGTGGCTATGGCCGGTTAGAAAACCCGAAGACGATCAGTATACTATCGCCGCATCTCTGCATTCTAGAATTCGAAGAACCTCCCGTTTCGCGCTCCCGTAAAACCTGGATAACTGTTTCATTATCCGATAATCTGCTACTTGTCAGATCAAGGACTGTCGTTAGGAAGCTCCCTTTGCAATCCATTTCGTAGATGCTAATTTTGCGGCTTAAAGTCATATGCGCAATGTCTGGCGTGGCGTATAGAGGCGAGAGCGATTTAAGCAATTATGGTCTAATGATGAGCGAAAAAAGAAACAATCACGAACAATACTGGCGAAAGAATCTCCTTTACCTGGGAATTCTTCTAGGGGTCTGGTTTACGGTGTCCTTCGGGTGTGGAGTGTTGTTCGTTGATTACCTGGACACTATTAGAATAGCAGGGTTCAAAGTCGGATTCTGGTTTGCACAACAAGGAGCGATCTACGTTTTTGTCGTGATAATCTTCGTCTACGTCTATCTCATGAACCGATTAGACAAAACTTATAACGTTGACGAGGATGACCATTAAATGGACGTCAGAGCATGGACATTTGTAATGATCGGGTTGTCTTTCGCGCTATATATTGGCGTGGCCATATGGGCACGCGCAGGGTCTACCAGCGAGTTCTATATTGCCGGCGGGCAGGTACCTCCCGTGTTAAACGGAATGGCAACCGCCGCTGATTGGATGAGCGCGGCGTCGTTCATTTCAATGGCGGGCCTGATCTCTTTTATGGGGAGAGACGGGTCAGTCTATCTAATGGGGTGGACCGGTGGCTACGTTTTGTTAGCATTATTAATTGCACCATATTTACGAAAATTCGGTAAATACACGGTTCCCGACTTTATTGGCGAACGTTATTACTCCAAAACAGCCAGAGTTGTAGCTGTGGTGTGCGCGATATTCATATCGTTTACCTACGTCGCGGGCCAAATGCGAGGTGTTGGAATCGTATTCTCCCGATTCCTTGATGTAGATATAAATACCGGAGTCATTGTCGGCATGGGCATCGTGTTCTTTTACGCGGTTCTCGGAGGGATGAAGGGCATAACCTATACCCAGGTCGCACAGTACTGCGTCCTCATCTTTGCATATCTTGTCCCGGCGATTTTTATATCATTGATGATGACGGGTAACGCTTTTCCACAACTGGGATTCGGCGGGCAATTAGCCGATGGTTCAGGTACGTTTTTACTGGATAAACTAGATTCCCTCAGCACTGACCTCGGATTCCAAGCGTACACCGCGGGGAGTAAAGAAACATTGAATACGTTCTGTATTACGGCTGCTTTGATGGTCGGGACTGCCGGCCTACCCCACGTGATCGTTCGGTTTTATACCGTTCCTAAAGTTGCAGCGGCCCGGATTTCTGCGGGATGGGCACTGGTTTTTATCGCCCTCCTCTATACGACAGCCCCTGCAGTGGCAGCTTTCGTTCGAACCAATCTCTTAACAACCATTCCCGAAACGCGATATGAGGAAGCGCCGATCTGGTTTAAGAACTGGGAAAGCACCGGGTTGATTACGTTCGATGATAAAAATGGTGACGGTCACATACAATATGTCGGCCCGAACTCGCCGATCCAGAATGAGTTGACGATCGACCGTGATATTATGGTCCTGGCTAATCCGGAAATCGCGAGACTACCAAATTGGGTTGTCGGCCTCGTTGCAGCCGGCGGTCTCGCCGCAGCCCTGTCCACGGCGGCGGGACTGCTGTTAGTCATATCCACTTCAATCGCTCATGATCTACTAAAAAAGTGTATTCGTCCGGATATCAGCGAACACGCCGAATTAACTACCGCTCGGGTAACGGCAGGTATCGCAGTGTGCGTTGCCGGTTACTTCGGGATTAATCCACCAGGATTTGTGGCCCAAGTCGTCGCATTCGCCTTTGGACTTGCGGCCGCCTCCTTTTTTCCTGCTATAATACTTGGCGTATTCTCGAAGCGCATGAATAAATACGGTGCAATAACCGGTATGATCTTCGGTATAACCTCCACCGCTGGGTATATCGTGTACTTTAAGTTTCTACACCCGGAACTTAACACGGTAGAACATTGGTGGTTCGGAATTTCTCCTGAAGGGATTGGTACGCTTGGGATGATTCTTAACTTCGTCATATCACTGCTCGTCTCCTCTCTTACGCCCGAGCCATCGGCCGAAATACGGGCGCTCGTGGATCGAATTCGTATTCCCAGTGACTCTCCCCCGCCGCACGAGTTGTCTGCTTAACCTAATTCATAGATAAATTAGGAGAGAATTATCGCGACAATAGTCAGCGCGGTCAACTGAGATCCATATCTTTCGATATTATTGTTTTTTTCTAGAATACTAATAGACGCCTAACAACGGGCACACTACATTACAAATTTTTAGTCCTGAGTGACCGGCTCCCCCGCGGACAACTCGCCGCGCAGACACGCCGCTTCCCCGGGAATCATCTTATTCGGCAATACCAAACCGCAATTTCAGCGAGACCACTCACAACACCATAGCGATAGGGGTAATAATGAAGACGCACGACGAAGTATTGGGACATTGGACCGGAGAAATCGAAAAGAAGATAGAGGAAACGAAAGCAAAATATGATCTTTCAATAATCAGTAAAGATCCGGTACACCAGGCTTTCGCCCTGAATGGGATTGCAGTGCGGGATTTTTTCGACCCGTATCAACGTAATCAAAGTAAGCTTCGCAGAGAGCTTGGAGCAAAAATCGACGATAAAAATCTCAATGACACGTCATTTGTGTACGACTACGTCGGTGGTCACGGACTGATCAAAGTATTCCGCGAAGAAATAATCGGCCCGGGACATGTAAGTGGTATCAAAGGGTTCGACGAAGAATTCAAGAAATGGGTAGAACACGGGACTGCACCTTTCAAGGTGGCGGGAACGGACCCTGTTGATAATTCCGACCCATGGGACTGGGGATATCCCCGTTGCATTAATAACGCTGCATGGATCGCCGGAGAAACCGCCTCATCAACGCCTGAAAACCGAGAGTACGAAATTGAGTTTGGTTGCGTAGTAGATTTCCAGACAGACGCGGTTTGGACGATTACGCGTGAAGGTGTGCGATTGTTCTACGCGGATATCAACACCGGCCAGATCACCCAACAAACTGATCTTGACGGGAAGCCCAATATCGCCCGAGTTGGGAATACGACGGAGATCAAAGGCGCAATCATGGCGATTCCATGTTGCAAAGCACCGCGGCGCGTTGCCTTGGCAAAATCTGCCCTCAACGAGTGCAAGTTCAGCGACATCAACATCATTGGACCGCTTGCTTCACTGATATTCTGTGACAGCATCGACAATCGAATTGAGGTAATTGCAGACCCGTTCGTGGGGCAGCCACTTTATGAAGTCCTGTATTTGATTGGCGCACATCTGTCCGGCGCACATATCGTCGGCGTCGTCGCTGGCGTAGATGAAGATGTTCCTCCGGCATCGAAATGGCCGGGGTTTGACTTCAACGCACTACTCAAACCTTTGCTCGAAAATCCTCAGTCAAAACTGCGGTACCGTTTCATTGCCGCATGGACGAAAGAATTGCTCGATAGCGTTATCGAGAAGGTCGATACCAAGGTATAATAAACCGCATGAGCGGAGTCCGTCCATACGGACCAAAAATTGTACCGCATGCGGTATAGAATAACATGAGCACTCCCTTCCTTCTCGGCCTCCCAGGCCTGGTCCTGTCTCCGGACGACGAAGCTCGCCTGCAACGAATTAATCCGGCCGGCATCGTATTGTTCGCGCGCAATTGCGATAGTGTCCCGCAAATAAAGGCATTAATTATTTCGGTAAAGGAACTGCTCGGCGGCGATAGGATAATAGCCATCGATCATGAAGGTGGACGAACGGTTCGATTTCCGGAAGGGTTACCGCTGCTGCCGTCGGCAAGAACCCTTGGGACCGAAGGGGATCGTGGCAGTGTCCGTAAATTAAGTCTTCAAGCCGGAAAAGCATTGCGAGACTGGGGAGTTAATATGAACTTCGCGCCAGTGACGGATATCGCAAAGGCCGACACCCATTCGATTTTATCAGATCGGTGCTACAGTGACGACGCTGAGGTCGTAGCAGAAATGGCGGTAGCCTTTATTGAAGGCATGCACGATGCGGGGATAAAGTGCACGGCCAAACACTTCCCGGGCCTCGGCAGTGCAGTCCAGGATACCCATGTCCTTGATACCGTGGTTCCACTGACGCTGCAGGACCTGGAAACCGAGTGGATACCCTTTCGTGCAGCGATCAACGCCGGTGTTGACGCGATAATGATAAGTCACGCCAATTACCCCGCCTTGGATCCAGAGGCTCCTGCAACTTTGTCCCGATCGATCATTACCAATGTTCTACGGAAGAAACTTGGATTCAGCGGGCTTATTCTTACCGACGATATGGAGATGGGGGCAATCCTCGAAAACTTCACGATCGAAGACGCCGTCCAACGATCGATTTCCGCGGGATCTGACCTTGCGCTGCTATGTCGGGATCCGGCTCAGCATGATCGCGCGTTCGCGGCCATTTCTGAGTCGCCTGGCAACTGATTTCCAAAACTTTACACGATCGAGCGAAGATCCCCTAAGTTTTATGAAACTGTCCGTTATCAGGTATGCGTTGGATTGACTGGAGAATCGTATTTTAATATCTCTTCTAAATCACGTACACAGGCATCCAGACCAACCATAGAAAAGAAGGATTAGAAGGTTTTTTCTTGCCGATCGCAGCCTTCCCTGGTGAGCCGTTGGTTTCTCTGTGATGTCCACACAAACGAGGACTATCACATTGGCAGGAACCAAAGGAAAAGTTTACAACGACGGCTTCCGATTTATCCAGTTCTATTTCGGACTTCCACTCGCTATGATTGGGCTAAACACGACTGCATATACCAATGTGGGGGGGAAATCCGCGCCGTAATCTGGACGGGTGTAGAACAAATGCGGCTTTTACTAATCGGCCTCGGTGTGTGCTTTTTAGTTATCCTGCACGCACAGTAGCCTTTCAAAGAAAAATGGTGATCAATTGTAAAACAACGCGATTGACCTCATTATTCCTTCACCATTCTGTTTTCCCGCAATCCAACTCCAAAAACTTCAACTTAGCGTGGGGAAAATGAGAAAAATTAAAGAAATGAGCCTCTTGCAAAACTCCCTTCTTGCGGCGGTGAAAAGAGTTTTGGAATAAGCACTACTGAACAAAAATTAGGATCATACAAATGAAAATGGTGAATCAGTTCTGTTTCGTTTCTCTTTATTTTATCGCGTTTATTTTCGCTTCCAATGGCGTATTTGCCCAACCTCCTCGCGCTTATTCCAGTTCCGAAATTCGTTTAATGCTTAAGAAGCTGAATGTACTCGGAACTGTCTTATACCTTGCGGCACATCCCGACGACGAAAATACGAAGTTGATAACGTACTTTGCGAAAAAAGAAAATCTGGACGTTGCCTACCTATCCCTGACTCGCGGCGACGGCGGCCAAAATCTTGTGGGAACGGATAAAGGTTCCTTGCTTGGCGTCATCCGCACTCAGGAGTTGTTGGCCGCAAGGCGACTTGATGGCGCTCAGCAGTTTTTTACCAGAGCCAATGATTTCGGATATTCCAAAACATCGACTGAAACCTTAACCATGTGGGATGAAGAAGATATACTCGCTGATGTCGTCTTCATGATCAGAAAAATCAAACCGGACGTAATCGTAACGAGATTCCCTCCATTGAAGTACAATTACCCCACTCATGGCCACCATACGGCTTCCGCTTATCTCGCTGAAAAGGCTTTTGATCTGGCCGGGGACCCGACGGCTTTTCCTAATCAACTTGAATTGGTTGACGTTTGGCAACCGAAGCGACTGTACTGGAATACGTCAAGCTGGTTCTACAAAAGAACCGGAACGGAATTGGATGTCACCGATAAGATTCAAATTGATGTCGGGGCCTATCTGCCGGAGTTGGGCATCTCCTGCACAGAAATTGCCGCTGAGAGTAGGAGTCAACATAAAAGTCAGGGGTTCGGCGCAGCGAAGTCACGCGGCACGCAAATTGAGTACTTGGAACATGTCAAAGGGGACGTCGCCGCAACGGACATCTTCGAAGGAATCGATCGTTCCTGGAACAGAATAGAGGGCCGGAATAAAGTCAAAGAACTGATAAGTAGGGCTTATCGCGACTTTGATGCTCATGAACCAGCGGCGGTATTACCTGAACTCTTGGAAGCCTCGACATTACTGAAGGCGCACAACGATTTTTGGTCCACCAAGAAACGAAAGGAATTACAACGTGTTATCGCAGCTCTCACCGGCTTATTCCTGGAAGTGGTCGCGGATGATTTTTCGGCGACTCCCAATTCGGACGTTCATTTGACCGCGACCGCAATCAATCGTTCGGACGTCAAAATCGAATGGACGGATCTTGGTTTTTCAATTATTGACGAAAAAACGCCAGTTCCCTTAGCTGCAAGCGACAACGCTGCGGCTGACAACACACTTCTTTTTAATAACCCTCATGTGAAGAAAATTACTTTAACCGTTCCTGCAAGCACACCCATAACTCAACCCTATTGGTTAATCAGGAAACCAAAGGGACTCGGCATGTATCATGTGGAAGATCCATCTTCGATCGGGTTATCCGAGGCTCCGGCAGATCTGTATGCAATGTTCGAATTGCGAATAAACGGCGTTGATTTCGACTATGATATACCGATCCAATATAAATGGACGGATCGGGTCAGAGGCGAATTGTACAGACCCCTTATTGTCGCTCCGGCAGTAACGGTCACACCGAAACAGAAAGTAGTGATCCTGACTGACATGAAACCTCGCGAAGTGACGTTTCAGGTTAAGGCGTGGGAGGACAATGTTTCAGGAGAATTGATCCTGAATTTACCGCCGGAATGGTCGTCAGAGCCAGAAATAATGGAGGTAGCCATGACGAGTAAAGGAGAGGAGCGCTATGTATCGTTCGACTTATTCCCAAGTAAGGGAGCGACCCAGTTTGACCTGACACTGGTGTTTAGGTCGTCAAAAGGGAATTCCAACAAAAGCGCCGTAGAAATTGCCTACGATCACATTCCTATCCAAAACCTTTGGCCTGAAGCATTGACACGGGTGGTTAAGCTTGACATACGGACGAGTGGCGGCCTGATTGGTTATGTTCAGGGGCCCGGGGATGAGGTCGCCGAAAACCTGCAGCAGATAGGGTACCGGATTGAGTTCTTAAACGAGGACAAAATCGTTGAAATGGAGTTGGCTGATTTCGACGCAATTATGATTGGCATCCGGGCATATAATACTGAAGAATGGCTGGTCCATCGGCATAAAAAACTAATGGAGTATGTCAAGAAAGGTGGCAACTTGATTGTCCAATACCAGACCACACGCGGTCTGCTTACAGATGAAATAGGGCCTTATCCGTTCAAGATTGGAAAAGACCGGGTAACGGTGGAAACCGCTAGAATGGAAATGATCGATCCGGGCCATTCCATTTTCAACAAACCTAACAAGTTGACAGAGGATGATTTTAGTAACTGGGTCCAAGAAAGAGGGCTTTATTTCGCGAGCGAATGGGATGACAGGTACGTGCCGTTGTTTTCCTGTCACGATCCGGACGAAGATCCAGTTAAGGGGAGTTTGCTGGTAACCGAATATGGTGAGGGCGTCTTTGTTTATACTGGAATCTCTTTCTTTCGACAACTACCGGCTGGCGTTCCAGGATCTTTCCGACTCCTTGCAAACATTCTCGCACATGAGAACTGAAAAGAAACCGACAATTACGAACGATTTGAATCCCCCCAGCGGGTCTTCATGCCCCGCGGGTTGCCGCGCATCGAGTTCAATAAAGGATTCAATACCTCCCGGGCTTCCCTCGAGGTCACTCAAGGCTATAGACCCACCGCCAGTCTTCAAGTCCTGGAAAGGGGTCTATTGGCTGGTAATCGGATTCCTGCTCCTTCAGATAGTCGCTTACTCCATTTTGACTGAGATGTTAAAATGAGTTTTATTGACTGGTTTGTGATGCTGGGAACCTTGTTTTTTATCGTCGGATACGGCGCATGGAAAACGCGTGGAAGTCGAGATATTCGCGGTTACCTGTTAGGTGATAATTCTTCCCGGTGGTGGACGATTGGATTATCGGTCATGGCGACTCAGGCGAGTGCTATTACGTTTCTGTCTACGCCTGGACAAGCTTACGTCGATGGGATGCGATTTCTCCAGTTTTATATGGGATTACCCATAGCGATGATCATTATTTCGGTGGTGTTCATCCCTCTGTATTACAAGCTCAAGGTGTACACCGCGTACGAGTTTCTCGAATCTCGCTTTGACCGGAAGACCAGGGTCCTTACCGCGCTTTTATTCCTTCTTCAAAGAGGGCTGGCAACTGGGATAACCATCTACGCACCAGCAATAATCCTGTCCCAGATCCTTGGCTGGACACTGGACTTTACCGTGGTCTTTATCGGTGTATCTGTCGTAATATATACGGTGTCCGGCGGCACGAACGCCGTCAATCAAACTCACAAGCAACAAATGACAGTCATCTTCGTGGGTATGATCATCGCTTTCGGAATCTTGCTGTGGCGGCTGTCTGAGTACGCATCGTTTACAGAAACGATTCAAATTGCCGGGAAGATGGGGAAGATGAATATCATCGATCTGAAGTTCGACTTGAGTAGCCGCTATAACATTTGGTCGGGATTAATAGGAGGGTTATTTCTGCAATTGTCCTATTTCGGAACGGACCAATCCCAAGTTCAACGTTACCTTTCCGGTCAATCCATAAAAGAAAGCAGGTTGGGATTGATGTTTAACGGGTTGGCAAAGATTCCGATGCAGTTTTTCATCCTTCTGACCGGCGTACTGGTATTCGTGTTTTATCAATTCAACACGGAACCCGTGAATTTTAATCAGGCCGCACTTGAGAAAGTCCGGAACTCCGGCAAAGCCGAGGAACTCGTCCGTCTCGAAGCCCGGTATGATGCAATATCGCTGGAGAAGAAAAAGGAGATAGGAAACTTACTCGCTTCGATTCGTGTGGAGGATAACTCAGCGACCACTGAATCTCAAAAAGTTATTCAGAACAAAATCGAAGAGGGAGGAAAGGTTCGTCAGCAGGCGAAATTACTAATTCATTCGATTGCGCCCGATACAGATGTAAAAGACACAGACTATATTTTTATTAGCTTCGTAATGAATTTTCTTCCAAAAGGAATCGTGGGCCTGCTCCTGGCGGTGATCCTATCGGCGGCCATGTCATCCACGTCGGCAGAATTAAACGCTCTGGCATCGACGTCTACCGTCGATATCTATAAAAGGAATTTTAAGCGGAAAGCTCCGGAAGGACATTATCTCTGGGTGTCGAAGGTGTTTACGATTTTCTTCGGCGCTGTTGCAATCCTGTTTGCCATGTTGGCGTCACTGTTCGAAAACCTTATTCAAGCCGTTAATATTTTGGGCTCATTATTTTACGGTACAATTCTAGGTGTTTTCATCGCCGCGTTTTTCGTTAAGTTCATCAGGGCGACCGCAGTGTTTACTGGAGCGTTGCTTGCCGAGGCTGCTGTTATCTGCATTTACATCCTGGACAGAAAGGAGATCTTACAGATTGAGTACCTCTGGCTCAATCTAATAGGATGTATTCTGGTAATATTCTTCGGGTGCTTCTTTCAATTATTGCGCGGCGCAACTCCGCCTCGCCAACAAGATGGGTCTATTCCTACATGACAAAGGATGGGCTGGTGATCGTGTTCCCAGTGGTTTGACTTCTGGTGGAGTTATACTGCAGGCAGTATAACAGGTCACAAGTCAAAAACGTGTTCCGGTTTCAGTGCATCGCACCAATGCATTTCATTCCCCGACGTCTGGTTGCAGGAAGACCGTTAATTTAGGCTTTCATTTTCTTTGCCATTCGGCGATTGCCTTTTCATTCAGGGCAATGTAATGACTTGAGCCTGCCAGAATGGCTGATTCTTTGGATTTTCCGGCCGTTATTATCGCCCCTTTGTAATCTCCCATCTTCGCTTGAAGCTTCGCTTTTGAGTGGAGCATCCAGAACGTTTGTTTCCCCTCAAGAGCATTGTTCATCCAAATCAGGGCCTGGTCTAAATCTTTGTCTGTATCGTAGTAGTAAACGGCAGCCTGGTAGTAAGTCTCCGGGCTGACTCCTTTCATAGCGCTCTCAATCTGCGCCATAATCTGTTCGTCTACCGGAGTCTCGATCTTGAAACTCACTTTGGTATGTTCCCAAACCAATTGAATGTAGGCGGAATCCAATCTTATGTGCTCGATGTTTATCGTAAAGGTTTCCACTTTTTCAGTGACCTTTTCAGGTTTAACGGTAAACCTTGCTTGATCCTTGGACTCGTCGTAATCTCTCTTAGAAGCATTAGGGTCTTTATTGATGATGATGGTCCACTTACTCTTCCCGGGAATGGTAAACAGCGAATAGACTCCTGCAGGAATTTCTTTCCCACCTAATTTTGCGTCTTCTGCCAGGGTGATTTTTGTAGCGGCATTCGCCCCCGTTCTCCAAAGTTCCCCGTACGGAACCAGCTCCCCGAAGATCACCCTGTCTTTTACGCCCGGCCTCGAATATTCGATGGTTAATTCGTTTAGTCCAACCTTCTGATTCACGCTTCCGAGCGGACTCGGTCGCGGTGTGTCCAATTGCGCGAAGGCGAATTCGCAGCAAAAGGAAGTAATCGCAATTAGTAAAATATTTCTGGTGATACAATCCTTTTTCATAATGTGGACTCCTTTTTCTAGTCTCTTTGGGGTTAATTCCCGGAAGTTTGCTTCGGTTATGATGTTCTTGGGGCGATACCTTCTAGCCTGATTCATTCACGCGATTCGTCGCGAGAGAACTTAACTCGTTCATAATAAGATGATTGGAGAAGGCGCCACGGTGAAAGTGAATTTTCATTCACTAAGATGTGAAGCCAAGCCAATCGGTTTATTTGAGCAGAGATTAGGGCTCGTAGCAGAATACTGGTGAATTATTCAGGCTAG
>JAJFLP010000125.1 GCA_021772635.1 Verrucomicrobiota bacterium | reverse complement strand
TTGCAGTGATCGCTGTTGGAGTTCGCGCTTTAGCGTGTCGTATCTAAAGTTTCCTTTTATATTAACAGAGTCAGCGTCACCGGCTCGGTCGACGCTCCTACGAAACTTCGTGGATTTTCGATTTTATTTATTTCGGAATTTGACCAAGAAAACTATGGATGAGCCCGTTTCGAATTGTAGAATGTGAGTTAAAGAGGAAACCCACTGGTGGGCTCCTGTGAAAGCCTATTTGCGACCTTCGCTCCAGTAGAACGGAGGAGCGTCCGCACGACGTAAGACGGTCGTGACGAGCATGAAAATAAGACCTTTTCAAGAAGCCCGTATGATCAAGATTATCTGGATATTTATTGTCGCTTTTCTCTGTGTGATGATTGAAATCACCGGCTGCAACCAAGGTATATTTATCCCGGGTGTGTTGTTTTTATGTTTTTACCTTGTCGTGTGTTACAATATTCTAACTGGCGCAGCCGTTGCGACATGCGCATGTCTGGCGACCGAAATTTTTCTTGGTAGATCTACAACCGCACTGCCGCTGCTGGTACCCTTGGTTTTTTATGCGCAATTCTGGCGCCTTGCGGGCTACCGGCGCTCGCTCGCACCGCAATCGATATCGGGCGTCCTTATTGGCGTCGTGTATCTAACATATTCGATAGTTATGCCGCGTCTAAGCAACTCAGAGACGCTTATACCGAATATATCCGCTTTCATCGTGTTTATCGGGGTCACCTCAATAATTTCCGCGCTGGGATTCCCACTATTACTCGCGTTCCTTGATTTCTGCTCAGCGAGAATAGACTTAAGCTTATTTCAAACGAAACGACGAATTGACGCAAGCGCTCATGACCATTGATCAGATCTACAAAGGCATGACCCCGCGGCTCACGGTCGTTGCCGTCTTAATAATGATCGCGCCGGCATCGTTTATCGCCCGACTTTGGGATGAACAATTACGCGTTGGCGACGTCCATCGCGATTCGATCTCGAAACAGAGTGTTCGCCGGATACGGATTGCGCCGATTCGTGGGCGGATTTTCAGCTGTGATGAGAAACTCTTCACAGATAACATTCCGAAATACGACGGATACTTTCACGTTCATGAAATGCGTCAGGGCGGAAGGCATGCGGTTCGGCAAACCGTCTCCTATATTCTTAACCAAATAAACCGTACAGCAAAAACTATCGGCCGCGATACCAGCATAACAGAAAAGGAGCTTAAAAGGCACTTATATATTTATCCGGCCCTGCCATTTAAGGCCTTTCCCGATCTGACTGACGCGGAGCATGCCAAATTAAGCGAAGGTATCCCTGGGATTCCCGGACTCGAAATCACGATAGGAATTAAAAGAACCTACCCGCTTGGGCCAGTCGGTGCTCACATTATCGGGTTCGTCGGGAATAAGGATCCAAAATACGAGGAAGACCGGAGTTTATACTCCTATTTCCTTCCTGAGTTAGCTGGTCGATCAGGTCTCGAGCGACTGTGGGACAGCGATATAAGGGGACAGGGCGGATGTAAGCTTGTGAGAGTAGACAGCATGGGATTCTTTCACAATGAACTGGAGGGGGCGCTCGAAGCTGAACCGGGCAATGATTTTACTTTGACCCTTGACAGTCGCGCACAGTCCATCGCCCGGCAATTGTTAGTCGGAAAGAAGGGCGCCATCGTGGTCGTATCGTGCTTAACCGGTGCGGTAATCGCGATGGAATCATCACCAACATACGACCTTAACGCCCTCTCCGGCAGTAGATACGCAGAGCTCGCGATGGACAAGGCGGATCGCCCGTTGTTAAACAGATCCATTTCAGCTGGATATTCTCCCGGGTCGATCGTTAAACCGCTGGTAGCCCTGGCATTGATGGAAGCCGGCGCCATAGATGAGGACACGTTGTATAATTGTATTGGATATCACACGATTGGAGATACGAAGATACGCTGCTCGAATCGCTATGGACATGGCGAAATCAACGTTCTTCAGGCGATTGAAGGATCGTGTAACCCGTACTTTATTGCCGCAGCGCTTGGCGTCGGATTGGAGCGATTACAGCCGCTCCTTTGGCAGGCGGGACTTGGTCAGGAGACGGGATTTGAGCTGCAAGTCGGAAATGCAAAGGGTGTTTTCCCAACACGCGCACGCAAATGGAAAAGACAGCGGGAACGCTGGAATGCATTCGATACGGCACTTATTTCGATTGGCCAAGGGCATATCAGTTTGAGTCCGTTGCAGGCGACCGTATTCACCGCCGCGATCGCAAACGGCGGGACGGTATATCGGCCGTTTATACTTAAGGCAGTGAAAGATGAAGACGGGCGAATCATCAGAGAAACGGAGCCGAAAATAAAAAGTCAATTGGAGGTTTCCCCAGAATCGTTGCGGATAATCCAACAGGCCATGCACAACGTACTTTACGGAAACCATGCCACCGCGCCGCTCGCGATAACCCAGGAGATCGAACTCGCCGGAAAGACCGGAACCGCTGAGATCGGTTACGGCGAAAAGAAACGAAAAAACACGTGGTTTATCTGTTACGGTCCTTTCGAATCACCAGAATACGCAATGACGGTTCTCGTCGAGGACGGCGAATCGGGTGGAAAAACCGCTGCGCCGTTGGCGCGGGAATTCTTTAATCGCTACCTACAGAAACTTCGCCATGATCGAATCTGACAGCAATGATCCCGACATTGACGGGCCAACGCAAAATGAGGAGTATTGGTACTGCGTGCACACGAAGCCGCGTGAGGAACGATTCGCGGATATCCACCTAACCCGGCAGGGGTTCGAAACATTTCTCCCGTATATCAGACAGAAGAAATTGTATCGGAGAAAACTGCAGTGGATTACCGCGCCGATGTTTTCACGTTATTTATTCGTTCGCGTACCCTACCTCGAGGACCTCTCGAAGATCAGATCCACCCGCGGCGTATCTCAGATAGTAACCTTCGGTGATACCCCCACCAGCGTACCGGTAACGGTTATTGCCGAAGTGCGGGGCCACTGCGAGAATGATGTACTGACGATTGAAGACGCCGAATTCAGTCCTGGCGAGTGCGTAGAAATATTATGCGGCCCGTATCAGGGAATGACCGCGATTTTCGACCGTGACACGTCGAATAAAGAACGCGTGATTATTCTGCTCGAAATCATGGCGTCGGTCGCACGGGTCGAGGTTAACAGGGAAATTCTTGAGAAAGAACGGTGATTCTACTGTCCAACAGAATGAAATACGTTGAGATGAAAAATCGAACTTATTGGCTGATTTGGGTAAAGATTGGTGCTCGCAATAGAATACTGATGAATTATTCAGGCTAGCC
>JAJFLP010000124.1 GCA_021772635.1 Verrucomicrobiota bacterium | reverse complement strand
CCAGCCGGTTCCAGTTATGCCCGGCCTTTCGGCCCAGCCGATTGCTCCGCAATCGTCCGGGACCCCCTCAGGCCTACGTTTCAACCAGTGGTCCCCTTTTCGGTGATAATTGTGGTTCCCTTTTGCTTGAAAATTTCCAGGCGGTCTGATTTATCGTATTATACAGTTTCGCAATATTTCGATGTTAATCTTTCTGTCTAATTTATTGTTACTCGAATAAATCCATCAGAAAAGGAGAAGCACGCATGGTAGTATGGATTCTGATTTTCTTTGCATTTGTCTTTGTGCTTGTCTTGGCTTTTTCATCAAGTACGAAGAAGACAACCGTGCGGAAGATTGATCCAAAGACGGGGCAAGAGACTATTGAGATTCACGAGGTGAACAGCCCGAGCGAGGCAAAGCAAGCCGCACGCGTAGTCATGTGGATTATCGGCATCATTGTTGTGGCCATCTTCATTTTGGCGATTTTGGTGTCTGTGGAAAACTCGGCGCCACTGTTCTATATCTTCGATTTGCCCTAGATTTGAATAGAAAAGAGATGGTGCTCATTAAACTTCTTTTTATCCCGTATTTGCATGCACACCAAGGGGATTCCTGAGAACTTTGGTTCTTATCCGGTTTTTCGGGTTCAGGTATGGGGTACGTAGAATAAACGCCCCAGTTAATCCATATCTCGCATCATCCTGTAGATCGTATTCCGTGACATCTCGCAGTAGCGAGCAGCCTCCTCAATGCAATTGTCATGTTTTAGCATGATGTGCCGGAGGTACTGCCGCTCGAAAATATCCAGCCACTCCCGTCTCGCCTGTCGATAGGGGAGTTTTAGAATACGCATGGAAACTGATGGAGTAGAGCCGGATTTTTTCGTTGGTGGTTTCATGATTACACCTCACTGTTGATTGATTGCTGGATAATTACATCGCTGTAAGATATCGCATAAGGCAACCATGAATAGGAGAAGTAAGCGTTATAAGCGACGGCATGCCGCTTTCGGCAATTAGGTGGCATCAATAGTCGATTGAGGGGGAGAGGTGGCTGTCCGTTCTTTAAAACGAAAAGGCGATTACAACCCGTAATTTGGAGTCGTAGCCGCCCGGTGTGAATTGGTGCGTGGTTGATCGTTTCCTAAAACGTTTCCGAACTTACCTCCAATCCAAATCTTGATACACGTCCTCGAAACCAACGAAATCTGCGGTCGCTGTCGCGGCTAATCGATAATTGCAGACGACGGGGCCTAAACGCTGAGAGCACACCCAACCGAATACATCGCCGATAGGCTTTGATTCGTTAATGTAGATCCTGATTCGATTAAGTGGCCCATTCTGTAACCAGACCTGTTTATATCGAGAGTCCCGATCACGAAACTGATTCTTGGTGACTGTATTCCTAATTGATTCGATCTCGTCGGCAGATAGTTCAATGTTCATACGATTGGTCCCTAACTCGTGGGTCATTGTGTTGCATAGTCAGTTCTCCCGCCTCTTATCCGCCTGTTCTAGTTGGATCTCCCTAATCTTGGTTAGCAACTCCTCTTTCGCAATGATGCCTTTCTTGGCTAGTAGACGAACGAGAGCCTCTTGCTCGTACATATTTGAGATCACGAGTTCATCTATGGATACTTTCCGATCATCACTCATCGGCATCCTAACCTCTGTTATTCAGCTATTCTTTCCATAGTAGAGTCCAACGCAGTAACCCCACATGCTTCATCCGAATTGGTGGTGCCTTACCCATGTAGTCAAAAACGGTAGATCGGTATCTTTGATAGTACTTTGGGGGCTATAGGATCCAGCACCCCGCACTCATTCTAGTCCCAAGCATTTTATACATTCGTCTTCCGGAAAATCGCTGTTGCAAAGCTCAAGTATAGCCGTCGTAGAGAGTTGCCCAATGAACATACGATAAATTGAGCAATCTATTGCTTTCTTAGTTTTTGATTTAACAGCTACCGGAGGCGTTTGTTGTTTAACAGCTACCGGAGGTCTTCGTTGCGTGAAAGAAACTCCACAGGGCCATTCGATTGATCTAATATGAGTCTCAACCGTAGACAATTCACTTTGTAGGCTAAATAGGTCGGTTTGATAACTACTTTTAGCGGAGTCATAATTCCACCGAGCCATCTGACATCCATCGTCCATTAGATCATAGACATCTGGGAAATTAATACAATTCTGTAAAGCTCTTTTCTTTTCCTCAAATTCTTGTTTCGACCAGTCAGCCCTTCTTGCTGCGGCTGATGCGTCTTCTGCGGCGCTGCTAAGATCATCTAAATCATAGCTACAGGAACTCCAATCGTTAGCCAAACACAGGGTGACGCTCGTTACTGAAGCAATTAGAAAACACAAAAGTTTATACATAATAGAAGCCTCCTTTGATCTAAATAAGACGGTCCACGTTTACACCTTCTATCCCCCACAATTCCCACAAGCTCTGCCTCCATTCGGCCCGGCTAACTTACCCCGTTTGGTATTTGAGAACCATCGACAACGTTTATTATGCCTGACACCGGAACCCGTATTTAACCAATGTGTGAGTGATCCGGGTTCAACTCGCTTTTCATTCGCCTCTGATATCGAGTCAGACTTATCCCTAGTACTATGTCTATATTCCCACGGCGGTATCGGGTTCTTACCATTCCATAGACCTAACAGAGACTTCCTTGCGTTATCCTCTGCGCCCGCAAGTTCCTCATCATCAGAGTACTTTCGATAGTGCCATGCCCACCCTTCTTCGACCATTTCATGGTTAATCAAACGACCGTCGTATCGTATCTTCCCCAAAATGCGATCGTATCTATCGTAGTCAGTGTAAGCTACTACAACATTCTTGCCGAATATTTTCTCAGATAACGCTTTCTTAGCCTGATTCCCAAATGCCTGCGATTTTTCTGGTGTATCGATCTCTGCAAGACGAATTTTATGCCGTCGTTGGTCTTGATCGAGGACAACAATGGTATCGCCATCAATGACACGAATTACTTCACCGGATATACGTTTATCAAGGGGATGATGCTCGCTCCACGCTGGATGCATGAAAAGTGAGGCCGAGAGTACGAGGATCTTGCATAAATGTTTCATATTAAAAATACGGTGGTTTATTCGACGCCGGGAATTCCTCTGCTGACATCAGTGCGTCGGGATCGCGAGTGGAAAGGTCGTATTGGACAGGGTGGCCAGCAAACAACTGATTTTCGTAGTTCATCTGCACGGAAGCCGGGTCTTCAGATACGTTTACAGTCGAGCAGCCGACCGCTAATACAGCGACGCCAAGCAGTGTGAATATCGATTCTATTTTCATTTGGTCGGGGGGATGGGTGAATTTGTCGCTCTTTAGCGTTAATTTAAGCGATTATGGGAGATTTGAAAGCGATTGAGAGTACAAGGAAATCGGGAGATGAACCGTTTCACCGAGATGGCAACCCCTTACCGATTAGACTGCTATCGTTCTGGCAGTGGTCGGCGTCTGAGTTGGTCGACAACGCCCTGCGAGGGACACTTGCCGAGTATATTGTCGCGTCGGCGTTGGATCGCACCAATAGGACGCGGCTAGAATGGGATTCACATGACATTGAAACTAAGAACGGAATCAAGGTCGAAGTTAAGTCGTCGGCATATGTTCAGCGCTGGAAGCAAGAAAAACTGTCGCCTATTAAATTCGGGATACAACCGGCAAAAGGCTGGGATGCGAAAGAGAATACCTATTCGGATACCCGTATGCGCAATTCAGACGTTTACATATTCTGCGTCCTAGCGCACAAGAGTAAGTCCACGATCGACCCGCTTAACGTTGCCCAATGGGACTTCTACGTTCTAGCAACCGAAACGTTGAATAGTAAGTTGGGTACTCAAGCAACGCTTGCGCTTTCAAGTTTATTGAAACTAAATCCACTGGAAACAAAATATGATGGTATTGCTGCGGCTGTCGATCAAGTTTTAGCGGATGAATAACATGCCTACACGCTTCTGTATACTTGCCATAACCACCCTTCTAAACGTCGCCTCCGCTACCGCTGACGTTGACGCATGGGCTGCCCGCAATACTGAAATCAAAACTTTATTCGAGGCCGGTGAGTATCAAAAAGTCACAAAGCTTGCGAAGATCGCGTTAGATAAAGCCATAGAAGAATTTGGCTACGACAGCCACCGTGCTGCTATCAACGAAACTGCGCTTGGCACTATATATACCGCCCAAGGAATGTACACCCTAGCCCTCCCTTACGTTGAGCATGCATTGCAACTTCACGAAGCAAACGGGAACTTGGAGGAGGCCGCCGGGACAATGAACAATTTGGCGACCATTTATGAAAGCTTAGGCGTTTACGACGACGCGGAGGCCATGCTGAAACGGGTAATCAAGGTGAATACCCAAATACATGGAGAGAATAGCATCCCTGTCGCTCATAACCTTCACACCTTGGCCGGTCTATACAGTACAATGTTGCGAGTTAAGGAAGCCGCGCCCCTCTATGAAAAAGCAATGGAGATACTGAAAAGTATACGCGGAAATTTACACCCGGATATCGCTTATATCTGGCTCGGAGTTGGGACACTGTACGAACAGCTTAGTAAGCTAGGTATGGCGAAAAGTCATTATTTCAACGCACTTGATATCATGACAAAGACTCTCGGACGCGAACATCCGTCAACCGGAAGCGTGTACGTAAGATTGGGGAACGTAGCGAAGAAACAAGGTTTTCTACTGGAAGCACGAGAGCACTATCAGAGGAGTTTGAGAATCTATGCTAAGTCGCTCGGGGAGGAGCATGAGGTGACGCAGCGGGTTAGAGAGAAGTTGAGGGATATTGATTGACTTGCTCATTTCGTTACGGCGAGTGAAATTGCCGTCAATAACTGTTAGCTTAAACGACTGTCGAAAATATTGAAGCACTCAGAGAACCGGGAATCACAGTTCATGCTGGAATCAGCGACGATAAAAATATTCTTAGTAAATGGTCATCCAAATGGTTTAAGGACTGCGGAGCTATCGAACTGGACGGGGAAAGCGATTGCGGCACCCAGAACCGAGATAAACGATCTTCTTAAGCGGGATGAACTCGTTAACCCCGGGATATATCTATTAACTGGAGTCGACGAAGATTCTGGTGATCGCACTATTTATATCGGCGAAGCAGAGAACGTTTCAAAACGATTAAAGAATCATACCAATAGAGACTTTTGGAGTTCTATAACAGCGTTTATTTCAAAGGACGGGAATCTTACGAAAGCTCATATTCGTTATTTGGAGGGTAAGCTGATTAATCGGGCTAACGAGGCTGGGGCTGCGATAGTCATGAATTCGACCAGTAGCGGTGCAAAACTGCCGGAGTCAGATACCGCGGAAATGGATATTTTCCTTGACAAAATATTCGCGCTCTTGCCGATTTTAGGAATTTCCCATTTCAATAAGGTTGTCGAACGTCCGTCACAAGACAAAGGATTGCTTCATTGTTCGGTTAAGGAATTGATGGCGACAGGCACACGTACCTCGAACGGATTCGTAGTGTTCGCGGGGTCACAGGCCGTGGAAGAACACCGCCCATCAGCTGATATCATAAGACGTATTAGAGATAGGCTGTTGGACAAAGGAGTGCTTAGCCGAGATCAAGGATGTTTAATATTCACCAAGGACTATGAATTCGGCAGTCCCAGTACTGCCGGCGGCGTAGTGCGCGGTGGGAATACGAATGGATTGACTGCGTGGAAGAACGCGGGAGGAAAGAACCTTAAGGATATTGAGTTGAATTAGACATGAATATTTATCAAGGAAAATTGTACTTGCTGCGACGATAAGTTGGGTGGGATTTCTCCACATCCTCTTATGAATCAGCATCTCTGACGATTTCGCCACTTACCATTATTAGCTCCAGCTGTTAGCGTCACCTCTTATGAATGAGTATGACTCGCACGTGTGAAATACGCATTTAATTTTCCAGGAATATGAAGGCTATAGAAATGATAAAAAGCTTGCTCGCCGGTTTCTCTTCTCGGAAACTCTTAGAGTTCATTGCTATACTAATTTTCGTCCTTGGCGGTTGGGCATTTTTTGCAAGTCAAATTGAACGCTCCGCTCCGGGAGGTCCGCGTAGTTTTGAAATGGGATTAATTTTCTGGCCGCCATTTGGTGAGGAGACACCTGAAACCCTTGCCGGTTTAGGAGTTGGACTCACACTGGAGAACAGCGAGCATATTCTGGTCCAAGTTTCCTGGTCACCACATACCTCTTCAGCGTTCGATAAGGTAGCTTGGATGAGTAACCTCGCACAAAAGAATGAACATGCACTAACTATAGCATTTGATTGGATGGATGAAGATAGAATTGGTCTTCGAGATACGGCTGGAAATACGTGGTCATTTGATGACCCAAAAGTTAGAGATTCTTTTACCCATGAGGCTTCTGCCATAGCAGCCAAATACCAACCCGACTTCCTTCTCTTGGGTGTTGAGGTAGATTTTTTAGCCAAAAATAATCCAGAGGAATTTCGTGACTTCGTAAGCTTGTACCAAAGGGTTTATCGAAGCGTTAAGGAAAAGTCACGTTCTACACGTGTTTCGGTCACCTTCCAGCTAGAATCAATGAAAGAAATGATTGAAAACAAAAACTCTCTAGTTGAATCTCCCATCGTGATAGCTTTTGGCCCATTATTGGACATACTAGGCTTATCGGTTTATCCATGCCAATCCGTGCTCCATCCTGACTTTTTACCTATGGATTATTTTGCATCCGTAATCCCCGCCGAAACACCAGTGGCTATTTTCGAAACAGGTTGGCCAACTGGTGAAAACGATGAGCATGTACAAGCTTCCTATGTTGCCTGGCTTCTTAGTGTGGCTAGTACTGTATCCGTTAACCCTTTGATATGGGCTTCAACGATGGATGGAGATTGGGAAGTGCAAAGCGAGAGTATAGCCACTGGATCTTTACCGCCTTGTTCCGGTCGAGTCTCTGGATGGAGCAAACATTTGGGGCTTTGGAAAGCTAACGGAGCGCCCAAGAATGCGGCGAGCGTCTGGAAAGACTGGCACAGAAGATCGCCTCAATTCAGGGCAGCACAGGGAGAGGCCAAAGAGGCCCAGAAAGACCATGAAGCCAAGCTTCGCTACTGAGGGTCACGAGAGCCGCAACATGAAGAACCCCAAATATTAAGGCAACCGCAAAAGCGATCTCCGCAAAGACTCGGATTGGACGAAACTGAAACCCCAAAGCAATCCCGGGGCCAGCAAGGCATAGTATCGCAGGGAAACCAGGTAACACAAAAACTGCCTTCATAGACGAGTAATAAGGAAATCGAAGCGTCTGTAAAATTGGGACAGCAAGGAATGCCAACGAGAAGAAGAGCAAAAGCGCTTTTTCCATATCATATGGTTTTCGTAAAACAAAATTAATTGTGGCGATGGCACCAAAAAATGTTACAACAGCACCAAAAATATATGCAATTCGACCAACCACGAGAGCAATCGTGTTAACGGGGAAAAAACGTCTTTCGTAGTCGAACCAGAACCTTGCCAATAATTCAGTCCAAAAAGAATCCAGTGTTTGTTTGTCCATGAACACATTCTGCAAGAGTGGACCACCTCTTAAACTCAAGAAGGATATGTCGGAAAGTGAACCTGGCGGTTGGGAACTAGCGTAACTGTAATATTGTTGGTTGCTTACCATAAAAATACCTGTACGAGAAAATCGCCAAATTTCGTCTATCCCAGCCAAGAAAACCACTAAAATTAAACTCGATATAACGGTTCCTTTCTTTATCGAACTAGATGGCTTCCACCAACCCATTATTGTGGCGAAGAGTAGTACCACTGAAAGTGCTAAAAGGATTAATCCGCTCTGTTTGATCCAGCAAGCGGTTAGGGTGCCCACCATAATCATCGCCAACCCGAAAACATCTTGATTGACTCGTCTACTTAATAGAAGAAATCCAACCAAGGCAGTGGCTACACTTGCTTCCAGGAATGAGTCGTTTGCTGTCATTGCCGAGGAATAAATCGCCCGAGGGAGAACCGCATAGACAGCTAGGCACGCATACAGCGCCGGCCTATGCTCTTGTTTCGGTAATACTAGTAAAAGCGCAACTGCCGTTAAGAAAAGCGTAAGACATGAAGCAAGTAAGCTGAGCGACTGAACTGCTTTCCATGCACCAAAATCATCCACTATCGTTGACGACAGCGCCGCAACCCCCGATGCTACCCAATAGTAGAGAGGCGGTTGGTAGCATTCCCAGCATTCCCACGGGTCAACCCGAGCAGGAACTTGTAACGCCGTTATATTCTTGGCTACGGCTTCGAGGTGGTCGTCGTAGGAGTTATTGGGTGGAGATACAATGAAAACAGAAATACGAAGTACAACACCGATTAAGATTATCAGGAAAAAGGAACGATTCATGTACGTGCCGCCCGAACCATTAACACTCTTGCCGCATATATAAAGCACGTTAAGGCAACGAGCCCAACCAAGAGTCCAACGAGTTTAATTGTATCGGAAAATGGAAAATAGAGGATCCGCACCCACCAAAGGTCAAAGGCATTTAGGTCAATGCTAGCGTCCAACATTGTCTTAATATCTACTGGTCTCGCCTCATTTTTCCATGGACCAGGACTTATGAAGCTAAAAAACAGATCGGACGATTTAAGCCGTTGGACTAAATAGAGAAGATTTGCCGGAATCGATGCTAATGGACTCAAGCTAAGATCGAAGAAAATTCTGCCATCTTCAAAAGCTTCAGGATCCGCCAAAAGTGTTTGCAGTAGGTGTCGTTTGTAGTTGACAAGTACCGCGCCAGCTTGAATGGATGCAGAAACAAAAACGAGAGCTAGTGTTGCACGCCCCAATAATGATGACCACGTCGGCATAGGGATTAGTAGGATGAGAAGAGGGATGATTGGTACTAAGTAGCGCGGCCCCCAACACCAAGCACTACCATGCCATGAAAAGTTAGCGGCATAGAAAAAAGTGTATATTGTCGTAGTCGTAAGAATTACTGTCACAATGCGTGATTTACGTTCCCAGACGCTAGGTCGGATCATAAAGAGAGAGAGTAGGATCGGTGAAAAAAGCAACAAACCTTTACCGGGGCTCGCCCAAAGAGCTATAGTTTGAGGTAGAATTCTTGCAGCGGAAAATCCTGAAGCACTCGTCAACTCTGGGTTTGCCGTTAGCCAAGCCTGCAAGTACCCAGTTTCGATCAGACTGCCGAAGCGTAGTTGGTTGTAAATACCAAGAATACTAATTCCAAAGGCCAGTCCAAACGTTGATCCAATTATATTGCGCCATTTCCTACAAATAATGAAGAGTCCTGGAAGCGCCAAGATTGCCGTGGGACGGAACAAAACCCCCAAACCCAAAAGTATGCCGGCGAAGACATAATTATATCGGCGTTTCTTACCCTGAGTGGTACTGCTGCATTTTTCAGCGAGCCATGCCGTCGTATAAGACATTAATATAAGTAGCGCCTCGTAAGGGTGTTCGTAACCATCGCGTGAAGACGGGAGGTTAAAAGTGCATAAGGAAAACAAAAGGCCCAGAATAATGGCCTCTCCTCTTGGCCGGCCAATGGCTGTGGCCGCCCCAAATACGCCTATACCTGTTAAAAAGTGTATCGCCACACCCAAAAATGAACTAATGAGCTCTGCTATGTAGTGCGGATGCAGCCCCCCTGGGCATGCTAGCTTTTGAGCAACCATTGCGGCGGGAGTGAATAGAATTATCTGGGCTAGACCATAGACACTGTAGCGTTCACCTTTTTCGTTGAAAGCAATGTTGCCATGCTGAGGGTTGCCCACACCATTCGCTAATTGAAAGCTGCCATCGTTTACCAGTGAAAAGGCTTGAGATAATCTCAGGTGTGCATCAGGATTTTCGAAATGCCCTGAAGAAAGCCCGAACGTTCCAGCCAAGACTGCAATTAAAGCAATACTGAGAATTTTCCACCTAGTACTTGGCAAGGTCGACACCTGCGAACCGGATTAGAGACTGCGGAGGAGGAGTGCTGGAATCTGACCAAGACTCGTACGAAAGACCTAAACGTTGCTGGACGTTCCAAATCGTCTGCTCTGGCTGACGGTCGTTGTCATTTAATAATTTCACTAAGGCGGAAGCGGGTATTGCTGTTACAAGCGTGTCGGGCTTGAGGTACAGTGCGACGCCTATGAGCGTCGGTCCGTTCGGAGTAACAACGACGATGTCGCCTTGCTTGCTATTTTGATTGATATAAGTAGCGACCTCGATCAACATCTGCCGAGGTGCGCGATCTCCACGACTTGTTAGTACCGCGCCATGTATTGTTGTTAGTGAAAAAATCAGCGCCAATGCGACGCCAGTACCTCTAAGCCGTGACAGTGTATAGGCGAGAATCAAAGTTAACGGAATGGCTAGGCTGCTAGAATATCGGGGTACGGTAATAGTGTGGTGGTTAAGAATTATGTCCGCAACGAATACAAGCAAAGCGTGAAGCGGAAGCATTAAGAGAAATAAGAGTGGGATGTGTGAATGGGGCCTTCGTGGGCGCCAAAAAATGACCACAACACTAATAGCGAAAAGTACAACCAGGAATATCAATTCCGGCCTAGGCGAAATAATCGGTGGGCCTGCAAGTAGTTCCAAGAACCCGTAGAGCGTATTCTCCAGTGACGGCCAAATACCAATACGTCCTTGCGTCCAGTGCCCAGAGCCATGAGCGGTTACTTGAAGGTAAAGGACTGGAAGCCACGCCGATAAAATGAACAGCGGAATCAAAGCCAAGCATATTGATCCAATCGTCCTCGTATTCCAGTTTTCTTTTATTGAAGGGAAAATTAAGAAGATGAGAAGCAGAAAACAATAAATAACTGCGAAATAGTGAGTTAAGCACATTGCCGATGCGCACAGTATCCAAGCTGACCATTGTAATCTCGATGGGTTCCTAGTATCATGAAGAATCAAGGCAGTAAATGTCGTTGCAGCCGCCAACATGGCCAATAGACTGTAACTTCGTGCTTGAGTAGAAAAGTAAACTTGGAACGGAGAAGTCGCTAATAATAATACTGCGAAGATCGCAACCTTCCTACCTCCGAGCTGCATACCTGCAAGAAACACAAACGGAACTGCGAGTGTAGAGGTAATTACGGAAAACAGGCGAATAGTGTATGGCGATGTGTTGCTGACTAAAGTCCAAACCTTTACCAAAAGAAGATAAAGAGGTGGATGACCTTCGTGTACCATATTGCGCCATAGATTCGGCCAAAATAGATCTTGGCTAAGTCGATCAACGTAGTTTCCGGCTGGACCGACAGCCTCATTGATTGCTAAGTCTGACCCCGGGAAAAGGTACAGGTCAAACCCTACTAGATTGCCAAGTGTGTAGAGCTCATCATGCCAAAGCCCTTGTGCGTCTATACCTGTCATGCGAAGAGTAAATGCTAGAAGAGTAATGCCAACAATGAGGAAAGTATCCACGTCGTTCCACGACTGAAATCTTGAACTGAACGATTGTTCTGAGCCTTTCTTGGAAGGTGGTAATGGCATTTTAGTTCTTACCTTACTCATATTGACTTATCTCGAGAGAACGGAAACCCAAAGAGTGTTTGATACACGTTCAAAATAATGCCAGTAAATTACGAACTGGGCTCGATTGGCTTACTCTCAATTTGCCGCTTACGGTAATCTCCCTTGCTGAAGTATTTCTCGAGCCAAACGTAAGCGACGATAAAGAAATAACGACTACCCATTTCTCTGATTTTCAATTTTGCTACACCGTAGCGTCGGTTACGCCAAACAGTAGGTATAGTCGTCCAGCTATATCCGCGGACGATCGCCTTGAGAGGTAGTTCAACCGTCAAGTTAAAGTGTGGTGACAAGAAAGGTCTACAGCCATCTAGCGCAGTCATTCGATAAGCCTTGAACGCATTGGTTGTATCGTTCAATGGAATTTGAAAGAACAACTTAATAGACCAATTAAAAAGTCTATTTAACACCAACTTGATGATCGGGTAGTCAATAACTGCACCGCCCTTCATGAAACGGCTTCCAAACACACAATCCCAGCCTTGATTTAGGGTCGTCCAATATTGTAGGACATCCCGGTAATCATCCGACTCATCGGCCATCATGATTACAACAGCATCCCCCTGTGCAGAATCAATGCCTTGAATAATTGCATTGCCAAAACCATTCTCTCCGTGATTTCGTATGGGATTCAATTGCGTAATTGTTTTTTGTAACTCCCCCAACTTACCCCAAGTATCGTCCGTACTTCCATCATCCACCACAATAATCTCATGTGCCACAACGTGTCGCTTCAACTCCAAGTGTACATGCCTAACGGCCGATTCTATATTATCGACCTCGTTGCGTGCGGGGATTACCACAGTCAAAAAAGCAAGTGCGTCGGCTGCCGGCTTAGGTGATCTACAATTTTTCACTCGTTCATTCGCTGATTGATTTTAACCACTCTGGATTGTTATCAGCATGCTTAGCGATCTCTGCCAATGTGGATTCGATATTTGTTGTTGGGCACCAATTCCATATCTGGCTGACTTGTGAGATGTCCATTACAAGCCATGGTATGTCGAAGGGGCGCTGATTAAGATCGTTTTCTACCTGACGTGGCCCGAATCGGTTTTCGCACCAATCTGAAAGCCTCTTCAAGGACATACTGTTTTCTCGCCCACCACCTACATTCACGACACGGGGTTTTTGTTTATCGCATTCATCCAGTTGCTTCTTTATCAACGGAATTAGATCAGTAGGGTTAAGACAATCTCTTACTTGATGACCCGTTCCATCAAACCCGATATATTTAAGTGTTTTCCGTGCGCGCCACGAATGAATCCAATATGAAAAAATCCCCTGATCACTTCGCCCGAACTGACCTGCCCCTGCCAAAACACCACAACGGTTTACCCAGACGGGAAAGTCAAAAATCCCACCGTATTCCAACGCCAGCGTTTCGCTTGCAAGCTTAGTGGCTCCATATAGGGATATCGGCGCCTTTGTTGAGCAATTTTCGGCCACACCATTACGGCTAAGGCCGGGAGGGAAGTCTTGATCGGCAACTGGTGAATACCCACTAGCATTAATCTCAAAATTAAGAGATCTCAGAGGCTCAATCCCATATACCCGGCTAGTGCTTAGCAGGATGAAGCCAGCGTGACACCCCTTGCAATGCTCAAGTAAATTAACGGTTCCTAGTAGATTATGCTCAACAAGCTGGCGAGTACTTGATTCTCCATTCACCCCGGCCAACACACTCGAATTAGCGGCACAGTCAATAACCCAGTCTACATGCCCTATCAATTCCAGGTCACTCGCTTGACGAATGTCACCATGATAAACTTTAGCTCCACTTCGCATTAGGTAGTCACGATTAAGCCAAGATCCAGGGCGAATGAGGTTGTCAATACCTACAATCTCATAAGTGCCGCCATACTGAGCATCTAACAGGCCTTCAGCAATGGTTCGACCAACGAATCCACAAACTCCAGAGATTAGTATTTTCATGTTTTAAACCGTGTCACGCTTCTTTTCGTAATCCCCCGTTTCCTGCAATATTTGGTAACAAGACGACAGCAGTCAACGTACTGACGCCCAGGGCTACACCGTCTAATTTTATATTCAGCAATGAGTCGCCTATTAACCATCGTCGCGAACCATTGATTTACCGCACTTTTTGAACCTTCATTTTTCCGTCCAAGCCAGGTAAACTTGCTCAAAAATATCGTCGAGACTTATTGATAGATTCCAATGGGGAAAATGGCTTCGCATCTTTGTTAAATCACTCATGTAGCAAATGTGATCCCCGACGCGATTTTCTTCAACGTACTCAAAGTTCATTTGCCGGTTCGAAAGTGCAGCGACCTTATCGAAAGCTTCCAAAATTGAACAACTGTTCTGACGCCCGCCACCCATGTTGTAGACTTCCCCGCATCGCGGTGCGTTATAGAAAGCGTGAATAAATCGAGCGACGTCAGCAGAGTGCATGTTGTCCCGTACCTGCTTTCCCTTATACCCAAAAATCTTATATAGACGCCCCTCTAAGTTACATTTTATAAGGTAGCTGAGGAACCCATGCAATTCGACTGCACTTTGATTGGGGCCGGTCAAACACCCGCCGCGGAGACAACAGGTGTGCATGTCAAAATAGCGACCATACTCCTGAACACACACATCCGCAGCTAGCTTTGATGCTCCGAAAAGGCTGTGCATACTCTGATCAATCGAAAATGTTTCAGGGATTCCGTTGACATACTCGGGGTCATCATAATCCCAACGTGTTTCCTTCTCTATTAAAGTGATCGAGTTCGGCCGGTCGCCATAGACCTTGTTCGTACTCATTAACACAAATACTGCTTCGGGAGCATGTAATCGTGTTGACTCAATCAGGTTTAAAGTTCCTACAGCATTGACGTCAAAATCGTCAAATGGACGAGAGGCTGCTAAATCATGGCTGGGTTGCGCGGCAGCATGCACGATCAAGTCCGGCTTCATTTGAGTGAGACAATCGGCGATGCGCAATCGATCACGAACATCAAGTTCGAAGTGTTCGAAGTTTTCATGTAAAGACTCAAGTCTTTTTTGATTCCAACGAGTATCGCTTTGCGGCCCCAAAAAATTGGCGCGCATATTATTGTCAATTCCGCGTACCCACCAGCCCAATCGACAAAAATAATCCACCACTTCAGATCCAATCAATCCAGAAGAACCAGTCACAAGTAGTTTTTTCATACTATTTTCTTTGCGGTTACGCCAATGTCTAAATTATTATCATTGCTCGCATAAGTCCCAGCTTCTGTCGCTTCCGCCTGAGATTTCCTTAATGGTAGACGATCTGTTCTTCTGTATAACGTTTCTTCTTCATGTCTACATCCTCTTTCTGTAGACTACCCGAAGAAAAATACTAAAGCTAGTCATGCTCGATTATTAAGGGATGACGTAGCGGGTTCAAAACGTCTAGTGTTTACCTCTGATATTGAGTCAGACTCATATTTGCAACTATGTCTATATTCCCATGGTGTCATAGGGGTCTTGTCATTCCATAGCAGATTTCTGACTTCCTTGCAATTCCCTTTTATGCGCTAAGTGAGCGTGCCGTCGGTGTTACTAGGCTATCGGAAAGATCGTTCCGGTTAGATAATTTCCAATTAAAGGTTGCATTGCGATTAATTTCCGGGTACGTTACTTTCGAGGTGAATACGTGATAACCAAAGTCAAATTCTTTACTGTCCTCGTAGGACTCACGACACTTTGCATTTCCGGATTAAGCGTGGAAATGTTTTCTGACGTGGCGAAGAAAGGCTCTGGGTTTAGTTCTGAAGCGGCCGCTATTTCCTTTTTCGAGTCGGGTGATTTGCAAGTTTCACCAGATTACGGTAAACAGGCACGGTTGCTTTGGACCCATGGCGACATCCATGAATTCGGCCGCAGCACGGGTTGCTCCACGGGTTGCTCCACGGGTTGCTCCACAGGTTGCTCCACAGGTTGCTCCACGGGTTGCTCTTACGGTTGCTATTGACGTACCTAGTCTTTGCCGGGCGCCCTGCCACTAAACACAGGCTCAGTTTTTCGTGTGTATCATAGCTTAAAAACGACTAGGTGGCGACAGATGCTAGCCGCCATGAAGGGGGGGTGCGCCCTAAATTCTCAGCATCCTGCTTTTCCCCTGCCTTATATCTTATTCCCATTGCTGCTAACGCGAGGGTTCGGATCCGGAGAATTATTTAAGCTTATAGTAGGTCTTTGTTTCGGTTTACTGCTGTTCTTGAATATTCGAGCCCGAGACCGCGTCGGACTAATCACAACCGCTCTCTCTTTTCTATTCGCCTTGCTATGGTGGCAGGTAGTTTACTTGTTCGGTTTTTGGATTGTGATCTTAGCAATCGCCGGGAGAAACGGGAAATCGATACCCAACTCAATTCCTTCTGCACTTTTGGTAATTTGGATTTTACAAGAGTTCGCGGTCGGCAATTTTACCTACGTTCCCTACTTAGTCGCCCCCACATATATTTTAATTTGCTGGTTAGGCAACCGTGTAAATTCGATCATCTATTCATTTCTCGCTGTAATCTGTGCGCTATGTACTATTTTTGAAATCGCCCGTCCAAGGGCGGATGTCCAAGTTCAGTACAATCGAACCTTAGCCGACGGCTACAGCTATGGCAAAATCTTGGCCAAAATCATTGGCGCTGAATTGATTTCGGCTAAACCTGTAGCAGGAACCATTGGTATCACTAGTCTAACTGCCGATGGTTTGCCAAACAATTCTCTTCGGCCCATTCACCTTTTAGAACATGGGCTTGCGTCATCTCTACAATCTACACCTATCATAAACGGTGACATTGCCCAAACCCGACCATGGACTAGAAATCAGTTAATGGGTAATCAATACCTGTTAGCTGCCCT
Organism: Verrucomicrobiota bacterium; assembly: GCA_021772635.1. Taxonomy (GTDB): domain Bacteria; phylum Verrucomicrobiota; class Lentisphaeria; order JABSQK01; family JAJFLO01; genus JAJFLP01. The sequence continues at coordinate 16,882 of JAJFLP010000124.1, read as the reverse complement.
CGGGAAAGACCGTCAGTGGGTGTCAAACCTAGGAGGTCGCCTTGAATTTACTGGTAGAGTGTTGCTGGCTTCGACACGACACTCTGGGGGGCATTATCTTGAACCGATTGTTACAGTTTATAAAGATACTACGTATATAAACGACTCCGATCCCTTCGTTGATCGACTCGCTAACTACCAATCTGCAGCATTGTGGGAAATTGTTCACAAAACCAAGACATTCCGAATAGCGAATTTAGCAATGCTTATAGGATCATTATTGGTGAGGCGCAGTATTAATGCGTCGCTATTGGGTATGATTGCCGGACTGATATTGGTTGCCTTTCCCCCTTCATCCAAGGGGGATATACGAATAATCGGAAACGTGGGGTGGCCACATGAATCGTCTAAGATCTCTGGCACATTACGTAGTCTGGCAGACACCGGGTATACTTATCTCCGAGGGACAAAAAACTGCAAGGCTCTAATAGTTGATTCGGGAAAGTCAACGAGAGTTCGCGACGGTGAGAAGATTGTGATTGGATTACCGGGAGCAACGATAAAGATTCGAAACCACATTGTGACTGTCAGTGATCTGCCAGTTGGTAATCTAGAGGGCATAACTGACGCGCGAAATTTACTCGTGGACTTAAAAGTAGGGCGACCGATAATTCGATTGGGAGATGTTACCGTGATTGGAACTGGTAGTCCAGCGAAATTGGAGTGGAGCAAATGGTTGGAATAATTCTCGTATGTCTTACTACCCACATTGTGAGTACGTATTTTGGCTGTTACGGGGAGTTATTAATTTTTTGGGGGATTGTTTCCGCAATCGGATTAAGAAAACGAGCACTGCTTAAGCCAGCATTATATGGTCACTGCATTGTTCTATGTCAACAAATATCTGTGGCCACGTCCGAGCCAATGGTATCCGTGATTTCATACGTGCCGATATATATTCTGAGGTATGTTTTCCTTGATTGTATCCCGAAAAAAATCAAACACGTTGCTCTCCTTTTGGTGCCATCTCTTGTGCTCAGCTTTAGATTTCAAGACCAAGACACCGCCACATTGATCGCTCTCTTGACCGTATTGGTTTTGCCCATATATGGAAAGAATAGTAGAACCGAAGAAGTATCTTGGGTTTGTCCCCCAATTACTCTCCATTATAAATCAATTGCCATCTACGCAACTTTGCTACTGCTGGGATCTGGATTCCTGTTCTTCCCGAGCGGAAATGGAGAAAATCCAAAGACCGCGATAATCGCCGGTGGTCAATGGGCTCGAGCTGACGTTGAATTGCCGCCGATTAAGAATTTGCGTATTTCTTGGAGTTATGGTTATTCCGAATTGAGACAATTACTGGAATCCCCAATTATTCCTGTGTTGGACTTGAGTGAGAAAATTGAGGAGGCGTGGCTGATAACGCCTACCGACACCTTCAGTGTTGCTCAGATAGACCATGTTCATGAGTGGGTTGGCAACGGCGGACATCTAGTTGTTGTTACAGATCATACCGATTTATACGGGCATGGCCGTGTAGTTAATAGCCTACTCGGTCGCTTTGGACTAGAGACTTCTCTGACCGCATTTTTTCCCCGTAACCCTACAGACAAAGCAAAAGTAAGCTGTGCAAGTTCTGTAGCACTAAAAACAGCAAACGTACAGTACGGCCGGTTCTTGTGGCCAACGGTCACGGCCCGCTGGTGGAATGAGAATGTTGATTATAGCGCGAAGAATTTCTTCGGTGGCCTAATGCCCACTGGTGACGATCAACTGGGGCGACGAGTCATTTCCGGCGTAACCGCTGTTGGCAAAGGTGCGATCACTCTGTTTGGAGACAGCACAGTTCTTGCGAACTTTGCAATTTATCAACCCGGAATCATATCACTAATCGAAACAATCAGATACAGATGGCGGGTTTCGAGAATATGCCCGCTTTCGTGGGCTCTCTTGCTGATAGGAGCTCTTCTATTCTTAACGAATCGAAGTCGATCATTTATTTTCGCAATACCGATTGTCGGAATTTGGGCTGTTACTGCTTTTGGCAAGACTCCATCAACTTGGTCTGAATACATCTATTTTTCTGGCGACGAACGGGCATTTTTCGAATTTGGAGATCCGAGGGAGCGGATCTCAACCAGCTTCTCGGTTATTCCCATCAGTGGAATACGTCCTCGCTGGGTCAGTAATGCTGATAGTGACGAAGCTGGCATTTGGGTTGGTCCGAATCCGCCGCCGAAAAATACATGGCGGTGGATCGACACTATCAGCAGTGAAGGAAACTCAGAAACGTATGATAGTCGGTTGGATCCGTTATTTACGATTCTAAGTAATTCGACTCCGAAAATATGGCCGGAGGAACTGAATATGAAGCGATTAAAGGCGCAGGGGATTTGGACAGATGAAGTGGTAGGGGACTGGTGGTATGGAAATGGGATTAGTCAATCGAAACAGCGACGTTTTAGTTCTTTATTGTCATGGATTCAAGGTGAGCCCGCGGCGACAGCAATCCGTCCGGTGATCTGTGACTCTGACGAGTTCAATGACTATCTAATCAAAATGGAAGGGGTAGGAGTGCAAAACCTAGTACTTCCTGCAATTAATATGATCCCAGAAACCGAAATATATCTTGGACGTGGTGTCTCTGCTGTCGTTGTCGAGATAGATGGCACCTTTGGATTATTCGGAAATCGCCCGTTTACAGAATCTTGGAATGCACCAAAGGCATGGTCGCTTGTTCCGCTAGTGAAAAACGGAGCGCTGGATCCAGATGATTTTGTTCATTGACCGTTGTTGCCATTAGATTATGACTATTACACTATTTTGCGGTTGGTCGTCTGTTTTTCTTTTTTATACTTCACGATTAGTTTGCATCGATAAAAAAACAGGAGAGATTCGCTACGACAGGAGCACTGGCGACGAAGGATGATAATCAATTCTGCGTTCCCGGGACTACATGTCTATATCACTTCTGGCGTGCGAGGATGAGGTTTCTATCGGCTGAATCGAAGCCTTCCGTTCGCCCCCTTTTGCTGGCAACAAGCCTTGCTTCCTTAAATCGGCCTTAACCCTCTCCTTGAACTCTTCTACCGATTCATCGCGTTCTATCTTGTACAGTCCTATCAGTTTCTTGGCCATGTCTCTCTAGTCCTTCTTTTTTCTCAATCAAAGTTTCTGTTTGCAGCGTCGATCTTCTTACCGAAAAGAACGTAGGCTTGCCGGCAAAGATCGGATCGTCCGCTTTCACGAAGCGTTCCGTAGTAGGTAAATCTCTCGCTTTGACCATGATTATTTCCCTCACGTTTCCCTATGGCACTTGGCTAACCATTCTTCCAGTTCGGCATCGAGGCGAGTTCTGTAGACATTGACGACCTCCTCCGGATTCGACGCGAACAAATGGCACAATTCTGACGAACGACCAGGTCCGAAGGTTGCTTCATGATCAGTTCCAACAGCGCCGGCGGCCTTGAGTCGTTTTGCGATGAATCGATATAATCCGTAGTACCTAAAGTCTATCTCGAGTTCAGAGTCGGATGCAAAGACCTCAGCGGTTTCCCAGAGGGAATCTAATTCACTCGAGTTACCAGACACAGAGAAGGCGCCCCCGCTTATGTAAGCAGCGAAAAATGCCTCTTGAATTGCTCCCTGGACCAACTCTTCGTTGTCGAATAGAAAACCTGCATCAACCGAATCATAACTGTAATCAACTGTCGCCACGAGATGATCGCAAACGCCATCTTTTGTGCCGCAGAATGGACAGGTTTGGCGGGCGTCGAGGAAACACTGTTCCTCCAATTCCATAGCCTCCCGCTGCGCTGCCTCCTCAGCCGATTCCGCTGGCTCGATACTTGTCGTAGAACCCCTGAAGCCGCCAAACGAGCCGACTGAGACTGTCCAACCTTGTGAGTAGATCGGGTCGTCCGGTGCTGCCTGCACGATCTTACATTTCACGTCTGTGGTCTTGGCCATGGTGAGAGTCCTCCTCTTGTATGAATTTTGTTGAGATACAACGGCAAGAGGGACTGGCAGGAAATCGAACGAAACCAATAAAAAACCCCACGCCTTTGAAAGACGAGGGGTTGGCCACAATTAAATTATTGCTCCGATTACGGAGCCGCATCGATTTGGCATTGGCACCTTATCCATTGGACAGGTTGCCGGGCGTTCTAAGGGCCATTCCCTCACACCACTCTTGATGAATTATTAAGTAATATACTCCGGAACTCACATATTTCAATACTTCACGTGAACAATCAGCTAACACGCGGGGTTATTGAAGTTGCTTCTAAAATTGACGATTTTAGCGTTTATGTTAAGCAGATTCTATCTAATCGCAATATTCATATTTCCATCTAATTAACTGTTAGCTCAGAATAGGAAACGATCCGATTGAAAAATGAATCAAAGAAACTTTCGCCTCTCACACCAAGATGGGGACGGGGTGTCATCGTTCTGATCGCCATCGCGATTGTTATAGCACGTGCAATTTGACCCGAATTGAGATTTGATGAAACGTCGCTATGGATTTTCGTAGTTGCAGTGTTCGTTTGGCTAATTCCAGATTTGGGTGAATTGATAAATAGGATAAAAAAGAAACGAGAATAACCATCAGATACCGGAGAATTAGCGTTATGGAAAGTAAATTCATTTTGTATTCGAGTACCTTTCTACTGTTTTTCGGTGTTGCTGTCACAGCCCAGCAAATTGTGCGAGAAATTACACCGAGTATTTTCATTGGGCTGACGTTCACCGGTGATAATTATGGTGGCGGCAGCGGATACGGCTTTGGTCTTGACCAACGAGCAGCCGAAGATTTCGAGACGGACCTGTTTTTCTACGATGAAGACCCGGTTGGAGATGAAGGGCCGGACGGCGTACGGTCTGCGAATGAAGATGTTTGGCAGAATACGGGAACTGTCAGCGAAGAATACGATGCCGGCGACGATCTTTTCGATATCGGTACCGACAGTACACAAAACGTCAGCTTTGGAGATATGGGCTCCTTTCTTCGATTTGACGTACCTGCGCCGGCATCACCATTCCTAAAAGGTTTCGCGAGCTTCGAGAAGGATTTTGCCGATCCAAACGTCGTTAAAACCGATTTAGCGATTGATGCGCGACCGTTCGCGGCAAGTGTGACGTGGGAGTTAGTCGTTGATTTCGGCTTCCCGTCCGGGGCCGATAGTTCAGACATTACGGTGGCTTGGGATACCGCCACTGTCGATGCAGCGAAGACTTCTCAAGGATTTAACACCGCAAAAATTCTTCGCAAATCTGACAACAGCGAACTCGTGGCAGACATGGCGACGACAGACGCGCTTCTATTAACCGGCTCTACAGGCGGTAGTACCACACTGCTAATCGTATTTGCTAATGATAATATCGCTCTGATCGCTAGGAACGATACAATCATAGCGTTCTCAAGCGCATCCCCTGCCGCGATTGACGTTGATGTCCTCGCCAACGATTTTGATCCCAACGCTGGAGAAACTATTACGATAACAGGAGTTAATGTCCCCAGTGGCAACGGCTCCGCAACCTTCACGGGTTCAACCATCAGCTATACCCCCCCCGTAAATTTTGTATCCACTTTAGGTGATGCGTCAACATACAAAACCTTCACCTATACTATACAGGATAATGCAGGCACTCCGGCGACAGCCACTGGTACTGTTACCGTTATCGGATCTGACTCGGCGATCATCGCAACGCGAGATCACGCCGACCTGGCAAAGGCGGGAACGGACGCGGATGCCGGTTTGACAGTCACAGTCGAAATAACCTATTCGGGTAGTCCAACTCAGATAACGTTGACTGAAACCTTTCCCTCATTCGATCAAACTGATAATTTCTATGAAATCGCGGCCGGGACCACCGGCACGGAGTTGCTGGACATTAGTGTCACCAACGCACCGAATTCGGTAACAGGGAACGGCAGCAACACAGCCGTGGTTTTCACCTGGACAGTCGTCCCTACTAATCCTTTCAGCTTTACTTACCGACTTGTCGGCGACGTCGTCGGCCCGGCAGAAAAGACAATAACAGGAACAATTGACCAGGATGGAACGACAACGAATGTCGTAAACAAGAACGACTTAACCAAGGGTTTTACGACATTTACGCCGACGAATATAGTGGCAACGATAGCAGCCACTGATTCGGACGGTGACGAAGACGGGGCGGACCCCGCTACTTTTACCGTGACTTTGACTCCGGCTCCGACAGAGAATGTGGATGTAAGCTACTCGTTTACCGGAACGGCTGATACGACTGAAAATGTGGACTACACGGCTTTGAGCGGTACGGTTACAGTTGGGACAAGCGGAACCGCAACGATAACGATTGCGCCAATTAATGACGCGCTCGTAGAAGGGCCGGAGACAGTGATCCTGATGCTTCAGCCCGCGGCGGATAATGAACCGTATTTTGTTGGCGATTCGCCGAACGATATGGCCACCGTAACGATAACGGACGCGGACGCGGCGACGGTGGCCTTCCAAAACGGAACGACAACTGTGGGTGAAGATGACGCAGCGGCGACGGACATCACGTTGGTGTTGACGACGACCGTAGGAAACACCCTGGAGAACAATGCATCCGTCACTGTTTCGGCAACGAACGGGACGGCTGTGGACGCGGACTACGATGCGGGTGCGGGTGCGAAGACTGTGACGTTCACGGCCACTCTGGGGAACACTGCAACGCAGACGGTCAGCTTCGATGCGGCTAGCGACACACTGGTCGAAGGCGATCAGACGGTGACGCTGGAGGTGGTCAACGGGGCGCTGTTGACCGGCAACGGCCAGACGTCGAACGTGATCACGATCACTGACGTGGACTCGGCGACGGTCGAGTTTGCATCGGGTTCGAGCAAAGTCTTGGAAGACGATCCGCCGCACACGCTGACGGTGAATCTGGTGATCTCGGCGGGGGTAACGCTGCAAGACGACGCAGTCATTGTGGTGAACGATGCGATGACGGGGCGGGCGACACCCGGCATAGATTATACCCTGACGACGACGTCAGTGACCTTTACGGCGGGCAGCGGCAACGGAGATACAAAGGACGTAGCGGTGACGCAAAGTTCGGACGACCTTGTTGAGGGCAATGAGGATGTGGACCTCGCGCTGGCGGTGACCAGTGGCGCGGCGACGGTCGGGACGCAATCGACCCACGAAGTGACGATAATAGATTTTATCTTATCGCTCGGAGAGGGATGGAATCTGATATCATTGCCCATCAATCCGGACCAAACTATCGGAAATATTTTGGGCGATGTTTTGGTTGGTAATATATGGGGATGGGAAAATAACGGCGATCAATCATTCCTAACCGCGAAGGGAAAAAGTGAGAATCTCGCAGCACTTTGCGGATATTGGATTCTTGCCAGGAAAAGTACAAACAAGAGTTTTCCAGGTCAGCCCCGCATTAATGTAAATAGAAATAAGGAATTACAAATCGGCTGGAATCTTTTTGGTCCGGCAATTGATATCGATAATCCGTATAATGCCCAAATAAACGACACCATCTGGTACTGGGACGGGAAGAGGTTCAAGCCCGTTGGTCGTGATGCGGGACAGCTGGAGGTCGGAAAAGGATACTGGATAAACAGCATGAGTACGCAATCTTATCCAAGCCCAAGCGGACTATAAATATATCACTGATTTATTCGCTGAACTAGCCTCAATTCCCACGATAATAGATTATCCTAACAAGGAGCTCTCTCCATAACAGCGGTCGGAGAAGGCTTATTTATTAAATGATAACAAGTTATATATTATAATATAAATATTTAGGCAGGAAATGATTCATACTCCCAGTACTCATTTCGCATCATCCTGCACGTTGACCTGCTTTCCGCCCTCGGCAGCTATGTTGATTTGCAATGCCGGTGTTCTCCGTGCCAGGCCCCGCACTTTCTGCAATGATTCCACTGCTTTCAAGTATCGCCCCTGGCTAGCTGTCAACACTTTCTCCCAATGAGCCCGATCCTTGTACGATATTGACTGATTCACGACGTACTTGTTATACCCGCTCTCTGCACAATCGAGCCGTATTTTAGTGGTCAGTATGTGCTCGATTAAGAGTTGTTCTAAGCGCGTAGCTGTATCATGCTCCAGTTCTTTTTTCAATGTATCGATTTCAGCAAGCAGGTATCCGCGGGGAAAACCACTAGTAATTTTTTCGATCAGCTCATACCGTAAGGATCCGCTTGCTGATAAAGCGTAAGACAGCGTAGACGGCTCCTCTCGCACTAGTTTCCTAACCCGATCGACGTCTGCCGGATCCGGCTCTTTCGCTTGATCCATTCTTTTCTGTAATTCTCTGATCTCCCCCATCGCGACTTGAACTCGCCCCGGAGTCTCGCTGTTTTGCATTCCTTCGCCTCCTCCATTCCCCTTTTCGATAGTAAAAACCGCTCGCATAAAGGACCGCGCCGGTAACCGCCGAAATATCAGCCTCCACAGCCGCAAGTTGCCGATCTGTCTCGGCATCAACTTCCCGTGTGATTTTGTGCGCGCTCCGCTTTATTTCACGTTCGCGTCGAGAAATTCGATCGTACTCAGCGGACAACTCGCCAACAAGTCCTGCTCCTGCGTATTCTGATCGAACCCGTGATCCTTCTCGAACCTTTCGGTAGTAATAAGACCCGTTACCCCGTTGCTCCCAAGCCATTTTAATTGATCCTTGTGCTACATTTTTCTGAAATCCCCGCTTCAACCGCGGTCGCCAGCACTAGTTATACGACACTCTCGAAGACTTTTGAGAACTGTTCGCATTGTCACCAGCGCAAATTGGACGTCTTGGCTACCGGCAAAAACGACCGACACCGAATACCGGGTCTACCACGAGGCCACACTCCCGACAATCGAATAGTCGCCGCTCGTAAGCGTTCCGGGAGTCGTAGGCCAATCTCCAAAATAAAACGGGGTTCGTTCCCTCGAATCTACGACAATAATGAAGTCGTGATTATTCATAGCATCGCCTCTCTTGGGTAACTCTTGAGCGGGAACCGTATAAGCCCGTGAACCACTTCATAGTCGCGGAGCCATTCGTCTACTTGTCGGCGCTTCTGATTCTCTGTTTCGGTCTTTAGGCAACCGAGGGACTTTTCTGTCGGTGCGCTCACCCCAATCTTCAGCATCGATTCTAATGCGGCTAGAAACGCATCGAGAGTGCTTTCAGTACTTCTGACCTTCGCAAGATTCTGATTGAACACGTGACGTCGCGGCCCCGGTAACGCTCGTCTAATTCGATCAATCCTGTCCGAGATTTCTATGGCCTTATTCAACCTGTCACCTCTCTAGCAAGTTCCTCCGGATCATAAATCTCGTCGTTTCCCATTTCATGGCTTCCCCCCCGATCGATTTTCGGAAGCGTTTTATCGGGGGAGAGGCTAATTTCCCCTGATTCCCCCGATGCCCCCGACGGTTCGGTACATATATTTATACTACCTCCTATATGCACACCACTATTGCCACCATTTACACCTCTTAAACCCTCGTGTTTTTGCGTTGGCTCAATAAAATGTATAGAAACGTCGGGGGCATCGGGGGCTATCGGGGGATTTGAGGCTAAATCGGGAACATGCCTATCGGGGGACGATCGGGGGACGATCGGGGGAAAATCGTCATTTGGGCTGTTTTTCGTAAAAATGTGAAGTTTTATGGTGCGCATTTTCCCATGGCGAATTTCTTCTTTTTGCTCTCGGCGAACGGTTAAGTTGTCAATGACGATTTCGTCAGAATCTCCGAAAATAGATTTGAGCCTTTTACCAATCGCCGGCCAAATTCTCTGTCGTCTATCGTCGCTAATGGATTCGTAGCACTCGTCTTTTCTTAACCCCGGAATTTCAATATCAGATTCATGGCAGAGGCTTGCGATCTCATTTGCCGGAAACTCGAAGTCCAACCGTTCGTTTTTATCCGCTGCGATAGCAACATCGCGAAGCCAAGAAAGGTGTTTATTCGCTGATCTCTTTTGAATATTTTCATGGCCATCCATCAATGGAGCACACCCGAATATTTTCTGAACAATCCAATCGAGCGGTCGCGCCCATCTTTTTCGATCGTGACGAAATTCGTCAGTTTTAGGTTTACCCTGGCTACTCCATTCCCTAATTACTGCGTATACAGCAGCGAGGTAAAGTGGTTGGTTCGCGCGAACATGATCTAGAATGCTCCCTTCCGAAAATTCCTTAAACTGGTAGGTTTCGTCGTTCTTCAACAGTCGAATAAAGTTGCAGCGATTAGGCATATCCGGTGAAGGAAATTCGACTCCATTGCTCGTGAACATCAGGATAAATTTATCTGGATCAATAGAAACGTTACAGTGAAACGGACCCCGTGCCGGAAAATTTGGATCTGTTAAGAACGATTCGATTGCGGGACTATCGAAGCGACCACGGACATTCTGGAAGCAAATAAACGGGTGTCCCTGTATGAGCAATTCGGCGAATGTTTCTTCTGAGCTTCCGACACCGCCTTTTTTCTGTACCACTGTTCTTGATCGTTCATTGTAAATTGATGCCACGAGTTCCGCTAGAAAGCCCTTGCCGGTCTGACTTTCGTTAGCCTCATACACGTGCATGGGGGATCTCTCTTTCAAGACCCTACCGAGAACCATTCCCGGAGTTATTATGCCAGCAATGGCCCTAGACATGTCGCTGGGTTCCTTGAAGCGAAAATCCGACAGCATTTGCGTTATTAGATTAACAGCGTCGGGGAGCGATAGATACGGCAGCGATTCGCCTTTTGAGAGTATCATTAATTCTGCGTCGTATCCGGTAATTATGTGTAGCGTGCCGTCAGCTTTCTCGGCAAGGACAGGAAAGTTGGTGATAGCCTTAATTTCTCGGAGGCGGGTGGTAAATTCACGGCACGATAGAATTGCTGCGGAGTCAGACTTAGAACAATTATCCGGGAATTCTTCAAAGCCTCCCGTCTTCGAGATTTTTAGTCGCCGAAGCTGTGCTACTTTTTCAAACTCAGAGCGCGCATGATCCGGCTTGACAACTTTCAAATTGCTTTCCTCGTCCAGCAAATGGACAATCCGACCGCGAAGGAATATTTCGTTACTATCTTTGTAAAGTTTTCCGAGGCTATTACTGGTCTGACTGATCGAGATATAATATTTCGGCAATAAGACACTCGGTTTTTTCTCTTCGCCTTTATTCGGGCGATTTTCGTTTCCCCTATCTGTTTTCGGTGCTGGTTTTAGCAACTGCGGGGGATCGGGTTTCTTGATTTCATTTAGCTTCAGAGTGGGCGTCCGTTGTGCTAGTTCGAGCAGTTGCTTCCCAGTCCCTCCGGACTCTATCCAGTCGGTGACGTCACCTTTGGGTAGGTTTGGCATGAGATTGATTTTCTTAATGTTCTTCGCAACGTCCCTCAGTTTCCATGCCACGAGTTTGCCGTGATTAAATCCTGGTTCGTCGTTGTCGGTCAGAATGATAATTGCCTTGCCATTGAAGTACGGTGTCAGTTCTTCAGGCCATTTCCCCGCACCATCGAGCGCAGTGGTCGCACATAGTCCGAGTTCCGTCACGCTTAAAGCACATTTTTCGCCCTCGGGGATAAACACATAGTTAGACCGGATTAGCTCTGGCAAGCGATACGGAACAAGCGGCTTACCTTTGCGATTATTTCTCCATTCGCCCTCTTTTGTCTGCTGGCGCCACGCCATATTTTTTTTTCCGTCCGAATCGTCTGGATAACGCACCTTTTGATATAGAAGGTTCCCGCCGATGTCGTGGTAGTCCCAAGAAGCCATGATTCGCCTACCATTGCCATTTTGTTCTGGATTTGGGTCGTAGTCCCGAACAATCTCAGCCCAGGTCTTATTTTCAACTTTCTTGATCAACGTGATAACATCGCCGCCAAAGTCACAAACCTGGCAATTACACGCACTGTCGTTCTCGAAAATCGACAACGACGGATTGGTGTCATCATGCCCTGGGCATAGCGCCTTATTGCCGTGAACCTTGATCCCGTGATCTTCAAGCACCCGGGAGATCGAATACGCGCTCTTGATACGTTCGGCTGCTTCATTCATCGTCGGAATCCTCTTCGCAATCGTCCCACTCACTGGCACGTAATCCGCGGCGCTCTCGAATCTCCTCGGTTATCTCTGGGTTCCGGTCCCAAAACTTCGGGGCGGTTCTATCAGCGATCTTAAATACTTCGTAAACACATATTGATAGCCTGCTAAAGTCTCGAGACGTCATCGCGCCACCTCCAATCCGGATCGTTCTCGGAGACGGCGCTGGAGTGCGGTTAGCTTGGCGAGTAGCGTTTTATTCGCTGCTAATGGAAACGTCGAAATTTTAGGGTATATTGAATTTTGAATGGTTAGTTCTACTCCGGTGCCTGAGCGACTGCAATCGCAATATGGCACCTTTCGTTTTAAAGCCGGGTTCATTTTGATTCTCCTTTTTTGTGTAGTTCATATCGTTTTCGGTTTATTGATTATCTACCCCTTAATGCGTCGCGGTTTCTAACCTTGATTAACGCTGGCAGAATCCTTTTACAGGGATTCCATCACTTCTTTAAGTACATAACGCTTACGATGTCCAACCTTTATATAGGGCAAGTTTAGTCGCCACAACGTGGTTGGACTTATCTTTAGTACCTGGCACAGCTCACTGGGCGACAACAAATCGCCGCTTTCACTTCCGTGTAGAACGTTGACGGCGTCCTCCACACGATCGAGTGGATAGTGCATCGTCAATAATAGTGATTTGACCATGTTTGTGTCTTGCATTTCATCTGCCTCCATATTTGTGATTATTGCCCTCTTATGGTTGCAATATGTTTCATGAAAAGGCACTAAAAAACCCGCCGGATTACAAGTTTGTAACCGGGCGGGTAAGTGAATATAGGATTGTGTCGCGTTTAGCGGTCAGTGATACTGAGGCGTAGGGAGATAGTACGGTGGCAGGGTACAGAATAAACGTTAGAATGCGAGCGTATCAGACATCCCTGGAGGCATCGTCTCGTCGGGCTTCATTTCTTTGGTCGAGGGCCGATCCTACTTCTTAAGGTGCTTGTCGCTAGACCACTTTCGTTCTTTATGCCGTCCCACGCGGCTTGAGGACTCAATCCTTGGCCTTTGTAATCACGATATAGCTCGGCAGTGTATCCTTTCCCTTTTGCTTTGCTCGACCTCGGAGCTTTTTCCGTATTGAAGGCTGTATTCAGCGTTAACTTAAGTTGTGAAAAATCACTGTTCTGATCATCAATCAAGTGTTGGTATCTATAGTATCCCGGAATAGAAACAGATGTCCCGTCTTCGATTATTCTTACCCGGACTGTTCCGACCCTCCATTGAAAATGAATTTGGTCAGCAGACCTATTATCGCAATAAAAGTGATCGAGAAACCAACGCTTGCAGAAGTCATCCAGACTGGCTATCTGACGATCGGATAATTTCTTACTCTTGCCGTTCCACAGCAATTGCGATGTCTCTGAAAGCTCGAATTCTCCGCTGTCTTCCCTAGTTAATGAGTACCGGCCAATTCCAATAGCATGAACTAGACCACGCACCTCGTCATTAAATCGTTGATCGGCCTCTAATTCGCGTCGATATTTATCAGCGCGACTCGAAAAATCTAGGGATTGTTCATTGAACTCCTCAATGGCTATTTCCATATCGGCGCCTTGAACCCAATATTTAATTGAGTGGCCGTAAACGTTGCCGGCGTTGCGAACGTCTCCGTGCCTCCTTAGGATGGCATATAAAGTCTCGATTAACGTCACATATTTGAGGTCGGTCAAACGTTCAATTTCAGAAATTTGAGATAGCACGTCTTCTGCGTTAAGAGATAACGGGCTACGTTCGGAACGAAGGCGGAATTCATCTATCCTGTCTTTGAGGAGCCATCGGTATATTCCAGCGAGTTGCACAGAGCGAGAAACAATGACTGAAATTATCTCTGGGATCTGATCGCCAATAACCGGATGGGAATTTAAAATAGCGTGCGCAGCCTTACGTCTGATAATGTCGGCGATTTGGTGTCCATTGGAACCCGCCCTAATTTGAATAGGAACCCCGGGATCCATTTCCAGAAGCATCAGAGTGATTATCTGGAAAGGAATGCCGCAATTATAGTGCTTCTGTATCACAGAAATATACTCTGGCCACCCGTTCCATTTGGACTCAAGGTCAGTCAATACATCTATTCTTTCCTCAATCGGATTCCCAGACTTCCCATACCAAATCTCAAAATAACGTCTTACCGTTTGCACTGACATAACACTATCCGTTAATTAGTGTTTCCCGAAGCTCTTGATTGACCTTCTTCCAATTTTTACTATTCTGCTTCTCTAACAATTCCAGAAGTCGCTGATCCTTGGAAAGTGAACCATCGGTTAGTAGGCTAGGCATCGCAGACTGGAGCGTGACGCGAAAGGCTTCTCGCCCGGGTTGAAAATAGTGCGTCAGTACGACGTCAGTCGTTTTGTGGCCGGTCACCTTCTTCACAATCTCAAGGGGTACCCCGGCAGTTAAAGCTAAGGTTACCCACGTAACCCGAAAACTATGAAAGTCACGTATTGACGCTTTACGTAAACCGATTTCACGGTCAGCGTGAATATCCCCGCGATACGCGATGTCATTTTTCTTTTTGGAGTCTTTATCCCTGAACCCTGCTTTTGCGAACACTTTGCGGACACGCCACGTAATGCCATCTGGATTAGACTGATACATTAACGCTTGTTGCTCAAATACGTATTCAGATTCACCTGCGTTATAGTGAGATAATTCATCGAAGAATAAAGGAAATATGGGAATATCGACTGTCTGTTTTGTTTTGGAGGTTTTGACCGTTATAAATCGTTTTTCTAAATCGACGTCTTTCCATCTTAGGAGACAGCAATCCCCACGTCGCATCGCACTACAGATAGCGGCAATGATAATCGGTCTTATGAAATCATCAGTAGAGGCCGCTTCTACGATACATTTCAATTCTTCTGGACTAAACGGCTGGCGATATATAGTATCGATATCGGTAGTTGGAATCTCATCGAAAACGTTATAGATCAATCCTGCATCTTTTCTGAGGTGGCGGAAAGTAGATCGCAAGAGCTTTAGGACGTCATTCCACGTTTTGCCAGTGATCCCACGGGTTTCCTCGGCATCCAGAAATGCAATGGCCATTTTACGCGATACTTGATACAGTTCTTCGGTATTCGGAAATCTCCGATTAATGAAGTCAACAAAGCGTGTCAGCGTCGATTCGCATTGAGTGGCATAGCGTTCACTGGGCAGGCGTTTGCGCTTGATTCCGCGCCATCTATGCGGAAGTTCCGACAGCAACGCAGTTTCAACTCGCTCGCCCGTCCGTATTTCGTGAATCGTCTGAGCTAGCTCCTCGGCATTCTTTTTCGATTCGGTCGATTTTATTAGGTTATCAAGTTCCGCTTGGGCTTTTGCGCGACTTGTTTCAAACCGGCGGCTACCGAAGTCATTAATTGAATTGGGACGTTGGCCATCAATTACAACGTTCAGATTCTTAACG
Organism: Verrucomicrobiota bacterium; assembly: GCA_021772635.1. Lineage (GTDB taxonomy): Bacteria > Verrucomicrobiota > Lentisphaeria > JABSQK01 > JAJFLO01 > JAJFLP01. The sequence continues at coordinate 1,383 of JAJFLP010000124.1, read as the reverse complement.
TATGTCTTCTTGTCTTTCTGGAATCGTCCGTACCACCATTTACTGTTTTTTCGGAATTCTAAACAAGCCATTATTGCACCCCGTTTGATATCGTGAAAGACCTTGAAATAATATGAACGAAACGGAGTTGATTGTCAAATAAATCTCAAACATTTTTATACAAAATTACATAACACTCTTATTATAAGCATTTAACTGTCAGGCTCATAACCTGAAGGTCGTTGGTTCAAATCCAGCCCCCGCTACCAACTTCGGGACGATCAGTGATGATCGTCCCGCTTTTGTTTTAACAATGGATACTGACAAGTCATATTTCGTATACGTACTGTGGTCGATGCGGCGATCATGCTTCTATATCGGTTCAACCGAAGATGTGGCCAAGCGACTCAATGATCATAACACGGGAATCTCCAAATGGACTAAGGGCAAAGGCCCGTGGGACGTCGTCTTCCAACGAAACTTTTCCTCATTAGGCGAAGCGCGTAAGTTCGAAAATCTACTCAAGCGTCAGAAGGGAGGCGAGAAATTCTACGAATTGACGGGATTGAATTCCGCTGATTATATCCGCCAAGGCTCACTTGAGTGACGTTGTCACTACGTGACTTACGTCATAATCCCGCATGCGGGATCGTAGGTTCAAATCCTGCCCCTGCTACCATTTTCAAAGGGCTTCCAGAAATGGAAGCCCTTTGTTTTTAATACGTTACAAATCCCTTCTTCCGTTTTTCCTCTTTTCGTGAAACATCACGAACATCCTGAAATTCAGCGAACAAAAACCAACCAATCCACCAACCGAAAATCCGCAATAAACTTTTTCCGCGCCAGGGAATTATTTCTTTTTTGTGGGAATAAACAAGCTAATGTCAATTGCTATCGGATATCCTGCTGATTGAACCATCGAACTAGCGAAGAATCTAAATCTTGGTAATTTGTCTCATGGGAGGATGGAAATAAGAAGCTACCTCGAACTCTTAATTCACTCGAATACTCGTGATTTGATATTTTCATTACAGGTAATTTATACGGTAAACCCCCGGCTATGCCGGGGTGACTTACAAAGTTTGACATTTCCGGGATTCTAGAGGAACCTCCAATCCGTGAGCCGCTCGCAGCTCAACGGAAAGGAGACTCCAATGGATTACGGAAGCTTATCGCACACGAAGTGGGAGTGCAAATATCATGTTATACTGGCAATCATTAGGTTTTCGAAAATTTAGGGGAATTTATAAAGGCTACGCCTTTTGTCAATTATCACTTGAAAATGTACCAGCGATTATCGAATCAAAATGTACCACCCCGGAGAGTGTTTAGTTATCCTTCGCTGTCGCTATTTTCCGTTTGATCTTTCAATCGATAACTCCTTCCGGTTATGCCGATCATTGC
>JAJFLP010000123.1 GCA_021772635.1 Verrucomicrobiota bacterium | reverse complement strand
CGTTCATAATAAGACGATTGGAGAAGGCGCCACGGTGAAAGTGAATTTTCATTCACTAAGATGTGAAGTCAAGCCAATCGGTTTATTTGAGCAGAGATTAGGGCTCGTAGCAGAATACTGGTGAATTATTCAGGCTAGACGATACACGAGATTGGGATCGAAATCTACACCCACTACGCGTTGCCCGTTCATGTATCTCAACAATCACGGAGTATTCGAAAATTCGTTCGGAGTCTCCTCTAAAACTGAATGGTTTTGAGGCTAAACATTTGTTGTCGGACGAGCCGTTTGTAGTAAGGCACGATAGTGCCGTTACTTGTATCGCACGAAAAACTATATAACGGCACTGTCGTGCCTTACTACGAACGGCGTCCGCCCTGAATTCATGTTTCCTCTCGTATTACCAGATCAGTCAGTTGCCGGATCGGCGGATTGCTCCTACGAAACTTAAACAGTATTGAGGCTGTTAATCGCGTCATTAAGCACAGGCAGGAATGCCTATGCTACTCTGGCCGATCGCCCAATCAGAGTTTCCCGTTATATTAACAGAGGCAGCGAAGCGGCCTCGGCGGATTGCTCCTACGAAACTTCGTCATTTTGACACACTAAAGTGTGAACTCCAACGGGCGCTACTTGCATACCAAAAGACTAGTGTTGTTAAGGTCCCCCGTTGGAGTTCACGCTTTAGCGTGTCCTTACCTGAGTTTCCAACTAAAATACACCCGAGCGACGCCGGGAGTAAAGCTCCTCTGAAACTTGGCGGAAATCTTCGACATTGTGAGCCCGTTTCGTATTGTAAAATGAGAGTTAAAAAGGAAACCCACTGGTGGGCTCCTCTGAAACTTAAACGGTTTTGAGGCTAAACATTTGTTGTCGGACGAGCCGTTTGTAGTAAGGCACGATAGTGCCGTTACTTGTATCGCACGAAAAACTATACTGCTTGCAGTATAGATGAAACAAGATACGTATTCGCAATAGAAAGTTTATGCATAATGTAGGCTCGTGTAGCGTCCCATAAACAGCTTGTATGAGGAGACTATTTTGGAAAACTGTTATCTCGCCACGCCACGCCCTATACGGTTGCGGAGTTCCTAAGATTGAATTCCTGAATCGCGCAGTAAAGCACCGGCACCACGAACATTGTAATCGTCGCGATCAGCATGCCTCCGAACGACGGTATCGCCATCGGAACCATGATATCGGATCCGCGGCCGGTGGAGGTCAATATTGGGAGTAGCGCCAGAAGCGTCGTTGCAGTGGTGATCAGGCACGGGCGAACCCGGCGCATGGCGCCGTCAACGACGGCACCTCGAATTTCGGAAATACTCCGGGTTTTTGCCGCGGAAGACTGCTGTGTCAGGTACGTTGCCATGATGACCCCGTCATCGGTCGCGATTCCAAAAAGTGCCAGGAATCCGACCCAAACGGCAACGCTCAAATTGACAGTTTTAATCTGAAACAATTCTCTCATATTAGTCCCGAATAAATCAAAATCGAGAAACCACGGTTGCCCGTAAAACCAAATTAGAATAAAACCTCCGGCCCAGGCAACGGCAATGCCGCTGAAGACAAGCATTGTCGTCGGGATGGATTTGAACTGAAAATAGAGAATCATGAAAATTATAAAAAGAGCCAGCGGCAGTACGACCGACAGTGTCTTCTGTGCCCGCAGTTGATTTTCATAGTTGCCGGCAAAGGTATACGACACCCCGGGGGGAAGGATGAATTCACCACTGTCTATTTTCTGCTGAAGATAGAGGTCGCAGTCTTCCACGACACCGACCTCCGCATGGCCGGGCTTCATATCAAATAGCACATATCCAATGAGAAACGTGTCTTCACTCTTTATAACCTGGGGGCCGCGAACGTAATTGATTTCTGACAGTTGCTCAATAGGAATCTGCTCACCGGACGGCGCCGGCACCAGAATACGGCCAATTGTCTCAATCTGATCGCGCAGCTCGCGCATATAGCGGACCCGCACCGGATAGCGCTCGCGTCCTTCTACTGTGGTTGTGATTTTACGTCCGCCAATCCCAACTTCGATGACATCCTGCACCATACGGACCGAAATACCGTAACGAGCGATGGCCTCACGATCGATTTCGATTTCAAGATAGGGTTTGCCGACAATCCGGTCGGCAAAGACCGCTGCCGGTTCAACGCTTGGAACCTCTTTGAGATATCGTTCTATTTGCAGTCCAACCTTTTCAATCGTTTCCAGGTCCGGTCCCTTGATCTTGAGGCCCATCGGCGCGCGCATACCGCTTTGCAGCATGACTATGCGAGCAGCGATCGGCTGTAACTTCGGTGCCGATGTGGTCCCCGGAATTTTTCCTGCGTCGATAATGACATCCCAGATATCATCCGGTTTTCGGATACCCGGCCAGGCTTTGCGACCATCATTTAGGTCGGAATCGAGGGGGGGACGCCACAAGCGAAACAGCCGACCGTCGTCATCAGGTATCAATTTTCCATCGTCATCTCGAATAAATGCTCCCTCGACGAAATACGGCTTACCGTCGTTCGCAGCTACCGGCTCACCCTGTTCATTGCGGAAGTGATCCGTCTGATTCGGGTCGAATTTATAACGGAGACGATTGCCGGCTTTATCGATAAGATACTCAGGCTTATAATTGATGACGGTTTCAATCATCGATATTGGAGCGGGATCAAGCGGTGTCTCCGCTCGGCCTAGCTTGCCGACTGCCAATTCGATTTCCGGGATAGCATTGAACGCCATATCCTGTTTTTGCAGCACGTCGAGCGCTTCGCCAATTGAGGCATGAGGCATCGTGGTAGGCATATAGAGGTACGACCCTTCATCTAGCGGCGGCATGAATTCTTTCCCCAAACCGGGAAGCATTTCGCCGAGCTTTATATAGGCAGTGCTTGTTTTTGCCTGGTCCGGTAGCCAATTGAATAGAGTGGAAAAACCCAACCATACAGACACACCGGTGACGATGATAAGCGTCGGGATACTGAGAAACACAATTTTGTTGTTCAGAAACCAGCGGAGAACGGTCCCATACGTTTTGATGAAGAAGAGGAAGAAGATTAACAAGGCGGCGATCGGCCCCATGACCACTATCGCGTTGGGAATAAACCCAACCCCAGGTCCAAGGGGAAGCCAATGGTCCGTGAGAATTACGCCGACAACAATCGCCGCAACGATGTTCGTCGATTTCATGATCCATCGATTAGCGTTTTCGGAGACGAATTTGGAGGAAAGGTGATAGCCGGCAAAGGCGGCCACGATGACGCCGGCCCAGCCGGAATAGTTTATGGCAATAACGACTCCGGTCACAAACAGAATTGCCAGAGCACTTAACCGCATTTTCCGGGAATTAATGCGAAATGTGAAGAGTAAATGCGCAAGGGCGGGGACGATAGTCAGCGCGACAAGCACGGACGCGAGGAGAGCAAAGCTTTTGGTAAAGGCCAGGGGTTTGAAGAGTTTACCCTCGGCACCTAGCATCGTAAAAACGGGAAGGAAGCTGACGATCGTGGTCATAATCGCCGTCAGTATCGCGCTGCCAACTTCGCTGGTGGCGCGAAAGATGATCGCTGCCTTGTCTTCGTCTGGAGCAGCCGTATCCAGGTGTTTTAAAATATTTTCACAGACAATTACCCCCATATCTACGATTGTGCCGATCGCGATCGCGATGCCGGATAGCGCCACGATATTGGCATCCACATGAAACACCTTCATCGCAATGAAACAGAGGAGGACGGCCAGCGGCAAGGTCCCCGAAATAACCAGAGAACTGCGCAGATGCATCAACATAATGATGATGACGATGATCGTAACCAGAATTTCCTCAGATAAAGCTGTGTTGAGAGTCCCAAGAGTCTCGTAAATCAGACCGCTTCGATCATAAAACGGGATGATATTCACTTTACTCAGAGTCATCCAGGCCGGTCGCTCACCGCTGGGGATATTCTTAATCCATTGCAACCATTCCTTTTGATTCAATTGGGTACCGGCGAAAGCCTGGAACCCCTGCGATTCAGCAAATTTAATTACATTTTGTTTCCCGATCTGTTTGTAATCAATAACAACTTTTTCAGGCAACCCGGGCGAGATCTGTTTGATCATTTTTTTAACGTTTTTGATCGCTGCCAATGGATTGTCGCCGTAGCGGACCACGACAACACCGCCGGTCGCTTCGGTTCCGCCCTTATCCAAAGCACCCCGCCGTAGCGCTGGACCAAGGCTGACATTGGCGACGTTTTTTATAAAAATAGGTACGTTGTCGTTGACCTTGATTACCGAATTCTCGATATCCTTGAGATCCTTGATAAAACCCAATCCGCGAATGATGTATTCGACCTTGTTAACTTCTATGGTTCTGGCTCCCACATCAACATTGGACATCTTCACCGCCATGAACACCTCGTCGAGGTTGACGTGATGAGCCCGCATGGCGTCTGGATCGACATCTATCTGGTATTCCTGTACATAGCCTCCAACTGAAGCCACTTCACTGATGCCGTCAGCCGAAAGCAGGGCATAGCGGACATACCAGTCCTGAATCGATCGAAGCTCATGAGGATCCCAGCCGCCGGCTGGATTTCCCGCTTCGTCGCGACCTTCCAGAGTGTACCAGAAGACTTGTCCCAGTGGTGTTGCATCTGGTCCCAGAGCCGGCTGAACACCGTCAGGGAGGCTGCCGGCCGGCAGGCTGTTTAGCTTTTCGAGAATCCGCGATCGCGACCAGTAAAAATCAACATCTTCCTTGAAAATGATGTAGATCATGGAGAATCCGAAGAGCGAATAACTGCGTACCGTCTTGACCCCGGGTACGCCGAGCATCGCCACGGTTAACGGATAACTGACCTGATCCTCCATGTCTTGTGGAGAACGCCCCATCCACTCAGTAAAAACGATCTGCTGGTTCTCCCCGATATCCGGAATGGCATCGACAGGGACCGGGTTCCGCGGCAGCCAATCGATTCTCCAGTCGAACGGTGCCACCATGACTCCCCAGAGGATGATAAACGTGGTGCACAGAAAGACAACGAGTTTATTTTGGAGACAAAACCAAATTGTTTTGTCTACGAGGGACGCCGACGGACTGGGTCCGTCGGGAGGCCGAGGAATGGGGGAGGAGGGAGAATTGCCAGGTTTGTCAGTCACTTCTTTCATAAATATTATTGTCCATGCGCTGACGCCTGAGGCTATGGGATTTCACCTTTTTGGAGGGCCGAAAATGCGGATCTGAGTATTTTATCCGCAGCCCCGGAGGGGCGATATCCTGTAGCCAAGGGCATAAACCCGTGGAATCTAAATGACGGTGTTTAATGGCTCATAGATCTTGAATCGTCGTTCCTACAGCCCCGGAGGGGCGATATCCTGTAGCCACGGGCATAAACCCGTGGATCGTATAATTAAGAATTATATAAAAAAGCCCTCAGAGAGGGCGGCATAAATCTATGGTGGCTTATTTTAGATCGCGTTCCGGATCGAATTTTATTCCATGTTTCTTCAATAAAGTCCGAAGCTCGTCCTGGAAACTGAATTTCTGGTGGTGCACTTCCTGCCCGGCAATGTAATCGGCTACTCTATCAAAACTTGATTCGCTAACCGTGAAAGACGCGTAACCTGTCTGCCAAGAAAAATTAGATAAATCCGGAAACTTCTCAGATACCCATTTTGATGAATTGGTCTTGACCAGCATAGCGAAGTCGGAAACGGCGATCGATGGTTTTATTTTCGCTAGCAGATGAACATGATCCTCAACCCCGTTCACTCTGAGGATTTGTCCGCGATTGTTACGGGCAACACCACACATATATTTGTAAAGCTCTTCTTTTATTTTCGGAATTATTATTCGCTGCCTTTCCTTGGTGCTAAACACGATGTGATAAAGATGGTTCGTGAATGTATGCCCCATGATATTGCCTTTATTACAATCTCGGATGACTTGTTTATGTCGCCCTCTTAGAGGGCTCGTTATTTTTCTTATTATCCTATTCCACGGGCTGACACCCGTGGCTACATCATGCCGTCCCTGACGGGACTCAAACCTCCGACCAGGCCTTCATTCTTTATTCCACGGGCTGACACCCGTGGTTACAGGATATCGTCCCTGACGGGACTCAAACCTCCGACCAGGCCTTTATTCTTTATTCTATTCCACGGGCTGACACCCGTGGCTACAGGATATCGTCCCTGACGGGACTTCACAGCAACGCCGGCGGCTTACCGCCGGCGTTAGTGATGGCTTCCCTCGTGCATATGACTTCCTTCATTATGTCGTTCCTCCGGTTGCGGCACGGGTGCAGTCTTGTCCCCCGACTTCTGTGTAGCGTTTGGGGACCTCAGTACCTCAACAACTTCGCCGCACCCGAGCATCGCGCTACCGAAATACGGATTCTTAACGTCCTGAGTGTTCTGTAACCATATGCCGCCGGTATTGTTAAACGCCATCGGGCATTTGATCTGTACGACTTTGTCTGGAAGGTTCTCTCCAAATCTTCGAATGACAGCAATCATGGCTTCGGATAATTCCTTGAATCCGATTCGGCCGCTATTGATGGCATCCGCCTTCAGGATCATTTCAGCGCTTCGTTTTAATTCGCTGCCGGCGGTCATCCATGCCGTGTGTAACCGATCCGATAGAATATCCATGTTAACGGATTCCAAGTCGGTGAGAAAAGCTCTTGCCGCTGTTTGGGCCTCCGGGTACTGGTCTTGAGTGAGATTATCATGGATTGATAGATAAGCGGTAAAAAGCGACGCCAGTCGGCGTGAAAAGTCAGCGGGGATGTTGGTGAACACTTCACCCCTCGTCCCTCGTCTCTCCGCAGGCGTCCCACTCCCCTCAGCATGGGGTGCCGGGTTCATCATGCTTGGTTGTGCCCGGATTTGAAGGGCACTGTCAATCTTAAAGTTTCCGTTCACCACGACCAGGTCGCCTTCTGCTAAGCCGTCATCGACGATATAATAGGAGCCGGCACGAGGGCCCAAGCTGACAACGCGTCCCGCGAAACGAGAAGGATCCGTCGGGGATTGTACGTAAACGACTGCGCGTTTACCTGTAATTAGCGGTGCTGAGACCGGGATCACCAGCGGCACCGCTGTATTGGACGTATCAACCGCGACGAATCCTAATGATTCTGCTTTCACAAGAGGCATCCCGCAAATATCACACGCTCCCGGCCCGTCCTTAACGATTTCCGGATGCATCGGGCTGATCCATCGACCGGCAAGGGCCGCGTCAATGACTCTACCGCCTTGCGCAATCTTTGCCTGCACCTGTGCCCGAACGAACATGTTCGGTTTCAGTTTGCCGTGCTCGTTGGGAACGTTCACACGGATCTTGACGGTTCTCGTTTTTTCGTTGAGCACCGGATCTATAAACGCGATACGACCCTTAAATGACTCGCCCGGATACGATTCCGCAGAGAATTCTATCTCCTGACCGTAGCGCAGCCAGGGGAGATCGGATTCGTACGCGTCAAGTTTTACCCACACCTGGGTGAGGTCAGCCACCGTATAAATTCTCGTTCCGGTCTGAACATATTCGCCTTCGGTCGCGTTCTTTTGAATGACGATGCCGCCGACGGGAGAATATAAAGTAATATGATCGGTCGTCTTCCCGGAAACCTCTATGGATTTGATTTGGTCTGTCGTCAGTCCCCATAGTCGAAGCTTTTCTCGAGATGCGTCGACGGTCGCCCGCGCCGTTTCAACGATGCTGGACAGGTTGCTTCTCTCGAGTTCCTTCACGGTTCTTACGCTCTGAAGAAGTTCCGCCTGGGCAGTCAAAACGTCCGGGCTGTAGATGTAAACCATATGATCACCCTTCTTTACCGGGACGCCGGTGTAGTCGACGTATAGCCTATCTAAACGCCCGGACACCCATGCCGTGATGTATGCGAGACGGGTTTCGTCGTAATCAATCTTGCCCACCATCCGGATTTCTTTTTGGACGATCCGGCGTTCGACCGGGACCACTTCGATTTCGGCCAGCTTGGCAGCAGCTTCCGAGAGCTTAAGCTCCCGCGGTCCTAGCCCTTCAGACGCCTCTCCGGCGACCGGGATCAAATCCATTCCACAGATCGGGCACTGCCCGGCTTTGGGCTGGCGTACCTGCGGGTGCATCGAGCACGTCCACGTCGAAACTGTTGCGGATTCGGAATTCCGGGATGCCGTTTGGGTGCTGTTCAAGTGTTCGTCGTGACCAGCGGCAGGATGACGGTTTCCTCCGAAATAGAACCCTCCCGCGAATACCAATAGAATAACGATCGTTCCAACCAGTTTTGACTTTTTCATAGCCCCTCGTTTTTTTGAGCCCGGGAATTAGTGGTCATGTCCATTATGAGAATGACCGTGGCGACTTCCCGAACCTTCCTTATAACTGTCAGATTCTTTCGTGCCGTCTTTGTTATTGTTATTTTCCAGTATAATTCCCTCGGCAGCTAACGCTTGCACAAACTTTCCCGGATTTCGCCGAAATTTACTCCGGCATTTTTTGCAGCACATGTAGATTCGCTTTCCGTTGTGATCGTCAAAAATATTTCGATCGATCGGCTCCTTGCTTACAGGGCATTGGGTCTGCACCCGGTAAGGCGTGATACCGGCGGCGATCATCTGGTTTATGTACTTATCGGGGTTGATGTCGAATTTAGACCTGCAGCTTTCGTTGGCCAAATAGATCCGGGTACCGTTATGATCGGCGAAAATACGCTCATCGACAGGTTTTCCGGTGACCGGACAAATCGTTTGTAACCGAACGGCGGTGCTCTTGCTCCCCGATTTTGAATGATCGTGATGGTGTCTCTCGTGACCGCCGGGTGCCGCATACGCGGCGGTTACAAAAGCGATGGTCATCGTTCCCAGTAGAAGTGTTCGAAGAGCGCGCGCTGTCATGATTTACCTCCGGTGTTGAATTGTTGATTTGTTAGTTACTGGTGGAAAATGGTTTACCGATGAGCATGTCGACTTCGGCGGCGCGCTGCATCCTGTTCGCGACGGCACGATGGTAAGACAGCTCGAACTCCAGTAATAGTCGTTGACCGTCAATCAGGTTGAGGAACTCCGACTTGCCGGATTCATAGCTCTTTTGTACGACATTCAGAGATTGCTGCGCTTTTGGTATCAGCGTGTCACGAAAAAGCTTCATTTTGCGTTCAGCATCCCGCAGTTGGTAGGACACCATCTTAAATTCCGCGAGTAACTGATTTTCTTTATCTCGACGCTCAGCTTGAACCGCCCGGTACCGGGATTTCGCCTCACCGAGAGCCGCTCGGTATTTGTCTCTCCAAATCGGAAGATTAATCGACAGCATACCGATGATCGGATCTTTTCCGCTGTCGGGTGTTGGATTTCGTGCGTCGTCGGTGACGATATAGTCGATCCCGAACCCGAAGTCCGGGAAAAAGTCTTTTGCAGCCAGCTCAACGGAATACGATTCTTTCGACGCCCGGTAGTCGAGATACTTTAACTCCGGACTATGCGCGATTAGCGATTCGAAAAGCTCCCCGTCAGAAAAACCGGCGGAGTCCGCCACAATCGTATTCGGGACCGGGACTTTTGCATCCAGTTCCCTGTTAAGGACTGAGTTGAACTTAACCGAAAGCGGTCCAACAAGATCCTCATGCGTGCCGAGCCGGTCTTCCAACTTGCCAAGCTCAACCTGCGCTTTGATGGTATCAGCGAGCGCGCCGCCGGTCTGGTATTTTGTCCGGGCTACAGACTCGAGGATTGAGAGCAGTTTCATATTCTTCCCTGTGATCTCAATCGCGCGGTGCAGATAGTATAACTCGTAGTAAACATCCTTTACACGGTAAAAAAGCCGGGCTCTGGCCGCGTCATACTTCTGCTTCGCAGCGTTCGCCTCTTCAAACGCGATATCTTCCTTAAGTCCGAGTTTGCCGAACCACGGAAACACCTGCGAGAACCCGACCCGATGCTCCTGCGGGCCAACACGGGTTTCCACCTCACGTATAACGTATCCGTAATTAAACCGGGGATCCGGCAACGACCGCGCTTGCGGAATCCTGTAAAGGGCGGTTTTCCATTCTTCAAACGCCGCGTGGAGTTGCGGGTTTCTCAGCGCTGCGTAAGCGAGATAATCGTCGATGGTTGAGGATTCATCGAGATCGGGTAGCGGCGTATCATCCGCCAGTGCCGTCGCCTCGATACTCTTGATCGTCACTGACGGCGGTACACTCGGTTCCTCACCGGCAGATTCCGGACCGGTAGCAGCCAGGATGAAGGGCAACGCGAAAACGGCAACCGGCCAGACCAGGATGAACTGTCGATTGTTAGACTGCAAGCAGGCGAATACTCGATCCCGCAGGCGCGGGATCACGGTAGGCAAAAATTTTAGAAAACTCGTCGAGGTGGGTCGCGTTCGACAATGTCGCGCACGCGAAAACCTGACTGGAGTTAGTATATAACGGTTTGTTGATTTCATTTTTACCACGAAAAATAATCTATTCCGTCCAAATGTCTGGTTCGGCCTTTTCGTCCGTTGTAACCGGACAATAGCGGTTCGGTAAGTCCCCGGCGAGTGCCGAGGCGAACAGATTTCCACGTATCGCAATAAAGTTTAGTAACATCGCGATTAAGATTGGTATACAAAATTTCTCAAATAATTTCATATCGGTCGAGTGAGTTTCTAAAATTTGACTACTTGAAGTCCGTTATTCGAAGCGCTTCAGTAATTTTTTAAGTTCATCAATTTTCGCGGACTTCTCATCGGCGTTTCCCGATTCGAACGCATCTATGACACAGTTTTTTAGGTGCTCTTCTAGAATATTGATTTCCAAGGACTTAACACCCGACCGAATCGCTTTTAGTTGGGCCAGAATGTCAGGGCAGTAACGGCGGTCGTTGATCATCTTTTTTACCCCAAGCAGTTGACCGCTGATGCGATTCAGTCGCGTTAGCTGTTTGCTATGGTCAGGATGCAATTTTTGTTGGCAGCATTCAGGCATGATGCTAAGCTCCTTATGTTGTATCGTTTTATTGCCGGTGATTACTTGATTCTGGTATCTGTCGCTGTGAACGCAACGCAGCAGTCAGAATTTATACCCATCGTCATTGAGTTTTCGACCAGGCATTTTGCTGGCCAGCAGAATGCCTGGTCGAAAAATATCGTTTCCGCCGCGGCGGATTTCGCTAGGCTCAACATAGATCTTGGTTGATAAATTCGAAGTCGTCTCCGCACGAGCGGAGTCCGTTCATACGGACCAAAAATTCAACTGCTTGCAGTTTACCAAGTTCATACAATACTATACCCCGGTAGGGTATCAAGGTTCCATAAAAAAATAAATTCAGCTGCTTCTTAACGAGAACGCGATTGCAAGGGCTGCGAGCGTGAGCAATACCAGGGCAATTGTCCGACGCTTGGCCTTGGGAGAACCAATCAGAAATCCGATAATCCCGGGTGTTATCGATTTGAGGCTTCCAGTTGATCGATCAAAATCATCGAGTAGTTCGATGACGGTTTGATAGCGCTTTTCTTTTTTCCCTTCCAGCGCTTTCATCGCGATTTTCGCCAATGATTTGGGTATCTTCCCGTCGGCGCAGTGCGCGAACGTGTCGCTCTCATTAAACGTCAACGGATCCTGGATCTCTCCATCTTCGATATGTTTGAGAATGTGCGGAACTGATTTACCGGTCACAGGTGTTCGCAGACATAACATGGTATAGAGGATACCGCCGAGGGCATAAATATCACTGCGGCTGTCAATTTCGTTGATTTTACCTAAGGCTTGCTCCGGTGGCATATAGTAGGGACTGCCTTTAGGCTGACCATAGACAGACTGATCAGTATTAATCGTATTAATTGACTCCTCGAGCTTGGCTTCGGGAAGTATCGAAACGAGTGCTGGAATCTCGGACAATTCTTCATATTCATCGAGGCGATATTTGGGCACCGGGGGTCGAACCTCTTTATCGAGAATCTTTGCCAATCCCCAATCCACGAGCATAACTTCTCCATAAGCGCCGATCATGATGTTCTCCGGTTTGAGATCGCGATGAATGACCCCTCGAGAATGGGTATAAGCTACGGCTTCACATAATTTTCGGTAAATATTGAGAAGTTGGCCAAGATTATAGCGTGATGAATATCGTTGATTTCCTTTCTTGATTTCATTAATAATCGTTTTTAGCGTAAGGCCTCGAACGTATTTCATCGTATAATACAGCGTCCCGTTATCCTGCGCGCCCAATTCATAAACGGGAACGATGGACGGATGCTCGAGTTGCGCGGCGATTTGGGCTTCGGCGATAAAGCGGGATACCAACCCGTCATCGAATCGTAGCTCATCATGCATCTTTTTCATCGCCACTTTGCGGCGGCAAGTGGCATCCCGGACGCTGTAAACGATGCCCATACCCCCTTCGCCGAGTTTCTCCTCAATGACGTATTTTTCCTCGAAGTTGCTACTCGTCGATACGGGGTTGTGATCGATCCCGTTATCGTCCTCGGATGGGAGCGGCTCACTTACTTCGACACGCGTATCCGCGATGTCCGCGCGGGAGTGCGCGGGAATTATAGTTCGCTGAACCCGAGTGTAGTCAAGTGACACGATTTGCGTTTCATCATCGGGCCCGGGCGTGTCCGGCGTTGCATCTTTATTGGATCGTGTCATGTAGCGAATCTTAGGTTTAACGTTGTCTTTTATCGGGCGAAGAAATATTGAAACGGCGCGGAACTGTCGCAATGCGCATTCTCCACCCGGACTGGCCTGATCTATGCCTAGTGTAGCGTCCCACAAATGACAAGTTACTTGTGGGACGTGGGACGCTACACTAGGGACACCCATATACGATACTCTAGTTCCGGATAAATTACAGATTATTCTGCGGCATCACCCGAAATTTAGGACTGCGATGCCTGAGTTTGGATACGTTTTCTCCAAATACTCCGCCGCGATCGCTCCACGAGCGCGGCGGAGTCGCAATGCGGTCACGCCACAACGCAGTGTCACTACGTTAAGGATTTATATCTATATAATCGTTTATTGAATCAACGATCTCAGCCCAGTTGTTGTCGGGATCTCTCTCGGAGAGAATGTCCAATGTAGCCAATGATTCGGTCCAGTTCTCTTTTCGCATCCACATTTCCAATTCCAGGTTCAGCGCTTGTACTTCGACGTCTTTGAAGGAACGTGCTGTTCGGACAGCATCTAGTGCGAGTTCAAAATCGCCTTTATCTGCATATAACTTTGCCAACAAGAGGTATCCATCTCCGTATCCGGAATCTAATCTTACCGCTTCTTCGGCGTAGTGGCGTGCTTTATCAACGTCGCCGCTCAGTTTCGCCGCACAGGCACAATAGAACATGGTCGATGGGGCGTCGGGTACCGCTTTCAATAATAAATTTGCGAATTTACCAGCGCTTTCTGCATCCTGCTCTGCGATAAAGGCCTCAATACACATCTTAATTTCCTCAGGTCTCATTGGTTTTCGTGCGTGCGCTTCCTGCAGTATGTTGCCAGCTTCGTGAGTCATGCCAGCCTGCAGGTAAAGTTTACCAAGGGTTGATAGAATATCCGGGGGCGGATCGTCCAGCGCCAGCCTTGCCATTTCCAGCCAAACAATTGCGTCTTCATAACGTTCCCGCTGGAGTGCTGTATTAATTCGAATCATCCACGTCGCGATATCACGGGCGCCCATTTTAATCGCTGTTTCAGACAGTACGCGGGCTTCCTCGAATCGCTTTTGCTCAAGCATGTTCGCGGCGAGGAGCTGATAGGAAACCACATCTTCAGGCGCGTACAGCAGTCCCCAACGCAAGGCGGTCTCGGCTGCAGCGTGTTTATTGAGGTCCGTGTAACATTGGCCGATCAATTTGATGGTTTGTTTGTCAATCCCTTCTTTTTCGATGCCTTTAAGCAGGCTTTTTATCGCGGACGACGGATCCCCAAGCGCTGCTTCAATCTGTCCTTTATTTTTGAAGACCCCGACGAAATCACTATCAATTTTAAGTATTTCATCGAAATACAGCAGCGCCGTCGGGTGATTCTCGAGCTCAACCTCCATAAGCGCTGCTTCGTATAGAATGATGGGGGTTCTATGTCGTTCCAGAGCCGCTATTAAACGTAATTTCGCGGCCGATCGGTCGGTCTTCTTTAATTCGCGGTATTGGTTGATCGCCTCGTATTCGTCTTGGCTAACCTCGAGGGAAAACGCATTCTCGATTACACCGAATGCAATCAACAATGAGGAGATCAATACCGTAATTTGTCGTATTTGTATCATGTTCATTCCGTTAACCGTTAACGGGGTTTACGATTTAGTGGTTCATCGGTTAAGAGCTTCTAGCATGATTAATTCACGCGATTCGTCGCGAGAGAACTTAACTCGTTCATAATAAGATGATTGGAGAAGGCGCTACGGTGAAAGTGAATTTCCATTCACTAAGATGTGAAGTCAAGCCAATCGGTTTATTTGAGCAGAGATTAAGGCTCGCAGCAGAATACTGGTGAATTATTCAGGCTAGGGCTGAATCGTAATTTCGATTCTAAGGTCTTCAAGCCCTGAACCTCCGAACCCTGAACCTCTGAACTGTTTCTTAATTATTCAGGGTGAACTTTAATTTCTGCCGGCAGAGAACGGCTACCTTCTGTTCATTCTTGATTGCTGGTTTAAATCGCCAATTACGTACCGCGGTCAGTGCCGACTGATGAAAGCGTCGTGAACTCGAGTCAATGACAGATGCGGATGTTACATCGCCGTTCTCATCTACAATGAATTCGATGGCGACCCATCCCTCAAGCCCAAGTTTTTTGGCTGAAACTGGATATCGCGGTAAGATTCTCAGTACGGCTTCCGGCGGTCTGTCGACAGTGTCGAGCTCGTAAACCGTCGGCTCATCGTTGTCGGCTATTCCAATTGAAGGTGCAATTGGGACTATCGCATTGAGATTGCCCAATGCGCGCAAGCGAATATCCAGGCGCATGGGTAGGGGGTTAATGTTCATCGGGCTAATAATCAGTGGTTTCCTAACAGTTTTTCGTTTGACGACTTTCGGTTTTGTCTTCCTTAATTTTTTCGGGCGCTCTTTTTTCGGCTCCGGCGGTTTCAAGAGTTTTGGTTGCGGCTTCGCGAAATTGATTTTCCGGACGTGATATTTGGTGGTGGTCTGAATATCAGTCGTTTTTAAGCGATCGATAAATATCAGGAGGCCCAAATTAACCGCCAAGGCGGCTAAGATCGCAATCGCGGCTGCCCGACCGGGATTCGGTTGTGATAAATGCATGTATCTTGGATTGTACGTATTCATATTGTCCTCACACGGAGACACAAAGACACGGAGGTTTTGGAGTTCAAGCTTCAGCTTGTCTTATCGATCCCGTTCCGTCACATTTTCGGTGGATCCCAATCGTTTCCGTAATCCGTATCGAAAATTGATTTCATACCTTTTCTTCTTTCTCTCCGTGACCTTGGCGTCTCCGTGCGAAATTACCCTTACTCCGCTTCGGACGCCAGGCTGATGTTTTTGGCACCGGCAATCTTGCATTCGTCAATCACATCGACCAAGGTTGAGTTTCTGGAATTGCGATCGGCGATTATAACGACCGGTTTATCTGATTGGCCCAGAATTTCATCGCGTACAATCGATCGCACACCGATCAGGCTCAGTTTCTCGCCGCCGATGAAGATGTCGCCATTCGCAGAAATCCCGATCATGATACTCTGAGGGTTCAGCTCGGTTGCTGTCGCGGCTTGTGCTTTGTCGACGGTAATCCCGGTCTCTTTTACGAAACTAGTCGTAACGATAAAGAAAATGAGTAGGATGAATACCATATCGATCAACGGCGAGACATTGATGTCGGTTGACTCGCTTTGGCTATATCGGTTGTAGATGGTAGGAAGCATGTTTCGTATTCCGTGATTCGTGTTACGTGATTCGTGTTACGTGTTTCGTGTTTCGTATTACGTGTTTCGTGATCAAGAATTAGTTGCAGGACTACGGCTTACTCCGGTGTCAAAAACTTTGTTAAAACTAATCGTGTTTCATCGACGCGCCGAATGATTTTTTGCTCCCAACGGGCGATTCGTCCTTCAATGTAAATAGCTGGAACTGCAATCAGTAACCCTGCAAGGGTTGTCAGCATCGCGATACTGATACCGCGTGCGATTAATTTCGGTTCGGATGTCCCGACGACGCTGATCACATTGAAGGTTTCAATCATACCCCATACTGTTCCTAGAAGTCCGAGAAGCGGCGCTATACTGATGAGCGTTTGGATGATCTTCCCATTTTCAGGCATTTGGCGTCGGCAAAACTCCTCCCAGTCTGCCAAAATCGATCTCCACTTTCCCCGATTAGAAGTACTTAGTGACAGTACGATTTCACGTTGTATGCCTGCGAGTTTATCAAATTCAGAGGTGGTTTCGATCGGTTTCCCCGAACCTAAGATTGCTCCTAAGTGATTTAATTCAGTGCGTGTACAAAAACGGTGATTCAAAAGGTTTAGCGCGCGATATGTCAAGAGAAACCATATGGCTGAACTCGTGGCGGCCAGTGGCCACATGATAACTCCGCCATCCGCTGCCAGTTGTTTAGCTGTTTCGATGATATGCATAAACGTATTGCGTGTTCCGTGCTGCGTATTTAGGAGTTAGGATTGAATGAGCTAATGTTTAAGAAATCTTCTGACTATCGATCGCCTTGGTAATTATCCCGGTGATTTCGTCCATATTTGCGAGAATACTTTTTGCTTTGCGTGATAACGAGGAGTGTGCCAGCAAAATCGGGATGGCCAGGATAAGTCCAACTTGCGTGGTAACCAACGCTTCGGATATGCCTTGTGAGAGGAGCGCGGAATTTCCGGTGCCGTACAGTGTAATGATTTCAAATGTATGAATCATTCCGCTGACGGTTCCGAGTAGGCCAAGCAAGGGACAAATCGCCGCGAAGACCGCAAGGCTGCTCAAGAATCGTTCAATGATTGGGAGTTCCGAGATAATCAGGTGCTGCAAGGCCTCGTCTTTCTGTTTTGAACCTGACCCCAGCAGGGCAACGGCTTTTTGCCAAAACCTCCGCGTAGGGCCTCGATGATCGTCGGCAACCTGGGCGGCGTTCCTGAAATCGCCGACTTCTAGTTTGCCCAGGATTTTCTTTCTCATCGAACCGAGGCTGACTGTAAAGCGAGAAAACAGCAGAACTCTTTCGATGATCATGAGAAACGCCAGGACGCCGATCGCCGCGAGGGGATACATGACGAACCCACCGGCGTCGAAAAAACTTTTCCAGTCTTTCTTCGACTCCAATTTGCGAATCGCAATTCCATCAGAGATATCGAGAAGAACAGGCGCCATATTTGATTTTTGATTTGCACCGACAGCTAAAGCCCCGCGTTGCGCCGCGGTAAGGTTTTTCGCGAGCAGGTTCATATGATCCGATCCACGCCTTCTATGCATGACACCTGCTTTTTCCTTATTCCAAAATGCGCCTCCTACCAATCCCGTTCGGAGTAAGTCGCCTTGAACTAACTTTCCCGATTCGTCATATAATTCTGCGTTTCCTGATTCTATCGTGGATGCTTGTTGAAAGTACTCGAGATATGCCCCGAAACCGATGTTCAGGGCATTATCTAATTCGATAGTTTCGTCTTTCGACTTAAGTCGGTCTATTTGTCGTCGCAGTTCCATGCGATCCTTGAATATCTGACCGTAAATCTGATAGAATTCAGAGAAGTTAAAATGTAGGGAGTCCCGCATTCGGGTTAACTTCGTTTTATTCTCGAATAGTGTTTGATTGAGTACATCGATGCTATCACGAATATCGTCAGACGCCGACTCCAGGGCGGATTTTTGGGCGGTTAATTCTCTATTTGTCGATTGAATACTCGATAATGCTCGGCGGAGGGATCTTCGCTCCGCGCTAACACTCGTCTGAATCTGGTCGAGGGTTTCCCGCTCGGATGCAATTTGCTCGCGTACTTTTTGGCAGGCGTCTTCGAATGCCGTTTCGCCATTCGCGGTTTGCGGACTCAGTGTTATCACGAAAAGCATTGATACGATATAAATTACGTAATGTCTTAGCATTTTCGAAACTCTATTCTGCCGGTAGGGGGACGGGTACGGTTACCAACTCGGCCGGGATATCTTTATTGAGAATTCGGATCGCTTTCCGAATCCACGGAGCATGAGCAGGTTTGATTGCTGTCCAATCGCCAGTGCTGTGTGATGCTGTACGAACTCCGCAGGTCTTATCATCCGGCGTGACGAAGTATTCAAGAACGCCGCCGATACTCAGTACGTCGGCTGAATATTTCGTACCGCCGGTCTCGATGACCTGAGTCGAATGAATCGCGCGTGTTCCATTGATTGCTGAGGTTTGCAGGAGATTTAGGAATTGAACGAGCTTATCAGTAACGGACAGGCTTTCGTCGAGGATCGCGCGGAGTTGCCCGGTCGTCGCGCTATCGAATAAGATTTGCTTATCCTCTGTCGAATCCCAAATTTCGAGACAGGATCTATCGATCCATTCCTCGATAGTATTGATACTCACTTCTAGCGATTGATTGTCTTCCGTGACTTTCAGTTTCTTAGCTGCCAGATCACTCTTTTGCCGCGCCGACACGTCGACACTTCGTCGTGCATTGTCAGCCTTTTCCCCTTCAAGCACTATTAACAAATTGAGTTGTTGTTTCTCGTCTTTCCAGCCGTTGATTGCTTGATACTTAGTTTCTCGTAGTTTACGCAGTTCAGTTAATAACGTCTCTAGCGTATCGAGGTTATCAACGGCATGCGCGGGCAACACAAAGCAGATACAGAGAGCGGTATAGAAAAATCCTGTCATCCGTCGATTTCGATGCCATCGTGTCATATTCCCAGACCTTCGTTATAGTGTGACCAGCTTGAATATATTGGGACGCCTGCGTTTAGCCCGTTTCCCAATTAACGTTTAGAGCAATTAGGCACTGGCGTGATCTATGCATCAAGTTCGTTACGAGCGCTTTTAGCTGGCCTGCGTAGGCTTTGTCAAGCACCTTCTTGACCCGGCCAGATATCGAAACGCGGTCGTAAATACTATACTTGCATCCCAGATTCAACAAACCGAAGGCATTGTTTCTTACTTATCTATACTGCAAGCAGTACAATTTTGGGATAGCTTCGAATTTATCAGCCAAGATCTATGTTGAGCCTAGCGAAATCCGCCGCGGCGGAAACGATATTTCTCTCCGTATTCTCGGAGTCTGCTCGCGCGGGCCGCATAAGCATCCCGCACTATCGGGGTCCTCGCTCATGCGGGAAGAGTCTCGGGTAATCCGGACGAAAACTCCATGATTTTCGGTATATATTAGTGGTTATATGAAAAGAGGACGACTGAACTTTGTAATGTAAGTTATTGAACGCATTAACGATAACCCATTACAACAGAAGGAGTCGCCCGCTTGGATAATATAACTTATTCGGCGTTGGATGTCCATGCTCGTAATACTGTACTTGAACGGAAACCCTCGCGAGCCGCGCGACACGTATCACGGGCAAGGCTGGTGGTTTGCTGATAACCGCAACACTACGAAGGACGGAATGGTGGCGGACGTGTGCGGGGGGTCCAATAGAAAGCGGTGTCAAAGCAGATCTATTCGTTGATGAATAGCAATACGTTCTTAGGTAGATACTGCTATCCGACGCCACAGAATACCGTTTCTCAGCGTAGCGACCGAGATCCCGAGATCGTATCGGGAACGAAAACAATATTTCCTCCTCGCGTGGGCCCCGGCAACGAAGATTAACACTCATCTTTAACCGTAGGGAACGGCCCTCTTAGTCGCAAAATACCGCGAACTGTTCTTCTAGTTCGGTCGGGCCGATTCGTTCCTCTTTCTCTTTTTCCGTCATTCGACTAATGAGTTGCGCGAACTCGGCGCTGATATTGGAATTGATCTCGTCCATTGGAGTTAGGGGCTCCTTCAAGTTCGTCTGAAGCGTTTTTAACGCAGAAGTGGAGGCGAAAGGGAGCTTGCCGGTGCCGGAAAAGTATAAGGTGGTGCCCAGAGAATAAACGTCGCAGCGAACATCGACGTTTCGCTGGCCTTTAATTTGCTCAGGCGCTACGAAATTTGGAGTTCCCATAAAACGTGAATGACGAAGGGTAAGCGACATGTCGTCCTTCTGTTTCGTCAGGCCAAAGTCAGCTACCTTGGGGTCTCCGCATTCTGAAATTATGATATTCCCAGGCTTAATATCCCGGTGCACGACGTTGTGACTGCCCAGGTATTTCAGCATACCCGCCAGCTGGAATCCGATTTGCGCAAGTGCCGGCTCCTCCAACGGACCTTTTTCGCACACCATATCATGGAGCGTGTCTCCCTCGGCGAATTCCATTACGAGGAAGAAGGTTCCGTCCGCTTTCCCGAAGTCGATGCATTTGACAAGATTCGTATGATCCATTGTCGACATTGCATAAGCTTCGCGTAAGAAAAAAGTATTGAGTGATGACGCCAATCCTTCGTAGGCGCTGGAATTGAAAATCTTCAACGCCACTTCATCTTGAGAACTTGTCTCTTGGTCAACTGCCCGATATACCGATCCGTAAGTGCCGTCCCCGATATGCGCGATGATCTTATACCTGGATTGTCGGAGTATACTTGGTTCAGAGTGTTCCTCAACAGCCTGGGACTGCACCTTCTTTAAGGCAACCGAAATCTTGGTGATAAGATCGAATGCAGTGAAAGGCTTGGTGAGATAATCGTCGGCACCGCTGGAAATGCAATTAAGGATTTTCTCCTGGTTCTGGTCGTCGGAGACAACGATTACAATGGGGCGGAGCTTGGTCTGAGTGTTGGTGAGGTATCCTATTAATTTATTAATTTCGCGTCCGGCGAAATTTGTGTTCACGATCACCAGGTTCGGCCAGTGCTGCTTTAGCGCTTCATCTAGTTCAGCCGCGGTCCCAGCAATCGTTGTCTCGTAGTCGCTTTGGGACAGGGTGATATGATAAAAATTCCGCGTTGCCTGATCGTTATCCGCGCATATAATTACAGCCATAAGGGGGGGGCTCGACTATATTTAATAGTTCCCGAATACTACAGGCGCACATTCCGTCAATAGGACAGAAAATTTAACTGCTTGCAGTTTAGTACCTGCCTGTGCAAATTCGAATCATATCATTCCAATTTACGCAATTCGGTACTAGTATACTAAAGGCGATTGTTAATTCAACGATACCGTCGACGAAAACGAGTAGATCTGTACAATCTGAAAAAATAACCCGAGGAGCAATTATGATATTAGGCGTACTTTCTGATACTCACGACATAGATGACGATACTATTCGATTGATTATCGACGAATTCCGGGCACGAAAAGTCGATCTTATCATTCATTGCGGCGACATTGAGGCGAAACATTTCCAAGCAGATTTGTTCGGAAATTTCAAGGTCGTTTGTGCGCTGATTGAAGAACAGCGGCTTCAGAAAGAATTTACCTTCTCGCCTGCAGGCTGGGCCATAACAAAACCGAATGACCGCATTGTTAATCTGGGAAATTTCAAAGTATACGTCGGGCACAAACGCTCATGGGATTTCATGATTCACTCGGAGGCTAACTTCGAAAAAGTGATCTCCGATATCAGCCTTGAAAACGATGGCGTACGCTGGATGTTCGCCGGCCATACGCATCATCAAATTTACAAACAGGGAACTCCATGCAGTTTCATCAATCCCGGCGCGATTCAGGACAGCTTTGACGGCCACTGCTTTGCTATTGTAGATACCGATACAAAGGAGGTCGTCTTCAGCCGAAATCCGCTCGTTCAAAATGATGTTTCGCCGTTTACCGTGGGAATCGTATCGGATACTGGAAATATATCGCAATTGGATAAAGGATTTTGGGCTAAACTTAAGCAGGAATTTTCGGAACGGGACGTGAGTACTGTTATCCACGGAGGCAACATAAAACCGGAGGATATCGGGCGTTCCGAATTATCTTCATTTCAAGTATATTATTACTTAATGGACGGGCAGGACGTGCCGGAAAGTACCCCTGAAAACTGGTATTTGATTTCCCGTGAAGATCCCGTTGTCGAGATCGCCGGTTATCGCTTTTTCGTCGAGTATGGCTTAGGTGTGGACTTTTTTGAGCAGTCTGAGATCCAGATGAGTCAGTCCGTAAGGAAGCTATCGAAGAAATATCAGCATGTTGATTTCGTTATTTGCGGGCTGGTGCATAATGCACTTTTCGCAGAAGGCCAGGAGGTGAAGATCGTCAACCCGGGTGATGCCCGTAATCAGCGTAAGTTTGCGACTGTGTGCCTGCCGCGGAGCGAAGTCACTTTCGGCCAGGTTCGTCTGCGGCGTTCGTAAAGAACTTTCCCAGTGTCCGATCGTAATGTGGTAGTTAGAATTCGGAAAAATTCGCTAATTTTCAGGGGCGCGCACCAGTGGGTTTCCTTTTTAACCCACATTCTACAATTCGAAAATCCACGAAGTTACACAGGAGCGCCGAACCGGCCCGTACCGAGCCTGTTAATATATAACGAAACTTGGGTTCGGCGGTATTTTGGTCCGGATTGCCGCGACTCTCGCTTGTGCGGAGAGTTCAAGCTTTAGCTTGCAGGAATACTGACTTTCAAGCTAAAACTTGGACTCCAAAAGCCGCCCAATCGAGCCGAAATCGAACGAGATAAACAGCCTCAAAACGGGTTTAAGTTTCAAGGGGGCGTCGACCGACGCGCTCCGCTGAGTCTGTTAATACAAAAGGAAACTTTGATCATGTGAATGTAGGAGGCTGCTCCCGCAGGCGATAACGATTATTTTGGAACGATACCAAAATAAATAAGATCGCCAGCGGGAGCTGCCT
>JAJFLP010000122.1 GCA_021772635.1 Verrucomicrobiota bacterium | reverse complement strand
ATCGACTATGAAAACGCTGAAATTGGCCCATTTTCTCCCGAAATTTCGTTAAATATGTCTAATATTCGCCTCATTCCGGGAAAAATTGGTCTCAATTTATCTATTTTCTCGTGACGATCCCTAAAGTCCGACAGCCTCCTAACCTGAATAATTCCTAAGGCTGGCGTCCAGATATCACGCCCGATAGACATTCTCCGCATCCTCGCAAACCCCGCGCGTATCGATTAAAACCTTAACTTTGCGCGCGATTTGATCGTGGTCCACTTGATCATGGTCTGTGGCAATAATCGCCGCATCATACACGCCATCGGCAATATCGTCGATGGTTCGACTCGCTATACCCGCTAAATGTGGAAACTCCCTTGTGTCCTTTACGACTGGACAATACGGATCGAAGTAATCGACCAATGAACCGTGCTTTAACAATTCGTCCCAAAGAACGAAAGCGGGACTTTCGCGAATATCGTCAACGTTTTTCTTGTATGCGAGGCCGATAAGTAAGACTCGGCTATCTCGCAGCGTCATCTTGTTTTCATTCAACGCCAGCATTGTCTGGTGAATAACGTAATTCGGCATATTCGTGTTGATCTCACCAGCAAGTTCAATGAATTTCGTCGAGATTCCATACTCCTTCGCTTTCCATGACAAATAAAAAGGGTCGATCGGGATACAATGTCCGCCCAAACCCGGTCCCGGATAAAACGCCATATATCCGAACGGTTTAGTTTTAGCCGCCCGAATAACTTCCCAAATATTTATGTCCATCGCGGAAAATACCGTCTTAAGCTCGTTTACGAGTGCAATGTTAACACAACGGAAGATATTCTCCATCAGCTTGGTCGCCTCGGCCGCGCGGCACGAAGAGACAGGCACCATTTCACAGATAATCGAGCTGTACAGGACTATGCCGATCTCGAGTGACTCCTGATTTATGCCACCGATAACTTTCGGTATCGAAGAGGTTGCGAACTCCGCATTATTCGGATCTTCACGTTCCGGCGAGTAGACTACGAAAAAATCGGTGCCGGCAGTTAATTTTGCGCCTTTCTCCAGAATCGGGACGAGTACGTCCTCAGTGGTGCCTGGATAAGTCGTTGACTCCAAACTTATTAGCTGTCCTTTTCTCATATATGCCGAGATTGTTTCCGCCGTACGCGTGATAAAACTCAGCTCCGGATCGCGATGCTGATTCAACGGTGTCGGGACGCAGATCAGGAGAGCATCGCAGTCCGATACTCTGGAGAATTCGATCGTCACGTCCGCTTTCAGGTTGTCAACCAGAAGATCCTTCACGCGGCTTGGTTCGATATGACGAATGTATGAATCCCCCTTGAGAAGTTGCGATATCTTATCCCCGTCCACGTCAAACCCGATAACGGGGAACCCGACGCGTGCGAATTCCAAAAGTATCGGTAACCCGACGTAACCCAGTCCAATTATCCCAACCTTTGCCTCTCGATTTCTAAGCAATTCAATCAAAGATTCTTGCATATTTGCGGATGATCTCCATGTTGGTGTGTTTTTTCTCGGGTAACAACTTATTTTGATATTGAAGTGAGCGTAACCCTCTTTATATTAAAGATTTTTCTCGAATTTTCGCGTAAAAGAAAAGAAGGCGCTGAATTCGTAAATCAGAGGAACTAAAGATGGCAAAGAAAATTCTACAGTCGATTTCAGTACGCCTGCGGGACGTAACCGGCAAAAAGTCGACGAAACGTCTGAGATCCGAAGGGTTAGTGCCGTGCATCCTTTACGGTGATAAGATTGAGCCTATGGCGTTATGTTCGAATCTGAAAGAAATAAATTCAGTTGTGCGGCATTCGTCGATTATTACGCTCAATATAGAGGATGACAAGAGCAAAACGAAAACAACCGATGTTCAGGTCAAGGATATCCAATTCGATTATTTAAGTACCAATATCTTGCATATCGATTTTCAGCAAGTCAGAATGGATAAGGAAATTACAGCGGAGGTAGAGATTAAGGTTGTTGGCCACGCGGAGGGTATAGATCACGGCGGGCAATTGGATCTTGTTTCTCATCAAATCGAGATTCGTTGTCTCCCTCGCGACCTGCCGGATGAAATAGTAATAGACGTCACGGCTCTCAATATTGGTGACAGCATCGCAATTGGCGATATATCGCTGCCCAGCGGTGTAAGCGGGACGTTCACCGACCCGCACATCACGATTGTCCATGTTCAAGCGCCGAATCTCGAAGAAGAAGTCGAAGAAGCAGAAGAAGCCGGAGTTCTGGGCGAACCGTCGGCCGGCGAGCCGGAGGTCATTACCAAGGGCAAGAGTGAGGAAGACGCGGAATAAGAATAAACGAGAACGCGACGGGATATTTTTATGGATGATACAGTTTGTCCATCACTGATCGTCGGACTGGGGAATCCGGGAGAGGAATACGCGGACACTCGTCACAATGTGGGGTTCAAAGTCATCGATAAAATCTTAGCCGGCAAGAAACCGGCTTCGTCGCCGCCCGAGCATTTTTCTGAAAGCGTCCTATGTTTCTTCCGGTCAAAGGGACGGCAAGTATTTTTACAAAAACCTCTGACTTACATGAACTTAAGCGGCATGCCTGTCGCGAAGTTTTGTCGAGAAAAGGGAATTGAGCCGCACCAGATCCTATTGATATTCGACGACGTGGATCTGCCATTAGGTAAGATTCGGATTCGCATGAAAGGCGGTAGCGGCGGACATCGCGGTGTAGATTCAGTAATCGCCGCATTGAATAGTGATTCCTTCAACCGAATGCGCATCGGTATCGGAAGAGCGACGACTGAGGACAGCAAAACGTCTGATCACGTTTTGTCATCATTCACGGCTGACGAGCAGCCGGTACTTGAAAAAGTCATCGCGGGCGCGGCGGAGGCTGTGCTACTAGCTGTAAATCGCGGTGTAGAAGCGACGATGAATAGTTATAATGGAATCCCGTTTGACGGGGGGGGTGAGGAGTCGTCGCCAGTCTCATGTTGATCAACCTAACCATAATCGGAGTTAATTGAATTGAAAAAATATGAATCCATATTTATACTTGATAAAGGCAAGAATGAGGATGGCACCAAAGGATTTCTAGACCAGCTTGAATCCATCACAAAAGAAATCGGTGGCGGAATCGTAGAAACCAATGAGATGGGGCACCGGACATTGGCCCATCCAATCAATAAGATTTCCTCGGCGGTATACCTCAACGTCATTCTCAACGCGCCTGCGGATGGCGTGGTAAAAATAAAGGATAAATTTCGCCGAGACCCGAAAGTACTTCGCGCGGATATTTTTAATTATACTCGTCCGGTCGATCGAAATAGCACGGAATAGAGACACGGTCGTGAATCACATAAACGGTATCTCGGAGAGAATGACCGAAGTCCCTGTTGAATAGCAGGGCGCGTAGTCAAAAACTCCGAAGCGATCAGAATAGTAACAAGAGATATAGGCAAAGAACATGGCATCATTAAATAAAGTATTTTTAATCGGAAATCTCACCCGTGACCCAGAGATTCGCTATACCCCGGGTGGAGCCGCACTATGTGCCTTAGGGCTCGCCGTCAATCGAAAATATACGACGGCGAACGGCGAGGAACGCTCAGACACCTGTTTTATCGATATCGAAGTTTGGGGGAAACAGGCGGAAAGTTGCAATACTTATCTAAAAAAAGGTGCGCCCGCTTTTGTTGAAGGGCGCCTGAAATTCGATCAGTGGGATGACCGCGAGTCTGGCCGGAAAAGAAGCCGAATCACCGTGACCGGCGAGAGAATTCAGTTTCTGGGAGCGCCGTCTCGGGGTAGCGAATATAGCGACACCCCCGCGGAATTTTCACACAGTGATCGACCACCACCCGCCCCGGCTTCAAAGGAATCAGCGCCGCCAGCACCACCATTTCCGTCCGGCGACGCCGGCGGGAACGCCGCACCGGGCCCAGGTACTGATGACGAGTCCATGGATGATATTCCGTTTTAACTCGTCGTATTCATACCGCAAGCGGTATTCGAGTTTTTTAGCCGTCGTCGTGGTACTGAACCGCTGAGCGACGGCTGTTCAGAATCTCGGGCGTTAGTAATTTTAACTGGTCCCTCTCCGTATTCTCAGTCCGGAGTACCCGGGACTTGCGCTTATGCGGCGAGTCCGCTGGTGCATAGACAGTCCGTCCATTCGGACCCAAGATTCACGAACGTTATACGCGAGCATACGCTCTGGCATTAAACAGAAAGGTAATATATGGCTATCAGACGACCAAAAACAAGAAGGAAAGTTCGCACCTACAGGCCGAAAATTTGTCGCTTTTGTGAGGAACGTGCTTATTATATCGACTTTAAGGATGCCGACTTATTGATCCGCTTCGTTACCGAGAAAGGGAAGATTATTCCCCGACGCATTACCGGTAACTGTGGGTTACACCAGAAGAAACTGGCTAAGGCAATTAAAAGAGCGCGGTCGATCGCGTTGTTACCATAGAATTTATCGAGAGGAATTATTATGGCGGTGGAACTGATACTGCTCGACAACGTCACGCATTTAGGTGAAATGGGTGACGTCATAAAGGTTGCTGACGGATACGCGCGCAACTATTTAATACCTAAGCGGCTTGCAAGCAAATCCACGCCGGGAGCATTACGGCAATTAGAAGCCAAGAAAAAGAATGCTCAAGATGAGTACGAAAAACAGGTTACGCACTTCAAGGATGTCGCAGATACCATCGTCAATAACTCGATCACGATCCCGATGCAAGCCGGTGACGACGAAAAACTCTACGGTTCAGTGACCGCACAGCATATAGTCAGTGCTCTGGCTGAGATGAACATCGAAGTTGAACGTAAGCAAATCGCGTTATCAGAACCGATTCGAAAACTCGGCGTATACCAGGTTGATGTGCACCTAAATCGTGAGGTCGTTGCGGCAATTAAAGTCTGGGTAGTCAAAGCCGACGATTAATCGATTTGACATCGCCGGTCTGCCGCCCCCCTGATATGCACTAGCCTGATTTTTCTGTGCGCCATCGTTTTTTTACATTTGACGCCAGAATAGGCGCCTCCCGCATGTCTGAGTATCCAGCAAAAGTCTCTTCTCATGGCAAGTTTTTCCACTGCTAAAATCGGCCCTCTTCTAGTCGGCGATCGGCCGTTGCCCCAGTGCATCGAAGCCGAGAAAGCCATCCTCTCCTGTCTACTGCTAGATCCCTGCGCTACGATGGATAGCGTCTTTTCCAGAATCAAAACAGAAACATGTTTCCATCACGCTCCTCACCGAAAAATATTCCTTGGATTACGGGAAATGCGGAATGAGATGGTCCCTGATCGAATTGACCTCATCACCGTTACCACCAAATTCGAGCGGTCCGCCGTACTCGAAGACATCGGCGGCGAGGAATATTTAAATCACCTTTATAATGTAGTTCCAACCACTGCGAACGTAGATAAATACGTTGATCACGTCCTTGATGCGTATATCCTTCGCACACTTATCGCCACCTGCAGTGATATCGTTGGCCGTTGCTTCGAGGCCACCGGTGAAGTCCCCGAGTTCATAGACTCCGTCGAACGAAAGATCATGGATGTGACCGAGATTCGTACGGATACTTATACGAAGACTATCAAAGACCTGATGAAAGACGCAGTCGATTATCTGCAGGCCCTCAGCGAAAAGAGGCCGGAAGCGATCGGCCTTGCAACTGGATTCAAGAATATTGATAGAAAGATAACCGGAATGAAACCCGGCGAACTCATCGTTTTGGCAGCACGGCCATCGATGGGTAAGACCGCGTTAGCATTAGATATAACCAGACACGTTAGCGTTGACAAGAAAATTCCAGTCGGGATATTCAGCCTTGAAATGGGAAGTCATCAAGTAATTATTCGGATGCTATCCAGCGAGGGCCAGATCAATATGAAGGACATACGCGACGGGACTCTGTCCAATGCACAATGGAGCACAAAGGTGATGGGGACCGCAGACCGCCTGAGCGCCGCGCCGATATATATCGACGATACTCCACAATTATCTAGTTTGGAGCTCAGACATAAGGCCAGGAGGATGAAGCTCGAGTATAATATCCAACTGATCGTTATCGATTATCTACAGCTGATGCGCCCGGTCGGGGTCAATAAGACGACCTCCAGAGAACAGGAGGTCGCGAAACTGTCTGCCGATATTAAGGCGTTGGCTAAAGAATTAAACCTCCCCATACTATTGTTGTGCCAGCTTAATCGTCAGGCGGAACAAGGTAATCAGCCGAAGCTGTCACAACTTCGTGAATCTGGTGCTATCGAGCAAGACGCCGATATCGTAATGTTATTACATCGCGGAGGCGAAGGGGGAGAAGAAAAAGAAACGCATGGATCGGATGGTGACGATACTCGAATTAAGTCACAGGTTATCGTTGCGAAAAACCGCAATGGGGAAACCGGGATCGCCGACTTAGCTTTTAAACCCGAGTGGACGCGTTTCTTCGATCAGGCACCCCAGTATGTATCAGATGCAGACGTACCCGTAGAAGCGTCGTATTAGCCACTATCCAGTCTATAATCGCTAAATAATCAAAACGGAAATTACCACATGAGCAGATTTACGAAGATTTGCGTAATTACTTTTACCTTCGGTGCAAGCTGTGCCCTGTATGCTGCTTCGATAAACGATATTCTCGTAAAATCAGCAACCAGCCGCCTGGTTTCACAAGACATGGTCCGCAGTAATATGACGATGCAGATTGGCGACGAATTTTCACCGGAAACCCTATCGGAAGATATAAAAACGCTTTACGCGACGAAACAGTTTGACGACATCGAGGCGAAAGTCGAACCGACCAACACGGGATCGGTTACCATCACCCTGACAATCACTCCGAAGGCAGTGATCAGCGAGATCGTGTTCCAGGGGAATTCCTTAATTTCAACCAAGAAACTGAGGCGGGAGGTAGACCTGAAAGAGAATGAAATACAGGATGAAAAGCTCCTTTCTGAGGATCTGCAGGCGCTATACGATCTTTATCGAAATAAAGGCTATCACGATACAACGATAAAACAGCAGGTTGTCCCCCTTGAGGATTCCCATCATTTAAAAGTGGTGTATGAAATCAACGAAAAATCCAGGTACAAAACAAGAGGCGTTGATCTTATCGGAAACATCGTTTTTTCCGACCGCCAGTTGGAGAAGATGATGGAAACCGAGGTTTCTTTACTGGGGTATATATTCCCGGCCGGCTATTTCGATGAAACCGAGTTACAAAACGATATCGACAGCATAAAGAACGCGTACTGGGATAAGGGATATCTTGATTTTAAGCTAAGTAAAATTGATCGTTACATTACAAAGGACGGCAAAGATATTCACCTGACACTATTTCTCGAGGAAGGTCCACAGTATAGCGTAAAGGATATTTCCATCTCGGGGAATACCGAGTTTAGTACTGAGCAGCTTACCGAAATTATTTCGTTGCAATCCGGGGAGGTTTACAGTAGCGGTCAAGAGCGCCGGGATATTAATGCGATTACCAATAAATATAGTCATAAGGGATATCTCGACTGCTACGTCTTGCCAGACCGCTCAATCGAAAGCGAGAATAATACCGCATCAGTCGAGTATATCATCCGTGAAGGGACTGCATATACGATTCGCAATATCAATATTGCGGGAAATCATATTACTAAGGATCATGTGATCCGACGCGAGCTGAGAATACACCCGGGCGACGTCAGCGATATTTCTAAAATCGAGGCGAGTAAAACCAGCCTGCAGAACCTCGGATACTTCGAAAACGTTGATATTTTACCGGTATCCACGGAAGAAAATGATAAGAAAGATCTGAATGTTAACCTCGATGAGAAACTAACCGGTCAGCTTCTGTTTGGCGCCGGCTTCTCCAGCACCGACAACCTGGTTGGTACCATCGAGGTATCGCAATCCAATTTTGATCTACACGATTTCCCGGGGCTACGGGGCGGCGGACAGCGCATGCGACTACGCGCACAGTTCGGATCATCGCGCCAAGACTACGTGCTCTCTTTCACCGAACCCTGGCTTAATGACAAACCATTGCGATTCGATTTTGAAATCTGGAGCCGGACGACTTCCAGTAATCGAGAATATGATCAGGATAGTAAAGGCTCAAGCGTCGCCTTTACCCGTCGGTTAAAGAAAAAATTCTGGCGACAATCATTCGGCTACCGGATAGAGGATATCGATATCAATGATATTGAGGGCGACTATAGCAAACTCTTCAGGGACGCAGAAGAGGGCGGTGATCTGGTCAGCGCGTTTACCCTTGGTTTTGTTCGGGACCACCGGGACCGTGTTATTCTTACCTCAAGCGGGTCGCGTATCTCGATTAATTCTGAATTCCAGACAGAGGCTATTGGAAGCTATTCGAACCTGTACAAATTGACTCTATCGGCTGACAAATATTATCCTATCTTCAAAAAGACCGTCTTTAAGATTTCCGGTGAAATCGGCCAAGTCGATAACGTAAGCGGCGATACCCCGCGCATTTTCGACCGTTTCTTCACCGGCGGAGCGAATTCGATTCGCGGGTTTAAGGAGCGTGACGTCGGGCCGGTCGATCCAGACAATGAAGAGCCCGTCGGTGGTCAATCAATCCTTTTGGCATCTGTTGAGGTTACAACACCCTTGTACGAGAAAACCGTTATGGGTTCGATATTTGTTGATTCCGGGAATGTCTGGAAAGACGAATTCGATTGGACGCCATCGGAGTTAAACGTAGGCGTCGGCGCTGGACTACGTCTGTTCCTCCCTATCGGCGCGATTCAGCTGGATTACGGCTGGCCGGTGTCGCGTGAGCAAAAACATTTAGGCACCGGCGGCAGGTTCCACTTCAATCTCGGGTACAACTTTTAGGCTGCGAAAAGTCGCACTTGCGAATATTAGCGAAGAAATTTTACCCGAAGTTTGGATCGACTCTCGAGAACTCCGTGATTGTGGTCATGTGTGCGCGCTAACCTTTCCGTAGTGATAATAGGTAAATCGCTTATATACCAAACGCCTTCAAGTTTTCGAATTATCGTTCGGAATCCCTTGGGGAGGGACATACAAGTTATCCGGAAATTGTACTGCATGCAGTATCGTCTAACACAATAGGCCGTGGCGCTTACTTACCTATCGAAGTCCTGCTTCCCGCGAAATTATCGAGGTATAATATTCTACCGAGCCATCGAATACACCTACACTCAAACGGCACCACCCGGATGCTGTTACTGCTTTTAAGTCTCTCCTGCCTCGCGTCCCCGGTCTGCTATGGAACAGAGAAACTATCAGTCAGGTGCGGACGGGTTCTGGTAGTCGCGGATCGGGACCAACCCGAATCTATGGAACTGGCCAAGCGCTACATGCGCGCTAGACATCTCCCCCCCCCGAACTTACTGCTGTTGAGTTTTAACGATCCCGTTAATATAAATACCGGCGACTTTGACAGGAAACTTCTTACCCCCGTAATGCAGCGAATTTCGCGTTGCGGGGATGCGATCGATTACGTCGTACTAGTACGCGGCGTCCCGTACAGACTGAACCGCACCTCAACAACTGCCGCGATTCTTTATGGTGGGACTGATAATATACGATCGACGAACGGATATTTCGGTAATGCTCTCCCTTTTGAAGCGTCCATCCCCTATGGTGGTGATTTTCTCGTACCAGCTACGACAATCAGTGCGTTCAACTTCAACGACGGCGCCCGATTAATAGATTCCAGTGTATGTCATTATAGAGATGTACCTTCGGCCGGGACGTTTTACTTCTGTGAAGGCAGAGGCGCCAGAGGTACACGAAATCGACAGATTCAGCAAGCCATAGCAATCATGGAAGCAAACGGGCTTCCGTGCGAGCGTATAAGTCATCCGCAGGTTAAGAACAAGCACGACGTTCTCGGACAATTCACCGGGTCCACGCACTTGGACCTCGCATCAAATACCTACCTGCCAGGTTCTATCCTCGATAACCTGACCTCACACGGCGGCTACCTCCTCGATCCCGGCGGCCAGGTGACCTTACTGTCGTTCGTCCGCTACGGGGTTTGCGGCGCATACGGAACGGTAGTAGAACCAACGAATACGCCAGCGCGCTGGGCAAACTACACCTTACCTATTCGTTACGCGGGCGGATTCTCATTGATGGAATCTTATCTGCAAACGATCAGTGACTGGACCATGGGTTTGGTTCTCGGCGATCCTCTTATGTCGCCTTTTGGAAATCCATGTAAAGTTCACAATAATCCCGCGGCCAACCGATTCCGGGATAGCGATGAAATTCGGGTAGATATTGACGTTGAGGAAGGCAAATCAAATTATGGGATCGCATGGGTAGAGGTCTGGCTAAATGAGCAGGATCTGCTGCTGCACCGCGAACCTCTGGTGCCGCAAGGTGTACAATGGAATCTTTCCGTCACGAAAGGGAGTGATTCCGTTTTCTCTCATACCTACCGCAGCACCGACAACGAACCATTGACTAGGATACTTAATTATTTTACGTATTGCGGGAACAGCAGTGTCAGTATTCACCAGGTAGGGAAGCGAAAAAATAAACTCCTGATCCGATGGCATCCGCCCCTGGAGGAATCGTTTGGCGACATACCTAACTGCAATCTCATAGCACTTGATGGAAACACTCCATTCCCACTTTCCAAGCCCCTCCAGTTCCGGCCCTATCGCGCTGAGTGCGCGATCTACGATTTCGGCAAAATACCCCCTCTCACCGGCGACGAACTGAGAATCGGCGTTGAGGGATCAACGATATCTATGACCGCATACGGCAACGAAACTGTGGAGGACTTTCTCCAGCGGACCGCAGATAAAATCGGAGAGCAAAACCCGTTCGGAAAACGAGAAGAATGGAAGGTCCAGGTTCGACCAAATCCAGCGCAACCGGAGGAAAGTCAGCTGTGGTTTGTCCCAAGCTACGCAACGATGCGCCGCCGCCTGGATCTAACTGTCCATGTCGTCCGCGCACCGAAATCACAATTCGCCGGGGAGTTAGCGGTCGGGGCCCCTTCTTGGAAGAGCGTTCAGGTTGGGCGTATCGCCGAGACGGTTATGCAGCCAACATGGAAAAATCCGAAAGTAAACGAGTCCATCCTCGTACCGAGGACCCTCGTCTGCGCAGGATTTAATGTCCTTCGAACTCGTGCCGGCACATTCCTGGGAGAGGAAACGGAAACGGTCTCGGAGATATACGTGGATAATCCGGAATTAAACGGCTCTATAAAGGTGGACACCGATAGACTATCGTTGGGGGACGATCTGGTCGTTTATATGCAGCGAGGAATTGAACTGTTCAATTCCTACGCCGTTCTATATATCGACGGATTTCCCGTCGCCTCCGGCACGCCTGAGACGGCGCATTTCGAGACGAAAGTGGAGTTACCACACCTGTGTCCGGGTTCTCACCGACTATGGGTCGAATGGACTACAGAGCCATTCGACATGTCGATCTTTAAGAAACGCTACCCTGTTTCACGGTCGAAACCAATCACCATTTTCATACGTCGTCCACTACAAAATACAACCCGGTTTACGCCTCGTGACGTGATGGTTGGGCCTAAAGCCGCGATCGAACTCACTGGGCCGTACCTTCATAGCGGTCTCGAAATCGTAATAAACGGATCACGCATTCCAATCACCCAAACAGACAAAGGCTTTAACTGGACGGTAGATATCAGCGGACTTGACGTGGGAACGTACTCTATAAGCATCGTCGGAGACGCAGATACTGAGGAAATCGGTCGTCTATCGGAAAAATTAGAGGTTCTCCCGCGTTTTTATCCGTGAACTAACGGCGACCATGGCTGACCTCGGTGTAGGCTCGCGGGGTACCGGATTTTCGGTTAGGACGTCATGCGCAGCAACCAGAAAATACTGGAGCGCGGAGAGGGAGGCAGTTCGATCAGGAGGAGATATCCTGCTGTCAAACCCAAACGATACGGGTTATAACGAAGTATCCGGAATCTTCTGCATAGTTACAGCGAACATCTTCAGGTTTTCGACCAGGAGTCGTTCTGCTGGCCAGCAGAATGTCGGTTAAATATTGTTTCCACCGCGGCGGATTTCGCCAGGCTCAACATAGATCTTAGGCAATGAATTCAAAGTCGTCTCTCCGTATTCTCGGAGTCCGCTCGTGCGGAGTCGGTCCATACGGACCAAAAATTGTATTGCTTGCAGTATAGAAAGATCGAATCAACGAGCTGGAGGATCGTACTTGTTCTCGGTAGCCTTTAATTTCGCCTGCTCGTCACGGATTTTTTGAGCGCGATCTCGCGTTTCATCAGCTTCCGCTCCACGACCTAATTTATCCAGCGCGACAGCATAATTATCGAGTACATCGATTAGCCCGGTATAGCTGGGCCCCAGGGTTGACTCCCACACTGTGATAACCTGCTTGAAATTCGTCTCAGCCTCCTCATACTTCTCTAATTTGAGGTATAATTCAGCCAACGAATTATTAATGTTCGCCACGCGCGGGTCCCCCGCGCCCATTTTTGATGCGTCTTGGAGTGCCGCCAGCAGCTGTTCTTCCGCCTCTTCAAGATCACCGTCCGCCAACGCCCTCTTACCCACGCGAAAAACAACTTCCCACCGATTTAAATTAACAATTGTTTGATCGAAACTCATAGGACAATCCTCATCGTAATTATCGAAAACGTTTTAAATTATACTGATCGCCGATAGAGTCTTCGATCAGGCGCGCTGTTGTTCGGCAGGAACTTCCGCCCTTGCCCTGTGAATTACAGTTCATGTGACTCATAACCGTCTCGTCCTCGTTCGACTCATTCGGTATGAGCGGATTCTCCGCATAAACGAAGTCCGGGTTTACCTGCAGAATCCGTATTCCGCAGAAAATCAAACCGCTTGCGGTCTGGCGTTTCTTTTTACCGTAATGTCCGAGTGAGGTCTCCATCGGCTGGAGCACTCATCATGCCGCCTTCAATCGCAGCGCGATATCTTTCGTACATTTCCTCAGGCAAATAGACTAAGCGGATGCTCGCGTATAAGACGCGCTTATCCGACGGACTCTCGTAGCAACGCGAATTGCAATTACAATATGTTTCATCGTTAACGCACGAGCCGCCGCGCATAATGTGTGCTTCACCCAACTCATCAATCTCATCCAGACACCACTCCCAAACATTCCCAACCATGTCCGCGACCCCGTAGGGACTGACGTTGAGCGGATGCGAACCCACAACCGATGTCTGAGACCGATGGGTGCCTATGGAGAATGTACCATGTTCATCAGTTGGGGGAGTCTTCCCCCAAGGATACGGCCGCCCGTCAGTCCCTCGCGCCGCTAATTCCCATTCCTCTTCACTCGGAAGGCTATAATATTCCCCAGTTAACGTTCGCAACCAACGGGCATACGCTTTCGCGTTTTGCCAACTTACCGGCGTCGCCGGACAACCGGGTGCCGCAGATAGTTGATCCATAACGTCAAACAACTCATAAGCGTATCCGGTTTCATTGACAAAATGCCTGAATTGAATATTAGTAATCGGGAAACGACTCATATAGAACGGTGACAAAATCCTACTGGTAACATGCTCTTTCCCGTACAGAAAAGTGCCGGCCGGGATATAGCAGAACTCTTGCCCGAGTGTATCCTTCTTAATAATAGATTGCGCCCAATAACCGTTTTGCATGAACTCTCAGTCCTGTTATCTTGAGTAATTGGTTAAACGAAATTTCGTTATCTATCAGACGTTCTTTGCAATACCGATCGTCTTCGAGTTCTCGACCAGACGTTCATGCTGGACTACAGAACTTTGGTGCGACCGGTTAAATATCGTTCGGATATATCTCGCGTGAATAGTTTTAAGTCGTCTCTCCGCATTCTTCGGAGTCCGCTCGTGCGGACTGCATGAGCAAGAGTCGCGGATAATCCGGAACAAAATAGGATTACTTGCAGTCTATTCGATCATCTCAATTTCCGGGGATCGCCATTGAATTCTATTACATGCCCGAGAAACACGCTGACTGTCTGACTGCTGTGTGCAAAATTCCGTAACACCGTTCTCCGACGAAGGAGACATAACTCATGGGGTACGCTTCTGGCTTCTGTTAGTACTCAATATACTTTACTGCGAATATCTCCGCCGCGCCAGGTTCCTTATCCATGACAAAAAATACAAAGCAACGAAATACATCTTCGCAAAATACTACAGAACGTTAAAAACTAGTACTCGAATATAATCAACTAGCATGAGAAAGTAACGCTATATTCGAATATTCGCAACCCGAGATTGCCGGGATTTTAGAGGATTTAGTCACCATAAACTTATGGAAAACTGCAAGCGGTACAATTTTGGGTCCGCATGGACGTACTCCGAGAATACGGAGAGACAACTTTGAATTCATTACCTAAGGGATATCGAACAATATTTTTTAACCGGCATTCTGCTGGCCAGCAAAATGCCTGGTCAAAAACCTGAAGACGTTCGGAATACCTATAACCGTTAACCAAAAAACTGAGCACATGACCAAAAAGAATAGTTTCTTTGACCGAGTCCTGGAGCGTCTGGATCTGCTCGATCCAAGTAGCGTTCAACATTGGATTTCTAAGTTGATTCGGGAAAAGGGGATTCTGGATACGATATTTCAGATCATACAGGAAGGGGTATTGATCGTTGACCGGGATCTCAAGATTCATTTCGTCAATAATGCGGCAATTAATATCCTTGGGTTACCCGAAGACATCGCAGAAAGAGACAATCAAACGATCAGTCGTTATCTTCGTGATCTAGACTGGGACCAATTGATTTCTCAAGATCCAAAGGAATCGGGCCGGATTACACGACAGGAAATTGAAATATTCTATCCCACTCATCGGTACCTGCAGTTTTTCCTCGTACCCTACCAGAATGAGAACGATGGAAGCTCGGAACTGGAACTTATCGCTATCATACTAAATGATGTCACGGAGTTCAGAGATCGCACCGAATCACAAATAGAATCCGAGAAAATCAAGACAATGACGATTCTTGCGGCCGGCGTTGCACATGAAATCGGGAACCCGCTAAACAGTCTTACAATTCATCTGCAGTTACTACAGCGTTATTTCGCAGAACTGGACGGCGAAAACGAAAAAGCAGAAGACGCGAAACAGCTCTTGACCGTGGCGTCTCAGGAAGTAGACCGGCTCGATACCATCATAAATCAATTCGTCAAGGCTGTACGGCCAGCGGATATGGATCTCAAACGAGTATCTCTCAACGAACTCGTCAGCGAAACGATCACGTTTATGGGTAAAGAAATTGAGGATCGCGGGATTTACGTCGAAGGAACCTGGTCAAAGGGAATACCTCCAATCTGGGGTGACGAAACCCAGCTGAAACAAGCATTCTATAATATCATCAAGAACGCGATACAGGCCATGTCGAAAGATGGTCTGCTAAAGATCTCGCTTGCCGACAAAAACGACTGCATCAGCTTGTCGTTCGAAGACAACGGAAAAGGGATTGATCCGGATGACCTGGGTAATATATTCAATCCCTATTACACAACCCGAGAGGACGGCTCCGGTCTCGGCCTGATGATTGTTGAAAGAATAATAAGAAATCACGGCGGCGAACTCAGTGTCGAAAGCGATCCTGGTTCCGGCACGACGGTAACAATCAAGTTTATACCGCGGGATAGACGTAATCGTTTACTCAATTCTCCGCGACCGAAAGTACCGAAGATAGGTTAGCCCCAAACACTACATGCACGACGAATCGCGTAGCACTAGACCATGTCAAAGAAATCCAAAATTTTAATAATCGACGATGAGAAAAACACGCGTGAAGGGTTACAGCGCCTTCTTGCTTCGCACTATGATGTTAGTCTGGCAGATAACGCTCGTACCGGGTTAGATATGGTTTTAGAGCAGGATTTCGACATCGTTCTAACCGACCTTCGGATGCCGGAATTGGATGGTCTTAACTTCATCAAACGCGTCACGGCCATTCAGAACCCGCCCGTATGCATCATGCTGACGGCGTACGGATCGGTGGAAAACGCGGTTGATGCAATGAAAGCCGGGGCATATGATTTCTTAACAAAACCGATCAACCTCGATAACCTTGAAATCGTAATCAGACGAGCACTGGAATCTGGACGTCTGAAGAAAGAGAATAAACACTTAAAACGGGAACTCGCCTCCCAGTTCGCATTCGAGAAAATTATCGGTAAATCTGTGGTCATGCAGGAAGTCTTCGACACGTTAAAACAGATAGCACCGGCGCGATCGACCGTCCTTCTCTCCGGCGAAAGCGGTACAGGTAAAGAACTCGCGGCCGGAGCCTTACATCAGCTCAGCGACCGCGCCGATAAGCCGTTCATCGCCGTGCACTGTGCCGCGCTCACCCGGAGTCTGCTGGAAAGCGAATTATTCGGACATGAGAAAGGTGCATTTACCGGGGCAACCGAACGACGAATCGGACGGTTCGAGGCGGCGGACGGGGGAACCCTGTTTCTTGACGAAATTGCTGAAATCGAGCCGTCGGTACAAGTTGCGCTATTGCGAATACTGGAAACGCGCGCCTTCGAGCGTGTCGGCGGGACGAATCCGATCGAAGTTAATGTCCGTCTGGTTGCCGCAACCAACCGAACCCTGGAGGACTTGGTTAAAGAGGGGTCGTTCCGCGAAGATCTATATTTTCGGCTGGATGTCTTGAATATTCATATGCCTCCGTTACGAGACAGGCGCGAAGATATTCCGTTACTGCTAAATTATTATTTGGACCTGTTTAATAGAGAGAACAACAGGAAGATCGAAGGATTCTCGCCGCAGGCGATCGATCTTCTCACGGCATACAAATGGCCGGGAAATGTTCGAGAGCTACGTAACGCAGTAGAGAGAATGATCGTCATGACGAGAGAAAAGATCGTTACCGCCAATGACGTTCCAAGGAAAATCAGAGATGAATCCCCAACACCGCTATCTCCGGATAGCAACTTAGCGATCGCATCGGATTCGCTCGATATCGACAGCCACGAGAAGTTCCTGATCATGCGCGCGTTGGATGAGTACGATGGAAATAGGACTGCTGCCGCGAAAAAATTGGGAATCAGCCGCCGCACTATTATTCGAAAGATAGAGAAATATGAACTGTGACCAGTCCTGATATTATACTGAACGCCTTCGAGTTTTCGAAATATCGTTCGGATATTTTTGGCTGATAAATTCTAAGCTAGTCAAAAATTGTACTGCCTGCAGTATAGGTCGACAGTATGTCCGTCAAACTTGAAAATATACCGGCTCCTCTCGTCTATCCGATCACTCCGGCAGCTCTGATCATCTCGGTAGCCAATTTCAAGCACGCGTCGATATCATGCTGCGAGGTGTCCAGGATAAGATTCGGGTCCACCGGCTCTTCATATGGTGAACTAACTCCCGTAAACTCGGGTATCACGCCCTGACGTGCCTTCATGTATAGTCCTTTCGGGTCACGTCCTTCGCAGACGGCGAGCGGCGTCGAAACGTAAATAACGTAAAAATCATCCTCTCCGATGACACGACGTGCGAGTTCCCGCGATTCTCTATAAGGAGAGATGAATGCGGAGATGCAGATCACACCGGAGTGTACCAGGATTTTCGAGACTTCCGCTATTCGCCGGATATTCTCCATTCGATCATCGTGGCTGAATCCCAGGTCTTGACTCAGTCCCGTACGCATGATATCGCCATCAAGTAGATACGTCAGCTTGCCTTTTTCGTTAAGCCACTCCTCCAACGCGTTCGCGAGGGTCGATTTTCCAGCACCTGAAAGCCCTGTAAACCAAACGACCGCACCCCTTTGGCCGAGCAATGATTCTCGGCGACGCCGAGTAATTGATTTGTCTATATTCGCTAACTCGTTAAACGCCACGACGGCTCCTAAACTGTAAATTCCAACTCAACGTCCGGATTTTGCTTATCCGTTTCCCTGCGGAAGGGGTTAAAACTGATCGCACCGGTGTTCGATTGC
Organism: Verrucomicrobiota bacterium; assembly: GCA_021772635.1. Classification (GTDB taxonomy): domain Bacteria; phylum Verrucomicrobiota; class Lentisphaeria; order JABSQK01; family JAJFLO01; genus JAJFLP01. The sequence goes on along the minus strand of JAJFLP010000122.1, from coordinate 86,131 downwards.
ATGAGCCACCGATCGTTGCTCTGCGAGTGAGGGCTTGTGACGATTCTCCCGGGTCTGGAATTTTCGCTATCACCGAAGGCGATAATTAAGAGAATTCTGGTTTTCATATCCCGTATTGGGGTTAGTGTAGCGGAATTATTCATCGGGGAAGTCGTAAATACCGGTTAGGTTATACCTCGTTGTAACTATTTACCATGGAGACACGAAGAGAAATATAGACGGTTATTTTCTAATTGGGAGTAACCCAAAACCAGAGAATAATATTACTACCGCGAACAACTGGATGAAGCGTTCAGACTCGATTCACACACACTGCGGTACGCGAAATCACTTTGATCCATTGTTTGCGGTTTCTCTACGCGTACAATACGAGTTCCGAGCGTAACGGCGAGATTCGCTAAAGCATTAATCGCTGACGAAGTCTCAAAGAATTACTCAGATAAATGCGCTTTCCGCAATGGTATCTGATCTCTTCTGTATTCTCTCCGCATCCCCGCGGTAATCTGTAATCTGTAATCGTTTATAGCAATCCGAACTCAGCACACTTACACGAATACAGACTCAATAAGTTGTTGATATACTGCAAGCAGTACAATTTTTGGACGACTTTGAGTTCATTACCTAAGGGATATCGAACAATATTTCGTCCCGCATGCGGGATGAAGACGATTGGGATAACTACATATTAAACGGAGTATAAATCATTTGGATACTGAAAAAATAACGACGAATCCGAAAGAGATCGCCCCTTGTCAATACGCGATGGATATTACCATCCCCGCGACGGAGGTTAATCATCTGATCTCCGGGATGGAATCGAATTTCGCCAGACACGCTAAAATTCCGGGGTTCCGACCTGGCAGAACGCCGTCAAATTTGGTTACAGGGAGGTTCGCGAAGAAGATAAACGAAGAAGTGCGAGGGGAACTCGTTAATACCGGACTGCGGACTGCACTTGAACGATGCGAAGCAAATCCTGTCACGATGCCGACGATAGCGAAGGATGCCATCGGGACGATCGAGAAGAATAAGGACTTCACCTTTACCATTGAATTCGACATCGCTCCAACGGTTGAGTTACCGAAATACGACGGCATAAAATTAACAGATCTCGAAGTTAAAGTCGAGGAAAAGGATACGGACGGCTTCATCGATAAACTCTTAGGCGAACGTTCGACCTTTAGCCAGATTGATCGCGCGGCGGAAGAAAATGATATGCTGAAACTCAGTTATAAGACGACGGAACAAGACGACGATAATATCCCGGTATCTGCTCGACAACTGCTCGAAAGTAGCGAGACGTGGCTGTTGCTGGGAGACCCGGAATTAATTCCAGGTACCAAGACGGGTTTGCTGGGAGTCGTGTCCGGAGACGAGCGATCATTAGACGTGACGTTTCCTGACGATTTTTACGAACCCGCACTGACGGGAAAGACCTTGCAATATCATTTTAAAATCCACGAAATTCACGCCAGGGTAAAACCAGAACTAACCGATGAATTCGCGAAGTCCGTCGGTTCGGAGAACGTAGAACACCTCAAGACCGTAATTAAAGACAAGCTCCTCTACGACAAAGAAGTCGAACGCCGCAAATATTTGGAAAGACAGGTTAGCGACTACTTGGTTGACAAAACAAAGTTTCCCTTGCCTCCGAAAGTTCTCGAGTTGGAGAAACAGCACGCCCTCTCTGCATCACTGGAGCAGTGGAAACGCACGGGGCTGTCGTTCGAAAGCGTATTTAAAGACGAGGAGGAACGTGGACGCTTTCTAAAAACAATTGAGGATACTGCAACCCGACGTTTGAAGCTGCAATATATTATGACGGAAATCGGACGAAAAGAGAGTATTAAGATCCCTGACGCTGAAATTAATGCTCAGGTAGAGAGATTTCACCAGGAACGTGCTGCAAGTGGTAACGGGAAGAATAATCCCATTGACGAAGATGCGCTACGGTCAACTATTACATTGAATCTCTTGATGGCGAATGTAATAACGAAACTAATTGAAATTGCCGATGTCGAAGAGAGATCTTCCGGAACATAGAGCGCTATTTCGAATAATCGACTGCTTACAGTCTACACTGCAGGCAGTACAATTTTTTGGACGACTTTGAACTAACCACGCACGAGATTTCGAAATCTCGTAGGCGTTCGGTATACATATAAAAAGAAAGGGATGATCTTATGACACTGGTTCCAATGGTTGTTGAACAGACAGCGCACGGTGAGCGTGGATATGACATATTCTCTCGTTTGCTTAAAGATCGGATTGTTATCCTCGGAACTCCAATCGATGACGTCGTTGCGAATTTATTGATCGCCGAGTTTCTATACCTGCAGTCGGAAGATCCGCAGAAGGACATAGATTTTTATATAAACAGCCCCGGCGGAGCTGTCACCGCCGGCATGGCAATCTATGACACAATGCAGATCCTCAGTTGTGACATTCGAACCTACTGCGTTGGCCAGGCGGCCAGCCTAGGCGCAGTTCTGCTCGCGGCCGGCACAAAGGGGAAACGCTACGCGTTACCGAATGCCCGCATTATGATTCACCAACCGTGGGGTGGTACGACAGGATCGGCGTCGGATATCGGCATTCAGGCGAAAGAGATTATCCGACTGCGACGCTCTTTGAATCAGATACTGGCAACGCATACCGGTGTAAAAACCGAGCAGGTCGAGAAAGATACAGAACGCGACTTATACATGAGCGCGACCGAGGCCTGCGACTACGGGTTGGTTGACTCGGTATTAACAAAAGTTAAATCGGACGATAAATAATCCAGTAAGTGACAAATTATGGCAAAGAAAAGCAGTCGAAATCAGATTTTCTGCTCATTTTGCGGACGCTCCCGTAACGAAGCGCCACAGATGATTTCCAGTCCTTCCGGCATTTATATTTGTTCAGATTGCGTAAAGCTCTGTGATGATATGCTCGCCAGCGGCGAGGGCAGCGTTATCGAGAAAACGCCGAGTAAATCGCCGCTGAAAATCCCCGAGTTGCGTGTCCCGAAGCCGGTGGACATCAAAGCGGCTCTCGATGAATACGTCGTAGGACAGGAATACGTAAAGAAAGTACTATCGGTTGCGGTCCATAATCACTATAAGCGATTGCAGTTTATGAGAGCGGGTTCCCCCGCCAGATCTGACCGGTCCGATACGGATGTGGAGCTTGAGAAAAGCAATATCCTATTGGTCGGTCCTACCGGGTCCGGCAAGACTCTCTTGGCCCGCACATTAGCGAAGATTCTGGACGTGCCATTCGCAATCGCCGACGCAACGACTCTGACAGAAGCCGGGTATGTAGGGGAAGATGTTGAGAACATTATCCTTCGTCTCGTTCAGGCCGCGGACTACAACATTGAGCGCGCACAAATTGGCATCATATATATTGATGAAATCGACAAGATTTCTAAGAAATCCGAGAACGTCTCGATAACCCGTGACGTCTCTGGGGAAGGTGTGCAACAGGCTTTACTTAAAATTCTGGAAGGTTCGGTGGCAAATGTGCCACCGAAAGGCGGGCGTAAACATCCGCACCAGGAGTATCTTCAAGTTGAAACAAATAATATTCTCTTTATCTGCGCAGGGGCATTCGTGTCGCTGGACAAAGTTATTAAACGCCGAATCGGCAGGCGTTTGCTAGGCTTCCTGTCAGAGTCAGCCGAAGAGGAAGAATCAGATTCACTCGTGTTACACGACGATAAAGAGCTTTTGAACCACGTACAATCAGAAGACCTGTTAAAGTTTGGGCTTATCCCGGAATTCATTGGGAGACTTCCATTGATCGCTGTATTGAGGGAACTTGAAGAAGATGAATTGATAGAAATCCTGACGTCAACGAAAAACGCAATTACAAAGCAATATCAGCAGTTGTTCGCAATGGAAAACGTGGAACTCAGATTTACAGAGGAAGCGCTCAAAGCGCTCGCTAAGCTAGCGATAAAGAAGGAGACTGGAGCGCGTGGATTGCGATCGATTTTAGAATATATAATGCTGGATATTATGTTCGACTTACCGTCCCGCAACGATATTGCGACCTGTACTATAGATGAGCACGTGGTTACACGGCAGCAACAGCCAAAATTAAAGAAGCGACGGAAACACGCAGCGAACGTTGCGTAAGTTTTATCTGTCAAACTTTTGTAGTATACCGAATATCTTCAAGTTTTCGGATTATCGTTCGATACCTCTTGGCTGACTAATTAAAGTCGTCCGGAAATTATGGTGCCGAACCCGACTGCGCGTTTTTACGCCGTATTCAAAAACTATGCCGCTGCATTGGCTTTAGGCCGCCCACAGTCTAGTAATATTCTAAGGAAAAGATTTTGATGCCTTTTGTGATTACAATATTGGTGGCTTTTCTGACCTTTCCTATCGCGATTCAAAGTCAGGAGATGGGCTATACCGATGGTATAGTCGCAGTCGTAAACGATCAGATTATAACTGTTTACGATGTCGCAACATTCAACTCCGCACTCGAAAAACAACTTCAGAATAAATACACAGCTGAGCAACTGAAAGACGAGCAGCATCGAACGAAATTGTTCAATGAGATTAATCAGTTCCGCGTAAAAGCTGCACACGAACTCATCAACCAAAAGCTTATTTATACCGAGTTTGAGAGTAAAGGGTATCAGTTTCCTACCGAAGTACTGGAGAAAAGAATCGACTCGATTGTAGCGTCGCAAGCCGGCGGCAATTGGGAGAAATTCGACGAGATGCTTACAGCCACCGGTACCAATATGGATGAATTTAGGAAAGGAATTGAGAAACGCCTCTCGATCAATTTATTACTTAATCAAACGGTAGATCGAAATATCAATATCTCGCCGCAGGAAGTGGAAGATTATTACAATAATAATCTCGACGAATTCGGTGCGGCGCCGGAGGTTCGGCTTCAGCTTATTGGTATCGATAATAACGGTGATAGCGATTACCTGCAGAAGATCATTGGTTTAGCTAAAGACGGCACGGACTTTGATAAATTGGTGAACGACTTTTCTACTCACCCTACGAAAGAAAGTAAAGGCGACTTAGGATGGATGAGCGAGGGAGATATCCGAACAGAGTTTAAGGCTGCGCTCGATGATTTTAACGTCGGAACCATCTCGCGTCCGGTGACGTTGGATAATACGATATTCCTCATTCACGTCGCCGAAGTCAAACCCGGGAGCCGCGCGGCGATCGAAGAAGTCTATGAGGCGATCAAGGAAACTCTTTATAAGCGCGAAAGGGAACGTCGCTATCAGGAGTATGTATCTGAGCTGAGAAATAAGGCCTACGTTCGGATATATTTCAAGGAATGAATAAGAGCGAACTTACAAATTTACTGCGAACCCTTAAGATCAGGGCCAGCCGTAAGCTCGGTCAAAATTTTCTTGTTGACAAAAATCTACTGAATGCAATCGCGAAGACGATTAATCCGGTTCCGGGTGAAGTAATAGTAGAAATAGGCCCCGGCCCTGGAAATCTGACCGCGCTTCTGCTGGCAGCACACGCAAAACTTATCGCAATCGAACACGATTCCCGATTCTTCGAGTATCTTGCCGAGAAATTTCGTTCGCACCCTGATATTCAGTTGATCCACGCCGACGCAACCAAGATAGATTTCGGCGATCTAACCGGCGGCTCCGCCTATTCTTGTGTCGGGAACCTCCCCTACTCGATATCTTCTATTATCATCGCACAAATTTTAGGGATGGAGAAAAAACCGACGTCACTGTGTTTCCTTTTCCAAAAGGAAATGGCCGAACGGCTGAGTGCGAAACGTGGGACGAAAGCATATAACGGATTATCCGTTAGATTACAGGCAGTCTACACGGTAAAAATCGAACGCCGAGTTCCTCCCAATGTTTTTTGGCCAATTCCTGAGGTCGATTCGGCGTTGATCACCTGCTATCTAAAAGCGTCTCGACCCGATCCGGCGGCTTACAAAAGATTTTCTACGGTCGTGAAGCTGGCTTTCTCCCAAAGGCGAAAGAAGCTTCTAACGGTTCTGGGCCGAAAGTTCGGGAAGGATCTCGTAACAGAGGCGTTCAACTCGCTTGAAATCGACGAAAATATTCGGGCGGAATCACTGTCTGAAGCCGAATTTCTGTTGCTCGCTGAAAAGATCACCCCTTAGCAAGGCTGTCGTATCCTGGTGGTTCGTGGAGTTGGATGTGAAACTCGCTTAGGCTGGGCTCGTCGAAATTGAGTGTCGATTTACGAGTATAGCCTGAATAATTCATCCGTATTCTGCTAAAAACCCTAATCTCTGCTCAAATAAGCCGATTAGCTCTTTTTGAGGCGCACGGATATACGGTCCTTATTGCCATGCACTATTTCGATTTCCGAATCCTTCTTCAGGATGGCCTCAATTTGTGTTATCTCATCAGCACGCATCGCCGGCAGCGCTACCGGCTCGCCCCAGCGTTTGACTTCCTTAACGGTATCTTCCGCTTGTTTCTTCAACTTATCCGGAACCCCCTCAGGGGCAGTAGCAGTAGCAGCAGCAATTGGTTTCTTTTCGCGCGGCCGAGTGTCCTTGTACCCGGCGACCTCGACTACAACCCGGGGGAACGACTTCTCTTTTCTCAGAAGAATGCCGTTAAGTAAGTGCTGCAAAGCCGTTAATGTCTTTCCGTTCCGGCCAATAAGCCGCCCTGGATCATCGGTCTTCACATCGAGGTGAATCAAATTATTATTTTCCTTGACAGCTACATCTGCTGACAACCCGAGCAAATCGATTAAACGATTAAATCCGTCCTCGGTTTGTTTCAATTGTGATTTTGATAGTGCCATAATATCTACTCCGTTAGTATGAAACTTAATTGTATACTGATCGACTTGGAGTTTTCGTAAAATCGCTCGAAATCTCTTGCGCGATCAATTCTAAACAGTCTTTCTCTCCGCGTCAGCGGAGTCTTCCCGCACGAGCGTGGATCCCGAACAGTACCGGACACCTATCCGGACCGCGTTCTCGGGGTCCATTAGAACCGAAAACAAGCAAGTACGAGACTGCTTGCAAATCATAAGATCATGTCGCCGATCGATGCGTATTTCCGGGACTTGATCTCGTTAGTTATTTTGTGTCGTTCGTAACCTGATGGGTAACCTTATACTGAAGTATAGATATCAGCTGATTAATGGTCCAGTACAGCGTCAAACCGGATGGCATGCCGTATAAAATTATCACAAAAAAGACGGTCATAAACATCATTACTTTCTGTTGAACGGGGTCGGGACTTGACGGGATGATCTTCTGCTGCCAAAACATCGTAATCCCCATCAAAACCGCGAGCGGATTGATGGGAATATCGATACCAGGAAGAGTATAGATGGTATCTTGCTGCGATAAATCATGTGCCCATAAGAATCCAGCGTGGCGCAGCTCGATGGCGCCCCTCAAAACGTTAAACAACGCGAAAAATACGGGAATCTGAAGGAACATTGGGAGGCAACCGGAAACGGGATTGATCTTATGCTCACGATACAACTCCATCGTCTTCTGCTGCATCTTTTGTGGATCGCTCTTATACTTCTCGCGCAACTCCTGCGCGAGCGGTTGTATTTTTTGCATCTTCTTTGACCAAATGGTACTCTTATGCGTAATTGGCCAAAATATCATACGGATGACTATCGTAATGATAATTATCGCGATCCCATAGCTATGGAAGACCCCTTCCAGTTTTCTGAGACTCCAAAATATCCCCAGCGAAATGGCCTTCATCCACTCAAAATGGAATAAAAGGAATTGATCAAAGTTGAGAATTGACTGCTTATTCTGCCCCAAATCCTTAAAAAGATCATAGTTCTTAGGGCCAATAAAGCAATCGAATTCCCAGACGCGTTCCTCCTGCGCTTTAATATTCGTTTTCGGAAGGTACGCGAACCCGTAAAGAAGCCGCGGATCCTTGCGACCGTCCTTGCTTTCGTCGACGGGCGTCGTGAAAAGATTACACCCGACGAAAGGTTGCTCAGCAGATATCAATGACGTGAAATACTTATTCTCTATGGCAATCCAATCGACTCGTGAACCACGCAGCTTCGCACGATCATCCTCATCGTACCCTGTAATTTTGTCGATATTAATTATCTTCGGGCTCTCGTCCCCCGAATTTAAGATATCAACGCGCTGGTCCATCCCGCCGCTCCCCATAAAGCCAGCGGCGGTTTCGAGCGGGTTCATTACGCCACAACCGATGTGTATCCCGTTAAGACTTAGCGTCTCAGAGCCGTGATTTTTGAGCCCGGCCGTATATTTAATCTGGTGGGCGGAGTCCAGGTCGATCTCCCAACGCTGTTGGAGGGTCATTGCAGTCCCGACGATGGCCCGCGAAATAGCAAGATGATACGATGAAACCTCATCAACACGAGCATGGCTGAAGACCCATTTTCGCTCGTTATCCTGGATATCCAACATCGGAATTTCCGAATTACCTAAGCGCATCGGACTCTTGCGGTCATTCTCTTTGTACTCGAATAATACGACGTCTACGATGCCCCCTTTCTCAGGGTCGATCGTGATATCCATCTTTCCCTCGATTCCGAAAGTAATCGGCGCCGCCGGCGAGAGAGTAAAATATTCAGAGACTTCGGCAGGCAGTATCTGATCCTGCTTTTTATCGGTCGGGAGAGGATCGGAAGCAGAGATTGGGTTAGCAGTACGAAAGGCGGCGTCTTCCTCGACCGATGCGTTCGCTTTCACTGCCTCGGAAGTTGCGCTTCCGCCTTCACCAGCGGGCACTGGAGGGGGTATAGTCGAGAATCGCGTGAACCAGACAAAGAGAAGAACCAGGCACGACGCGACAATTAGAATATCTTCTTTACGCATAAATCTATGACTAGACTTTTGAACTAACGAACTTATTCAGAAAACGTAATCAATTGAGAACTGCCCACGCCGCAAAGCCGGTGGGCGTATACCTGCAAATAGCGGCCCCGAACAATATAACGGGATCCATGCAGATCGCTTTTTCGTTTTCCAAATGTTGCGTGAAGTCTCTTTATGTAGTTGATTATAAGTTATATATCTCTCCGCATCAGCGAAGTCTTCCTGCACGAGAGTGTATCCCGTCAGTACGAGACGCCTATCCGGACCTGTCGGAGTCCGCTTGTACAAAGAGAGTCCGTCGAAACGGACTGAAAATCGGATTGCTGTCAGATCATTTCGTGCTTCATGATCGTTCGCAGACCGCTGTATTGTTCGCGCAGCAGTTGTCAGGCGGTATTGGATCGAAACCACCGGAGTTAAACGGATGACACCTGCAAACCCGGTGAAGACTGAGGTATACGCCCTTAAGAACTCCAAATCGCTTGATCGATTGCAATGAGTACTCCGAGCAAGTCGGCCAAAAACGGCACGACGGTGGTAATAACGGAGATAGCAGATACTGGTACAACCGGACACTGATGATTAGAATCGACTTAAGCATTGGCAACCATTCCTGTTGATCACGGAGACTTCTCAGTTTGGGAACGCCCTCTCGTCACCATAAAGGGTATAAGAGTTGGTTGTTCTGAGTTCGCTTTCAAGTTTGCGAACCGCCATCGTTCTGCTTTCTTCAATAGGAACTATCCCAAAACAAATATCGTTTGGGATCTCCTACATGATTAATTCCGACCAGTCGCCCCGCATGCGGAATCCCCGTTCGTTCGTTTGTGATCTAGGAAATTGCGCCCGCTTTCATAAGCAGGCGCACTATCTCCGGCTGGACATCGTGGAGATTACTATTTAACATCCGCTTTCGCGGCAGTATAACGATCCACTTCGGCGATTCCATCCGGTTCTTGATAAATCGGAACGACTCCCGAAATAAGCGCTTCGCACGATTCCTTACAACCGCACTTTTGTGATATCTACGTCCGACAATAATCCCTACTTTGAGTCGACAGTCTGGTGCGTCCGCGATCTGAAGAACCACTCGCTCGCCGACGTACCGGCGGCAACGTTTCCTGACAATCATGAATTCCTGCCGACATCTCAAGGTGTCGCGCCGCTTCAGAGTGGCCATGCCCGGTTCGGTTTGTTGCATTCGCTCAAATCATCATAAAGTTAATTCATGAGTAACGAGCCACTGGCAAAAGCATCCTTGCCAAGCGGCCCCAACTAAGACAGCGTCTTCATTTGAAAACACAGAAAGCGGCGCTGTCGGCGGTATACTTTCGTCACGAAAATATGTGCGGACACAGCGCAGGAGGGAGTAGAGTAACACTCGCGCGAATTCAAAGCTCACAAATTGAATGGGCGAACTTCACTCAACTCTAAGACCTTAGACTGCAAACAGTCGAATTTTCGGTCCGCATTGATATAAACGGGCGTCGAAAATATGATAGAGAGAGACGGCTTAGAACTAATCGCGCGAGATGGCCGAATACTCCAAGACGATTAACTATTGGGAGTCTATCGGGTATAACGATGGGCAGTAGATATTCGTAGCACTTCTTGCTCCACAACGTAGACGAGAAGGTATTCGCCAGCTGAGATACGAATTCAACCCGGCAAAATCGGAACAAAAACCAAGCGCCCGAGGTTGTGGTCATGTTTGGTGATAATAAGGCGCATTATTTTAGTAATAAAAACTATCTCAATGACAACGGAGTCTAAGCCGGCGTCAATCGCAATCTCCCTTTTTGGCGACGGCGTTTAATTATCGCTCTACCATGTCTATTGCTCATTCTCGCCCTGAATCCTAGCCTGCGCTTCCTGCGGCGATTTGATGGTTGAAAAGTCCTTTTCACTTGTAGCTGATCCTAATAAATTTTTGAATTTTCACGTCTATTACGTTACGAAAGGCAGTTATTCTATTGGTAAATTAACGAGTTGTCAATAGAAATTACGATATTGACGCTATTTATTAGCAGGAATTTATACTGGTGGCCAAAACTCGCAGTCTACTTAAATATCGTTTCGTTCAGAGGTTCGACCCGAAAGTTGAACATTAACTTTTTACCATTGCAGTCAAGCGATATCAACGTATTCAACCGAGTTAAGAGCAAGCGATACGGTAGTTTGACCTCTCCTGCGGGAGTTATGACGGCAACGTCACAGTCGTCGAGAATTTCCTCGGCATCCTGGACAGCGAGAATCAATACGCGCAGTTTTTCTAATTTCGCCAAAAACTTCGCCTCAAACTCGTAGATTCGGTGGCACTCCGGACACGCGATGTTCCCCGTATCACCGTTTAATTCTAGTAAATTAAACTGAATCGTGGAACCACAGTCGTTTTCAGTACAGTCAAAGTCAACAATCGCTTTCATAACACTAACGATAGATTTAGGATCCGTTTTGTCAATAGACTTTTGAATTCACCCTTAATTATACGGATCGTCTTCGAGTTTTCTAACCGCCGCCGTTTCGCGCGATTGAGACCTGAGCGGTCGACGAATTATACCGAAAGGCATGGGATTTTTCGAAATATCGTTCGGGAATTCTTGGCTGATAAATTCGAAGCTATCCCAAAAATTGTACTGCTTGCAGTAAAACAGTCCGGATTACCGGTCCCGCATGAGCGTTGAACAGGAGAATTTATGAAAAAAAGAGAAATTACCACACCCACTTGGGATTCCATTTTTTATCTATTTGCCATCACTGCGTCTGTATGGAGCGCGGTCGTCCCGAGAATTGCGATTGCGGATAGTGACGCAGAGAAAACTACCGCGCAAAAATCGGCAGGATCGATCGAGAATCAACCGTTTCAAATAAAACTGAATATAGAAAACGGCCATATCGGGCATGTTTTCATCGGATGCCAAAGCGATGCGACCGACGGTTTTGACAGTCGTATAGACGATATGGCGCCACCGCCGGGAATGGGCGGTAGCGGGTATACCTTTTTAGTTTCCACTGATCGCAACTTCAATCTCTACAAAGACATCCGCGGCTTCGCAGACACGGTACAATGGACCTTCTATGCGAAGCCCGGATCTGCCCCGGTCACGCTATCCTGGGCTCCGGATTCGATACCTGACGGATGGAAGTTTTTCTGTAGCCGCTGGGACGGTAAATCCGTAGGCGTCGAAGGGACAATTGACTGTCGAGTAGAAACGAATATCACAACCAATGAAATCGGGTTTTTTCGATTCTGGATCGTGCGGGACAACAGCTGAGAACGACTTGGTCAACTGCCCGATAACCCGGGAATAATTATACCGAACGTCTTCATCCCGCATGCGGGACGAAAAATCGTTCGGAGTCCCTTACGCAATCATTTTGAAGTCGTCTCCGCATGAGCGGAGTCTCGGTCATCCGGACCGAAAATTGTACCGCCTGCGGTATAGGACTGCTAAGTTCGCGCCGCCTTTTTCAGCTTTCCCATCAACTACCCCGGCGCATCCGAATTCTGAAGTAACGCGGAATAAGACAGCTCGCCTCTTTGAGAGTGCTCAGGGAGCACCGTAACGGCCGCGAAATGAGACCGTTGTCAAGATTCAAACACTGTTTAGGAGTAATTCCCTTGAGCAATGACAATATCGTCGTTGAAGTTGTCGGCTTACGCAAAGTATTTAAGGACTTCTGGGGACGCCCCGAGGTCGTTGCCGTGGGTGGAATCGATTTCGACTTACGCCAGGGCGAGGTTCTCGGGCTGCTCGGACCCAATGGTTCAGGTAAGTCGACGACCATAAAGTTGCTGCTCGGATTGCTCAAACCGAACTCGGGAGTCGTAAAAATATTCGATCGTAGTCCGGAGAATATCCGGATGCGCAGAAGAATCGGTTATTTGCCAGAAGAAAGCTATTTATACAAAAATATTACCGCTGAAGAAACCTTGAACTTTTTCGGCGCATTATTCAATCTGCCGTCGCGCGAACGAAGAAAACGAACATCGGAATTACTTGAAATGGTCGGATTGCGGCACGCAGCGAAAAGGCCGTTAGCAGAATTCTCAAAAGGCATGACCCGCCGAATCGGATTAGCACAAGCACTAATCAACGATCCGGACCTGATAATTCTCGATGAACCGACCGCCGGTCTAGACCCGATCGGGTGCCGCGATGTCAAGAAATTGATTCGCACTCTTGCCGACCGAAATAAGTCGATCATTATCTGTAGCCATCTGCTGGCTGATGTCGAGAATATTTGCGATACCGCAGTAATATTGTACGGCGGAAAAATACACGCGAAGGGACCGCTAAATGAACTCTTAACCGTCGATGACAAAACGCGCATCACGGCTCCTGCACTCGACACAGCTACGACCGCCAGGGTTCTGGAGATCCTGAACCAATCGTTTCCGACGGAAGCATGCACGGTTGATAAACCGAAAATGAACCTGGAAGAATACTTCTGGGCTGTCGTCGAGGCGGCTCGGACAGGGAATGACGATTCGTCAGGCGCGATTAGCGGAGGACCGGTTGCACCGTATTTAGCCGACGGTGATGACAGCGGACGCGTCCGTGAGAAAGTTCTCGAAACACTAACAAAGCCGACAATTACAGCAACCGCAGAAGATGATGCTCTGCAAGATCAAGTGCAGGTCGTCGATCAGCATGACGGTGCGGACCTGGATCGTCTTAACAAATTGGCAACCCCACCGACCATAGACTCCGAGACGGAATAACCGCGTTAACGTATAGATTGCTTTGGTATCGCGGCGAGTGCGAAGTATCGTTCGAAATACCTTGAGCGATTAGTTCTAAGCCCTCTCTCCGCATTCTCGGAGTCCGCTCGTGCGGACTGTATAACCGTCCCCTACTGGCAGGATTCACGCCTGTGCGGGAAGAGTCGCCGGTAATCCGAACCGAAAATTAGACTGCTTGTAGGCTAGCCTGATCTATGCATCAATTTCGTTACGAGAGCTTTTAGCTGTCCTGAGATCAATGAGTTACGAAGGTTGTACGGCTGAAGAAATATTGAAATATCGGCTGGATCCCTTAGTCTAGTCCCGTGACCGCGGGATCGTACGTTCTTTGTAACTCATTTAGATTAGGTCTGATACATGCTCGCAGTAGAAACTTTATACATAGATCAGGCTAGTCTACCGAAATCTTGCCGATGATATCGTTGATATCATTTACATCGTGCTTACGCAGGTATTCTTCTATACCTGAGATAACCTTGAGAGGCGTTTGTGGATCCGAGAATATCGCCGTCCCAACCGCGATTGCACGCGCACCAGCGAGGAGAAACTCGATCGCGTCTTCCGCCGTAAAGATTCCGCCCATCCCGATAACCGGCACCTCAATAGCCCGCGCGACATCATATACCATTTTGAGAGCGATCGGTTTAATTCCCCGTCCACTGAGACCGCCAGTGACGGTATATATCTTTGGCCGACGTGTTTCGATATCAATGCTCAGCGCGGGAAAGGTGTTAATTAGGGAGACAACATCGCTCCCGTGATCAACGACGCATTTCGCGAAATCGACGATATTCCCGACATTCGGGCTTAACTTCGTGATCAACGGAATCGATGTCGCCTCCCGCACCGCCGATACGACCTTTCCAGCCAGGTGTAAATCCGTACCAAAAGCGATCCCCCCCTCTTTAATATTCGGGCACGATATGTTTATCTCCAGCCCGTCAATACCCTCCCTTTCAGCCTCGAGCCGGGCGGCGACTTCCACATAATCATCGATCGTTTTACCCCAAATATTTACGTACACGTTTGTATCGATAGTACGCAGAAATGGGAGGTAGTCCGCATGGGTAATGAATTTATCGATACCGGGATTCTGTAACCCGATGGAATTGATAAGTCCTGCGAATACCTCCGCGGTGCGCGGTGTAGAGTTACCGTGGGACGGGAAAGGCGATACTCCTTTGACCGTAATTCCACCGAGCCTTTCCAACGGAACAAGCCCCAGATACTCACTACCATATCCAAAGGTTCCAGAGGCAGTAAGCACAGGGTTTCGTAAGACAGTGTCTCCGAGCCGAACTTCCAAACTAACATCACCCACTACCGTCGATCCTTTAGGTTGTCTCTAGCACGCTCTAAAACCGCTTTTTCTGCAGTGGTTAGGCTAGTCATCCCGTATTTACCAATTTTATCAAGGATCGGATCGATCTCTGACGTAATCGTCTCATCGTCTAGAACGGATCGTTTCCCGACAAATCGAAGATCGGGGGTGTGGCGATGCGGTACGTTGACCAATTTCCCGAAACCCGTCTTCACCCGTCTGAGCGCGCCGGACATGCCGCGACCTGTATCGGAGCGCCCGCGCATTCGGTCGGTTTGATGCCGCTTTACGTGGGACCGAGTGAATATATACCCTCCAAGCAGACCACCGATATGCGCTAAATGAGCAATCCCGGTATTCGCGTTATATAGCATCACGATATCGATAATCGCCAGACAGATTACCAAAGTCCGGACTTTCATGACGACTGGAGGAAAAAGTAAGAGAATTTGACGGTTCGGAAGTAGGATCGCAGCAGCTCCCATTACCCCGAAGACTGCGCCGCTCGCACCTATAACCGGGATCTTCGAGCTCATATTAAACACTACCCAACTTAGCGCACCTACCAGGCCGCTGAGAAGATAAAGTTTTAAAAACACCCGTGGTCCTAATTGCTGTTCGACCGGTTTACCGAATACGAAGAGCACCCACATATTCAAAAGAATATGCATCAGACTGCCGTGAACAAACATGTAAGTCCCGAAACGCCAGAATTCCGGTAAAGTAGGAACACTGAGCCATAAATAAGAAGTTAGCCCGCCCCAGTCGTACAGCATCCGCTGCGTATACTGCGTGGAGAAATTCCGGGTCAGGTACTGAATGAAGAATATCGCCGAAGTGATCATTATTAATTTCTTGACAATCGAATCCTCGCTCCACCTGGGGGAGTAAGGCTCAGTACTCCAATCTGACCGCATATAATCTCTGTCACCTAACATCGCATTCCTTATAATTTATCCTGCTCGCGCGACTCGTGGTTAAACACAAATCCCTCAGAAGCTTGCCCCAACAGTCGTCCTGTAGCTCCCGGAAATCAGTTGAACTTCCCAATGTCGTTATATCCGTTTCATTGCAGCCGGCTGACTAATGCCCGTGTTCATACGCAGGTCAAATGTTAAACTTTACGTCTATCACAATTTACTTGCTTTTTCAATTTACAGTATAAGTTTCTTATCGTAACTGTATTAACGATTTACGGTATTATGACACGTTGAGCATGATAGAGTTCCTGAAGAGGCTACCAGTCGGTTTAACTCTTGAACCGATTTAATAGAAAGCGAAACTCAGGTTAAGGCACGCTAAAGCGTGAACTCCAACGGGAACCTTAGCAACACTAATCTTTAAGTATGCGAGTAGCGCCCGTTGGAGTTCACACTTTAGTGTGTCAAAATGACCAAGTTTCGTAGGAGGCTACCGGTAGATGACCGCGCTATACTCAGGCAGGATCTGCCCGAGCTTGAACTAAATTCGGAGGTGACTATGAAAATGTTCTTCTTGAGATATGAGAGCGTCTGCGCAGGAGTGCTCATTGTTCTCTGCAGTTTCATCGGATACTGTTCGGAATCGATCCGGGTCGAGAACCAGGACCGCGCCTGGTCGCGCGGATATGAGATGCTGAAATCGGCGGAACTGAAAGAGCGTGTAATTGATCCGGCAATGACGTTATCCATTATCCGGGAGGCAAGAAAAATATTCCTGGATCTTCACAAAAACTACCCTCTGTGGAATCCCGAACTCGTTCAGTTCCAGCTCGATGTCTGCGACCGTAAAATTGAAACCCTCGAACGCATTCCGGCAGACAAGCCTCCCGATGCTTCGAATCCCGTTCGCGTAGAGGACATATCGACGTTGCGCGGAAAACTTGTAGCCGCGCAGATAACCATCAATGCGCTAGAGACTAACAATGAAAAATTATCGAAAATCATTGGCGAATACCACGCGTCCCCATCACTCAGTCAATTGAAACTGTTGAACGAAGAGCTAACGATTGCCAATACGGCCTTGGGTGCCCGTATACGTCTGCTTGAGGAACAGATATCAACGATGTGGCAGACGACGAGCACAGCTACTCTGAGTCCTGACCTCAGCGCCTCTCTAATTGTGGATCAACGAGGGACTCCCGACGAATACGCTTTTGAACGTATCCGATACGAAAAAGAGAAACACTTACGAATGATCGAGATTGTCGATCTCCGAAAGCGAAATAGACAATTAACGTTGGACCGTGAATCTGCCGTAGCCCGATTGAAGAGGCAGTCGAATTTAGCAGAAAAGCTTCAGTCCAGGATGCGTGCCGATAAGAAACGGGCGGAGTCGTTGAGGGACGAGTTTGATTCGTTAGCATCCCACTTTACAGAAAAGCAGAAACGGGTCAGTGAATTGGAGAGTGACGTAACGCGCCTACGCGGGCTGGTCGAAAGTTCACAAGAACCGCACTACGTGGAAAATAACCTCAATAGTAGCGACATGGAAATCATTGTCGATTCGACCGAAACGCCGGAGGATTCGTCTGGTCAAAGAAACCTAGGTTATAGAAATGAAATCGAGTCGAAAGTCGTGGAAATAGCGAATTTACGAGAATCCCTTAGACTCGAGGAAATCAATGCGCGCGACTATAGCAGAATGCATCAGCGAGCCGAACGTGATTTAGCCGTGCTCCAGAAGACAAACCATCACCTGCGTGAGAGTATCAAGCTGCTGAATCTGCGATTCGAAGCACATTCGGAAGATGACCGAAAAATAAAATCGGAGATCACAGAACTTAAGAATACACAACGAGAGCTCGCGAAAAGAGAACAACGTTGCCTCGAAAAATATTCTGGCCAGCTTGCACTCAGCCGGGAACTTGCCAAGGAACTTGCGGTTCTAAAGAACTCGGAGTAAACAACGTCTCCGCACCAGCGCTATTCGACACCCTGAGGCATTGAAATTCCCCGCAGTTGGCTGTATAGATGACCGTTATATACGATACGCATTTGACGCCTCGACAGAACCTGGGGTTCAGTTCGCACGGCCGGGGAGTTACGAATCGTTCGGATTGCTCGCTTAAAGTGGGGCGCGATCGTAAGGAATAGAACCGATTAGCCGGTGCGATTGCTCCGGCTAGGTTTACGATAAGCGAACATTCCGATTCGTACTCGTACTCGTAATCTTTCTGGTTTTTCGAGGTGATATTTGGAAAGGGATTACGATTACGAAGAAGGGCTGGAGCGGCAATAACAGAATCGGCCCGCGGAATTCGAGTACAACTCTAAGAAAACGACACCCTCACCTGTAAGGAAAAAGACTGATGGAATTAAATAGATTTCGATTTATTGGACATCTACTGCTAGTAGCGGGAGGAATACCGATTGCAATTGCAATGTTGCCGGCACTACAGGCCCAGACTCCCGACTCAAATCTCACCCAGAAAACCAATGAAGAGAGCGTTGAAAGGAAGGTGACTATACTGGATAAAAAGATCGCGAAGGTGGTCGCGAAATTAATCCAGGACTACCATTATGATCGCGTGAAGCTTGATGATACGATATCCTCGAAAATCTACGATGAGTATTTTTTACAGTTAGATCCGAATCGGTACTTTTTTACCGCACCCGATCTAGAGGAGTTCTCGTCGAAACGCTACATCCTGGATGATTTACTTAGTCTCGGCAACGTCGACTTCGCATTTAAGGTATACGACCGATTCCTGCAAAGAATTTCAGAACGCGTAGAATATGTAAAAGAGAATGTCGAAAACACTTATGACTTTACGAGTGATGACTATATCATATTGGATCGTACCGACGGCCCGTGGGCAAAGGACCGCGAGGAATTGGACGAAATCTGGCGTAAGCGACTAAAGAACCAATTACTTGTATTCGAATACTTGATGGAAGAAGATGATGAGAAAGATCAATATCAGCAGGCTAGCCAGACATCTGCAGAGAAAGTAGTAAAGCGCTATGAAAACTATCTTAAATTTTTTAGCGAGAACGATACTGCGGACGTGATGGAGTACTACATCACAACGCTACTAAGTATCTTCGATCCACACTCAAGTTACCTTAACTGGCGCTCCGTCGAGGACTTCGACATTACAATGCGCCTATCGCTGCAAGGCATCGGTGCGACCCTCAAATCAGTCGACGGATACACGGAGGTCGTAAATCTTGTCCCCGGCGGCCCGGCGGACAAAGACGGACGCCTTCAACCAGGCGATCGAATCGTTGCAGTCGGACAAGCCGATGCTCCCCCAGTCGATGTCGTCGATATGCCGCTAAATAAAGTCGTACGTAAGATTCGCGGACCGAAGGGTGCGGAAGTCCGGCTCACCGTGGTCAAATCACTGCACGGCGCGCCCTCTGTTATCGAAATAATACGTGACAAAGTAAAGCTAACCGATCAAGAAGCGAAAGGTCAGGTTGAAAAAATTGAGTCGGCGAACGGGGAAGCGGTAAATCTGGGGGTAATTCATCTCCCCTCGTTTTACGCAGACTTCGAGGCACTTAAAGCGGGCCGGAAGAATGCGAAAAGAACATCAACTGATGTTAAACGAATAATAGATGACATGATTAGAGACCATGCGATCGATGGGTTGATTATCGACCTGCGCTCCAATGGCGGTGGAAGCCTTGAAGAAGCCATCGCCTTAACAGGCCTGTTTATACCGGAAGGCCCGGTTGTTCAGGTTCGGAGCCGTGACAGCGTTAAAATACGCAAAGATACTGACGGCGGATTCTTCTATGATCTCCCCCTCGTGGTGTTGGTAAATCGATCGAGTGCATCAGCGTCAGAGATTTTCTCCGGTGCCATTAAGGATTATGGCAGGGGGGTTATCGTAGGCGATAAAACGACCCACGGTAAGGGTACCGTTCAGACAGTGCTGAAACTGAATCGATTGAATATGTTCCGGAAGGCGAAACCCGGCGCGATGAAATATACTATGGCGAAATTCTATCGCGTAACGGGTGCTTCTACGCAGCAGAAAGGCGTGACTCCTGACATTATTTATCCGTCGTTTCTTGATCATATAGAAATCGGGGAGGCGTATCTTAAGCACATCATGCCGTGGGACGAAATTAAACCGGCGGCTACCGTCACAAGCGTGGGGGTATCCTCACTCATTCCGCCGATCGTTCAGCGTTCAGAAAAGCGCCTTGAGAATAATACGGAGTTCCAGCGGCTTAAGAAAGACATTGAGAGGTACGGTGTCCGGAAACAGGAAAAGAAGTTATCGTTGAATAAAGACGATCGGATCGCGCTTAAGGCAGAAGATGAGTACTGGTCCAAGCGGAGCCAGGCGATTCTCGGTAACGCGAAGGATACGGAAAAGTCAGAATCGAACGAAGAAGACGCGGACAGTGAAGAATCCGATAAGGAGCTGACTGTCGATTTATACCTGACGGAAACCCTTGAGATCTTATCAGATCTGGTCTCGCTGACCAAACAACACGACCTCGCCCATGGTGCGAATCCAAAGGTCTTGGAGAAGAACTAGCCTGAGCTATGCATCAATTTAGTTACGCGAGCTTTTAGCTGGCAGAGTTCCTGTTGAAGAGTAAAACGCCTAGCCTGATCTATGCACGAACTTTCTACTGCGAACTCTCGTGACGAAATTCATGCATAGATCAGGCTAGTCGTAAAATGCAGGGCAAACGATTTTAAACTGCGGATTCAACCGTGCTCACGTCATCGCAGTATTATCCGCTTCGACTGCGTCCGGGTTTGTCAATTTACGTTTCGTGAAAATAAAAAACACACCGCCAATCAAGCTGGAAATTACGATCAGAATTGAGTAACACGCTGGGATTATACCTGCCTTTTCTTTTTCAGCACCCGCCTCGAATAAAAATGCTGATAGCACGATATCACGGCTTCCGAAACCGGCAGGCGTTATCGGGATCGCTCCGGCAGTGTTCGCGACTTGCGTCGAGATAAAATAATGCCTTAGTTTCAGAGTCTCCTCATGAAAACTCCGGCCGACTGAGAATACTGCAACCGCCAACGATGAGTGCACCGCGATAGACAAGAGTAAGGCGTACCCGACGACTATCCGTTTACCCCGGTACAGATCCAACGCAGCAATTAGGCGGATGATCACCCCAGTCGCCTTCTGCGGGGCATTACGCCTTCCGAAATCAACAACTGATCCAACGCCCGGAAGATTCATGATCTTCTCGCGAAACTCTACCGTAAGTAAAGCCAATACCCCTACGAGGCTTCCGCCGCCCACCAATACAGCGCCGTACTGAATCTGAAGTGACGCACCGAGTACGAACGGGAGAGACACCAAAACAGATAGTAAAGCCACCAGAAACAATCCGAATAGCCCAAGAACCCGATCCAATAAGATCGTAGTAACGGCTTCGGTAGTCTTTCCTTTGCTATGTTCCGACACGTACACCATCTTAATTACATCACCGCTGACGGCACCCGGGATTACCATATTAAAAAATACCCCTATCATTGTGAGGGAAAGTACGTCTCTCATCTTAAGGTGAATCCCCTGGACCTTCAGTAGCATCTGCCAGCGAATCAGAGTGAAACCGATTGAGCCCAGATAACAGGCGAACGCGAAAACAATCAGTGGCCAGCGACAGTTAGCAAACTCCGATTGTAAATCGACGCCGCTACGACGGATAACGCTTGAAATAAGAAAAACCGCTAGACCGATACCGATCACCGCGCGGATTAATGTTTTTGCAGCATTTTTCATGTCGTTATTCACTATCAAGCGAAACGAAAGTTTCGTAATTTGGAATATAGGATCTTCGCCTGCCTCAGCGATACTCTGACGTTCGGGATCGAATTCTACAATGAAAAAATAAATACATATATCTAAATACGGCCGTTGACATTCATTTCCGGCATGAATACTGTAGTATCAGTGGGGTAGTTAATAGTCTGCCGGCAGGTCAAGAATCAACTGAAACTGGGGTGGGGAGAACGGATTCATAATGTATCGCAATAACGATCCAATGAAAGCCTATATGCAGGACATAGGCGTGATTCCGCTGATCACCAAAGAAGAGGAGATCGAACTCGCTGCGAAGATTAAGGCTGGGGATGCTGTCGCCAAGGCCAAGCTTATCAAAGCAAATCTGCGGTTGGTTGTAAAAATTGCACACGATTTTAAGGGGCTCGGGTTACCGCTTCTCGACTTAATTTCTGAGGGGAATATCGGGCTTATGCGCGCGGCGGAGAAATTTGATCCGCTGAAAGGAGCCAAGTTTAGCAGTTATTCGGCTTGGTGGATAAAACAGGCGATGCGTCGTGCCCTGTCTCAGAAAAGTAGGACGATTAGAGTTCCTGTCGCGTCAGCTGGCAAAATCAATAAGATTCGAGCTGCCAAAATACACCTCAATGAAAAGTACGGCCGCGCAGCAACCGATAATGAAATCGCGGAATACTTAGATCTCACCAAACGAACAATCCAAGGATTGAAGCTCGCCGATCTTAGGACGTTTTCGATGCACGATCCGATCCAGAAGGGAGAAGACGGTAGCTTCGAGGATATAATCCCAGACACCAGCGCGATCAAACCGAATGATATCATCGAAGATGCAGAGACGATCCAACGGCTCCGCGGTTTAATTCACAATCTGGACGAACGCGAACAGACAATCCTCGTGATGCGCTATGGGTTAGACGGAAGCCGACCAAAAACTTTGGAAGAGGTTAGTGTTATTATTGGTCGTACGCGAGAGCGGGTGAGACAGATTCAGATGCACTCTCTGAAACGTCTGAAAACACTTATTGAAGACGAACGCATCGATAACCACGGGAAGCTTCAACGACTAACTGGATCGCGGAGTAAAGGAAGAAGCAGGAACACCGTTTCCGCTGACAGATCGAAAGGCGGAGAAGACACCGCGGCGAGCAAGGATAGTAGCTCTGTACTCGACAAAGTCAGTCGGCGGAAGAACGGACAGCTGAGCGTTCAGTCAGTTCCGATCGTTGAATCGTTTATGGATATCCGGGAATCCGCCGACAACAAAAACTTCGTCAACGCCTGTAACGCTCCCCTATCAATCCTAAAGATATCACGCCGGAGTGTGAATGGACTGCATTCTGCAAATATTCGCACGGTTGGCCAACTCGCGTCAAAATCAGTACAGGAATTACTTAGTATCCGCTACTTCGGAAGCAAATGTCTGACGGAAGTTCAGGCTGCTCTGAAGCGCTTTCTACTGTATTCCACGGCAAGTTAAAAATTCCGACTCCCCTCCCCTACATCGTCGCGTATCTCTGTTGATATTCTCGCTCCAGTCGACTTTCCCGAACCCTTTGGTCGTCGTTTAACGGCAGTGGAGCGATAGAAGACTATACAGACAGTTTATACGCGGCGTGTCGATCCCATACCCCTCGGCAATTCTCACCACGTTCCCCACGATCGCTTCTATTTCCATTGGCCTGCCTGCTTCGCTGTCCAACAACATACTGGTACGGTAGGGCTTCATTGCGATCGTGTCATTTATATTTCTATCGATGACCTCCAAATCGAGCGGATGCCCCGTCGCAACGGCGACAGCGCAGACCTCCACCATAACCTTCCTTACGAACTCGACAGAATCCGGGGTCCCCAGAATCGCACGCGTATCTAATCCGCCGCCCAGTACAGAGATACAATTAAATGGGACGTTCCAAACTAGTTTCTTCCAACGCTCAGTGATTATGTCTTCTGAGATTGAACAAGGCACACCGGATTGCTTAAATAACTCCGCTATATCTTCCGCCGCCGTTGACTTGCCATAGGGATATCGACCGAGTGCGAGCCGACCGTAGTCCATATGATGAATCTTCCCTGGACCAAGGCGATTCACGCAGATGAACGCGAGTCCGCTGATTATCTCGGAATTCGGGAATCTCTCGGCCGTCAAAGATTCGACGTTGATCCCGTTTTGGAGTAACACCACGGAAGTTTTCGGACCAACCACACCGGAAATTAGATCGGGAAGGTCGAGTTCAGGTAAGGCTTTTAACGCAACAATCAAGTAGTCGGGATAGTCATCGTATTCATCCACGCAATTAAGTACCCTCGTGGGGTTGAACCTAAAATCGCCCCAGCAGCTTTGGATCTCAAATCCTTGTTCCGCAACTACTTGATAGTCCGATCGACAAATAACTGATACATCGGCACCGGCCTGTGCTAATTTCCCTCCGTAAAAACCGCCGACTGCACCCGCGCCAACCACCAATATTTTCGGCTTATTAATTGTCGCCATTTAATGTCCGGACGCGAGTTTCTTTTTCCAGTAAGCCAGCTGCTTCGCCACCTCTTCGGGAGAGGTGCCCCCAAAGCTCCTTTTGCCGGCGACACTCCGCTCGGCAGTGAACAACAGAAGGCACTCTTCTTCCGCTTCGGGTACGACTTCCTGAATTTGAGAAAGCGTCATTCTATCCAAGGAGGTATTCAACTTCGAAGAGTGACTGACCAGCTGCCCGACTTTCTCGTGCGCAGACCGAAAAGGAACGCCATTGACTACCAACCAATCCACGAAGTCCGTAGCCATCATAAATGGATCGGAGGCGGCGATCGCCATCGCATCGGCATTGACTTCAATGCCGTCAATCATCAGCTTATAGATAGAAAGCACGGATTTCGCCGTGTCAATGGAATCGAACAACGGTTCCTTATCTTCCTGAAGGTCGCGGTTATAACACAAGGGTAAGCCTTTCATAACCGTCAGGAGCGCGATTAAAGCGCCGTAGACACGGCCCGTTTTACCACGGGTTAGCTCCGCAATATCAGGATTCTTTTTCTGCGGCATCAGACTCGATCCCGTACAAAACGCGTCGTCGAGACTAATAAAGGTGTACCGTTGAGATACCCAGTTCACGATATCCTCAGACAACCGCGACATGTGCATCATAAAAATGGCTAAATCGGCAAGCAACTCGATGACAAAATCGCGATCAGATACCGCGTCCATACTATTGCGTGTCGGTCCATCAAATCCGAGTTCTGCGGCAGTCTGATCCCGATCTATCGGGAGTGTTGATCCAGCCAAAGCACCCGAACCCAAGGGTGAGCGATTCAAACGGCGGCGGCAATCAGTTAGCCGGTCGCTATCTCGCTCTAGCATTTCAACATATGCGAGGAGATGATGGGCGAATAACACCGGCTGTGCGTTCTGAAGATGGGTCAGTCCCGGCATAATAACCGATGAATGCCGATCGGCAAGCGCAACGATTCGCTCCTGGAGCATCCGTATGAGATCGACAATCTCATCGATCTCATCGCGAAGATATAAACGAATATCCGTAGCAACCTGATCGTTGCGACTCCGAGCTGCGTGAATCCGGGCACCGGTTTCACCGAGTCGATCGATGAGACACGTCTCGATACTCATGTGAATGTCTTCGCATTCGCTTGAGAAATTGAAATCGCCGGATTCTATCTCCGTATGTATTCGCCCAAGTTCGTCGACAATCGCACTTGCATCCGCGTCATCGATTATCTTAGAAGTTGCCAGCATCCGTACGTGCGCGACGCTGCACTTAATGTCCTGAGCGTATAATCGTCGATCAAATGATAGCGATTCGCCAAATACCGCCGCAATTTCGTCCGCGTCTTTAGAAAAACGTCCACCCCAAATAGCCATCGTAGCTGTCTGTCTCCTAACCTTTTACCGTATAGTTAATTGATATTCGAAAGAAAACATGCTAATTCGCCATTTCAGGCAGGAAATTCCCAGCCCGTATATTTTGGGAAAAACATTCGATGTTATACCGAACGTCGTCATCCCGCATGCGGGACGAAAAAGAGTTCGGAGTCTCTTACTCAATCATTTTGAAGTCGTCTCTCCGTATTCTCGGAGTCCGCTTGTGCGAACGGCATGAGCGTATCGGTCATCCGGACCGAAAATTGTACCGCTTGCGGTATAACTTATTCGGCACCCCTTGAAATACTATACCGTGAGGCACGCCCTAACGAAAGTTAGACTGCAAGAAACAACCCAATTAAACAAGGAGAACAAATCATGCCGAAGCCGCCGATAATTGACCGGATACGCTGGGATAGTGTTTTCGCGTCTGCGATGACGTATGAAGAGTGGCTCGCCAAAGGTGAGTCCGAGGAAAACTGCCTCAGAATTGAACAATCGCGGAAGAACCTAATCTTGGACTCCGAGACAGCCGAACGACTACTTAATGTCCCGCGGCTGGTAAATATTTTGGTAATAGCCGAAGACTGGTGTGGAGACGTCGTTCGTCACGTTCCTGTGCTAGAAAAATTGGTGGGAGCGGGACCTAATTTGAAGACCAGATACATTACTCGTGAACAAAACACAGAGGTTTTTGTTCGCTATCTTACGAACGGGGGCGAGGCAATACCGAAATTTATTTTCTTTAATAACCAGTTCGTCGAATGCGGAAATTGGGGCCCGATGCCTGAGAACTGCCGCGACATCATTTCGCAGGGGAAGGCATGTGACGATGTCAAGACCGCTCGTAAAAAGGTCGCAGCGCTATACGGTTGTGATGAGAATTTCGGGATCGTAATAACCGAGTTATGTCGGTTACTCGAAATCGCAACATGCGTGTCTATTTGATCTACGGAGATAGGCTCGTACCACTACCCAGAGCAGTATATCTATTAATCTTTTCAGTTTCGGAGCGACACTGTCACCACAGGCCCGTTGGGATTGTCATGCCAAACGGGTATATTGGGTTGGGATATGGAGTGCTAGCGGACGCCGTTAAATAGTGCATGAGCGGAAACCCTCGCGAGCCGGGTTGCGGACGCATGTGCGGTAGATTCGTCATTCACGCTGTTACGTTCATACCCAAAGGTATGGGCTAACGGTGTGATTGATGAAAGTCCCGTACATCCGCCGCAATCCTTTGGACGATAGCCCCTTGTGGTGCCTCGCCTATTTTGCGTAGCGGATACGATGGTTTCACATCGCGAGCCACTTCGCAAAATCACCGAGGTCTCCATAATTTGGCAATCGCGCGGCCACGAGGGTTTTCGCTCAGGCACTAAATAGTAAGAGGGAGGAACAATAATGACTAAGGATAATTCGAGTTCACTCACAAGAGCCGGGACAACACTGACGCGAATAAAGCGTCTTTTTCTTCTCGTGGTCATCGTCGGAGCTGTGCCTCTGACGACCCAGTCAGAAACCACTGAGTCGACAGGCCAATTAGCAGAGGGCCTTGCGCCGGGCGATTTCGCGAATTTAAGTCTGGAAGAGCTGATGAATATAGAAGTAACCTCGGTTTCTAAGAAGAAGGAAAAGTTATCCCAGGCCCCTGCCGCTATATTCGTGGTAACGCAAACAGATATCCGCCGTAGCGGGGCTACCAGCATTCCTGAAGTACTGCGTATGGTACCGGGACTCCAAGTCGCGCGAATGGATGGGAATAAATGGGCGATAACGGCTCGTGGCTTCAATGGTCGTTTCGCTAATAAACTCCTCGTTATGATTGACGGCCGAAGCGTATACACCCCTTTGTTCTCGGGAGTTTTTTGGGAAATTCAGGATACGCTTCTGGAGGACATTGACCGTATAGAAGTGATTCGTGGCCCCGGGGGCACGTTATGGGGAGCGAATGCCGTTAACGGTGTCATAAATATCGTCACAAAAAACGCCGAAGATACACAAGGGACTTTTCTTTCCGCAACGAGTGGCACCGAAGAAAAGGGTTCAATCGAAGGTCGATTCGGAGCGAAGATTGGTGAAAAAATAGCGTATAGAATCTATGGAAAGGCTTTCGAACGCGACGAACAGGTGGTTAATGATCGAGTCGATGGCCACGATGATTGGCGAATGGGACGCGGCGGATTTAGGGCAGACGCGGCGCTGGACAGCAGGAACCGGTTAACCTTACAGGGGGATTACTACAATGGAGACGCCGGTCAGGAAGTTTTTCTCCCTCTCTCATCACAGGGAATCGTTGAGGACGCGTCGGTATCCGGCGGTAACCTGTTGCTCCGTTGGCAACGGACTCTCGACGAAGATTCCGATCTCGCGCTGCAAATTTACTATGACCGTACCAGCCGCGATGAACTGATAATTGATGAGGACAGAGATACAGTAGACATCGACTTTCAATATCGATTTCAGCCTCTGCACTCCCACGAAATCATTTGGGGCGCTGGCTACCGGTTAACCGCTGACGATTTTAAGACGGTCGCCCCGTACTCCGTTTCTCAAAATTCCCGTAATGATGAACTTTTCAGCACATTCGTACAGGACAAAATCACCGTTATTCCGGACCGCCTTTGGCTAACAATCGGAACGAAATTCGAAAAAAACGATTTCACAGATTCAGAGATTCAACCAAGTGCCAGGTTCACCTATACGCCACGACCGCGACAGACTATTTGGGGCGCAGTTTCGCGCGCCGTCAGGACACCCTTCCGACTCGAACACACGCTGAGATTCCCGCAAGATGTTCCGATTGCCGGAGTCGATGGGGATTTAAGGGCAGACGACAGATTCGACTCCGAAGAGATGGTCGGGTACGAACTAGGCTATCGCGTCCAACCGTCGGATCGCTTATCAATCGATGTAACTGCCTTTCTTAATCTATACGACGAATTACAGACCGTGGAGATCGACGGTCCCGTGGACTTTAGCGATCCGCTGAATCCGCGACTCCCGCTGGCGGCTGGGAATAAAATGGACGCGGAAACCTACGGCGCAGAGCTCGTTTTGCGTTTAGGAATAACAGACTGGTGGACGCTTCAGGGGCAGTACTCGTATCTGGATTTGCAGGCGCACGTCGATAATAGCAGCGACGATCAGGGGCGCGAGGAGATTTGGGAAATCGATATCCCACAACATCAGTTTTCGGTTCAATCTTCGATGGACTTGGGTACCCGTCTTAGTTTCGAC
This sequence comes from Verrucomicrobiota bacterium, assembly GCA_021772635.1. GTDB lineage: Bacteria > Verrucomicrobiota > Lentisphaeria > JABSQK01 > JAJFLO01 > JAJFLP01. The sequence continues at coordinate 57,420 of JAJFLP010000122.1, read as the reverse complement.
GCGTGGCTGCGTTATGTCGACATAGTAACCGGGATAAACAGCTACACTACCCTGGACGTTCGGCTAGAGTGGAAAGCGACAGAGAATATCGAGATAGCAGTCGTCGGCCAGAACTTACTGGAAAGACATCGTCGAGAGTACGTACCGTCCACCGTTCTGAATTCACAAATCACCGAAATCGAACGCGCGGTATACGGAAAAATAAGTTGTCGCTTTTAGACAGCACCTGACCATGATTGACACTCCCCTCTAATGCACTCCTTTGCGCGTTTCACTATACTTTGTCGCTCGAGCACAGGATGATCGCGATGGCAAAAGGCGAGAATCGTATATACCCCCAGAACTTGGAACTGAAAGAAGTATTAGTGATGATATCAGTACACACCAACCGGATTTTGCGACGTTATACCTACTTGGCGGGTGTCGTAGTTCTATGTTTTGGTAACGGCGCTCGCGCCCTGGAAAGCAGGCAACTGGAATATAGGGTTAAGGCGGGGTTCCTATGTAATTTCGCAAAATTCGTGGAATGGCCAGATGAGGTCGGCCCCGAATCCCTGGGCTACATCAATATCGGGATACTCGGAGAAAACCCATTCGCAAAGATCTTTGAGTCGACGATTCGGGATGTCACTGTCAAAGGGCTGAAGTTTCGGATCACTAACATACAGGATATTGCCGACGCAGATTTCTGTCATATCCTATTTGTATGCAACTCCGAGAGAAGGCAGGCGAAAGCAATCCTGGAACAACTTCGGGATATCCCAACTTTGACCGTGGGGGAATCGAAAGGATTTAGTAAAAGCGGGGGGATTATCAACTTTATCCTTCGCGACGGGAAAATACGATTTCAGATCAACGAAGACGCCGCGAACAATGTCGGACTAAAGATTAGTTCTAAGTTGCTTAAACTAGCTGAGATTGTTGAGTCCAGAAACTAGCCTGATTAATTCATCAGTATTCTGCTACAATCCCTAATCTCTGCTCGAATAAGCCGATTAGCTCAACTTTACATCTCAGTGAATGAATATTCACTTTCGCCGTCAAGTTTTCTCTAATCGATTTATTATGAGCGAGTTAAGCGCTCTCGCGACGAATCGCATGAATTGATCAGGCTAGACACTTAAATAGCGAAACCGACACAAATGTGTCGGTTTCGCTATTTAAGTGTCTAGTGTCCCGGTTCAATCTGTAAATAACGCGTCGGCGAAAGACTGTGGATCAAATGCCTGAAGGTCGAAGACTTCCTCTCCTAATCCCACGAAATGAATTGGAAGCTTAAGCTCATTATAGATTGCCACGACAATTCCCCCTTTACTCGAACCGTCCAGTTTAGTTAGGCATAACCCACTTAACTCCACACTCCTCCCGAATGTCCGCGCCTGCTGAAGAGCGTTCGTACCCGTCGACCCATCGACGACCAGCCAAATCTCATGCGGCGCCCCGGGGAATGCCTTCCCAATCGTTTTCGCGATTTTCCCGAGTTCATCCATCAATCCTTTCTTCGTATGTTGCCGACCAGCAGTGTCAACGAGAAGGATATCCGCTTTTCGAGCGACAGCGGCCTGGGTAGCATCGAATGCTACCGAAGCCGGATCGGCCCCGTGTTTAGCAGAAACGACTTGGCAACCGCTGCGCTCTCCCCAGATTTTTAATTGTTCAACTGCTGCGGCTCTGAAGGTATCGCAGGCCGCGAGTACTACTGATTTTCCTTCTCTCTGCCACATACACGCTAACTTTCCGGCAGTTGTCGTTTTACCGCTTCCATTGACCCCAACCAGCAAGATGACTGTTGGGCCGGCAATATTATAATCGAAAGTATGAGGGGCACCGTCATTGAGATATACCGAAAGCAAGCTCTTCGTTGCCGCAACTATGTCGGTGGAGGTCTGGATTTGGCCGCGTTCGTACCGGTCTCGTATGTCATTGATTATATGCTGTGTGATAGAAATGCCCAGATCCGCGCTAATGAGCGCTTCCTCCAGCTGCTCATAGGAATCTTCACCCCAGGTGCCGTCATCCCGGAAGACAGACTGAAAACTGCGGACAAGCCGTGTTTTCGTTCGTTGCAGTCCGGCCGTGAACTTATTTATGAGTCGTTCCATTTTAGGTAGTGTCCGACATGAATTGCCAAATGCGAGCAAGTGATAAGTCAGCCTTTGTTAATCCCGCTGCTGGCCAATGCAAACATTCCCCGACAGGATCTAGGCAATACCACATTATTCGGACAGCCCTTTATTTACGTTGTCCAAAATGCCGTTCACAAATTTTCCCGAATCTTCCGTGCCGTACAACTTCGCGATCTCGACCGCTTCATTAATACTTACGACAGGTGGAACTTCGTTTAAATATTGTAACTCGTATACCGCGATTCGCATCACGTTTCGATCCACGGCAGTCATGCGGTCGAGCCGCCAGTGGTGGGCGTACTTAGTAATTGTATCGTCGATGCTATCCAGATTCTCGATAACCCCTTTGACTGTCGCCTCCGAGAATTCTTGTATTTTCCTTAACTCACGTGGCCCGGGGGTTTCCTCCAATTCTTCAAGCTGGACGTGAAAATCCTTAAATATGTCTTCACTGAATTCCTCCCCGCGAAAGTCGTGCTGGAAGAGTATCCGCAAGGTCCATTCTCGGGATTTCCGCCGGATAGGATATGGTTTCTTGGAGTTCTTGGAGGATGTCGCGCTCAAGATTTATCCGATGGGTTGCGTAGCCTGATCAACGCGCGAATTTCGTTGCGCGAGCACATAGCTTATTTGAAATTGCTGTCTTAAAGCGTTAGCAAAAACGTAGAGATAATGAAAGATGTGGAGCACTGAGATAAGGCGATAATTTCGAACCAGATCGCCGCGCTCATAGCAGAAACTCATGCATCGATCAAGCTAACTGTTTGAGTAGACACGCCATTTCGATAGCAGCCTCGGCAGCGCCTACCCCTCGATTTCCGTTTTTTCCGCCCGTGCGCTCGATGACCTGTTCACGGTTATCGGCCGTTATTATTCCGAACGTCACCGGGATCCCGGTGGACAAGCTGATTGCGGCCAGGTTGTGAGATACTTGGGTGTTGATATAGTGCGCGTGCGGAGTTGCTCCTTGAATAACGACACCCAATGCGATAACCGCATCATATTTGGCGGAAGACGCCAACTTCTTCGCCAACAAGGGGATCTCATAGGCACCCGGCACCCAGACGACATCTATATCGTCACTTCGGCCGCCATGTTGCACGATTGCATCTATCGCGCCACTAAGGAGCGTCCTTACGAATCCGTCGTTGAAACGCGAACAGACGATACCGAATTTTAGATTATTAGCTTCAAGCGACGCTTCAATAGTATTCGGTTCATCTGAGTTCATAGTGCTATTATACTGAACATCTTCGCGTTTTCGAAATATCGTTCGAGACTTATTACGTCGTTAACCTGATCTATGCATCAATTTCGTTACGAGCACTTTTAGCTGGCCTGATATCAATGAGTTACGAAGGTTGTACGGCTGAAGAAGTATTGAAATATCGGCTGAATCTTGAACAAACAACCTTAAACTCGAATTCTATAGCAAATGGCCGAGTCGATCCTTCTTAGTCTTTAAATAAAATTCATTCTGCCGTCGCGGCTGTACAACAATCGGTATACGATCAACAATTTCAACGCCGTATTCTTTTATTTCGTTAAGCTTCCCTGGGTTATTAGTAATTAACCGGATGCTAACGATCGATAAATCCTTTAATATCTGCGCCGCGACACTGTACTCCCGTAAATCAGGCGGGAACCCAAGACGTTCATTGGCCTCTACCGTATCAAGCCCGTCATGGTCCTGTAGATTGTACGCCTGTATCTTCTTGATTAACCCAATCCCGCGTCCCTCTTGGCGTAAGTAAATCAAAATCCCCGTTCCCTCTTCAACAATTGTTTCCAGGGCCTTCTCCAGTTGGTCACCGCAATCACAGCGGGTCGAATGAAAAACATCGCCGGTTAAACACTCACTGTGCACACGCACGACCACATTCTCACAGCCGGCCACATCACCGTACACCAAAGCCAAATGTTCGCAATCGTCGTAGGACGTGACATAGCAGTGAAGATCGAAATCGCGATCCGAATACTGCGTTGGAATCTTCACAGTCCCGGTCTTGTCAATCTGGCATTCGGTGCGTTGACGATAACGGACAATATCTCGAATCGAACACCACTTGAGTTTATGCCTCCTCACAAACGCTTCCAATTCCGGGTACCTCGCCATTTTACCGTCATCGTTCATGATCTCACATATCACCCCCGCAGGACGCAATCCCGCGATACGGGCTAAATCTACGGCTGCTTCCGTGTGCCCTGGACGGTTAACGACACCGCCGTCACATGCGATCAGGGGAAATATATGACCAGGTAAATCGAAATCCGAACGTGACGACACCGGATCAGCGAGCAGTTGCGCTGTCTTGGCTCGGTCAGCTGCAGAAATCCCGGTGGTTATTCCTTCGCGAGCATCGACTGATACAGTAAAAGCCGTATCATATCTGTCACGGGTAGTGACCATCTTCGAAAGATGAAGAGCAGCTGCGCGGTCAGCCGTCAACGGGACGCAAATAAGTCCGCGCCCGTAGGTCGCCATGAAATTGATTGCCTCGGGAGTCGCGAACTCCGCCGCCAGCACCAGATCGCCCTCATTCTCCCGCGTCTCATCGTCCAGGACAACGACCACTTCACCATTGTTCAAACTTTGTACGACTTCATCGATTGTATTGAACATCTGTGTACCCTAGTTATAACGAACGTCTTCATCCCGCATGCGGGACGAAAAATCGCTCGGAGTCTCTTACGCAATTAATTTGACGTCGTCTCTCCGCATTCTCGGAGTCCGCTCGTGCGGACCGCACGAGCGGACTCCATATGGACCGAAAATTGTACCGCTTGTTAATAAATCCCGATTCAGAATGTTCGGGACTCGCGCTTATGCGGAGAGATCGCGGGCCGTATACATTAAGATAAAACGACAAGCAGTCCGATTACCGAACGGCTATATTCTTGAAGCACGCGAAAGATTCCGAGTGGTATCCCGTCATACTTGATAAATATCAACTCAGGCAGGCACGAGAATGCCGAAAAAAACCTGGGTTACGATGCCTTTGATCACTAACGCGTTGCTTGTCGTAACGCCCCGCGCGGATCCGGCGGAAAAATTACGAGAATGAATCGGCGGTTATGTTTTATTGATTATAGATCAATCAATGCTATTATTCCCGCGAATTTACAGTCGCGGCAGGTGTGATGCGTCATATAGGTTATTCGCCGTTCACTTGCGTGCCATTTCTTGTTCAGAACGTCACGTCGGCACGCTTGAACGATCAAGATACATCTCGTTAAACGATAAACAACTTTTATTACGTATACTTACTGATCCCCGTCGCGTTTCCGAAGTCCAGTTTTAATTTGCTACGTGACGGATCTTAAGCGGTCTCAAAATCGGACGGCTTGCGCTCCAACACTTAAGATTACATTAGATTTCAAACCGAATTACGCAACTATACCGCACGCGGTACAATTTTCGGTCCATTATGGAGTCCGCTCGTGCGGCCCGCACGAGCGGACTCCGAGAATGCGGAGAGACGACTTCAAATTGATTGCGTAAGAAACTCCGAACGATTTTTCGTTCCGCATGCGGGATGAAGACGTTCGGTATATTTAATTAACGGGTGCTTGAATACCTTCTGGCAGAGTTCACGAGGGGGTTCCGTTTAAGCACTACCCAATGATACGAGGATTTTATAATGACGACCATCGAAGATGTTAATGCGAGGGAGATACTGGATTCACGCGGAAATCCGACTGTAGAAGTAGAGATCATACTGGAATCTGGAATCATGGGTAGAGCCGCCGTCCCGTCAGGCGCGTCAACTGGGGAGAATGAAGCCCTGGAACTCAGAGACAACGATCCCCAGCGATACCTTGGGAAAGGCGTACTGAAAGCAGTCGATAACGTGAACGACGTCATCGCAGAGGAACTCATAGACTGGGACGCGGTTGACCAGACCGGGATAGATCAGATGCTGATCGAACTCGACGGAACCCCGACTAAGAGCAACTTGGGCGCAAACGCGATGCTCGGCGTATCGCTTGCGACGGCGCATGCCGCCGCTAACGCTTTAGAGTTACCGCTTTTTCGTTACATCGGCGGCACCAACGCCAAGAGACTACCGGTACCAATGATGAATATTATCAACGGCGGTGCGCACTCGGATGCACCGATCGACTTTCAAGAGTTTATGATCCGCCCGGTCGGTGCTACAAGTTTCAGTGAAGGACTACGTATGGGAACAGAGGTTTTTCATGCGCTGAAAGGTGTTCTGAAGGCACGCGGTCTAAGCACAGCCGTGGGTGACGAAGGTGGTTTCGCACCGAACGTAGAAAGCGTCGAAGACGCTATCGAAGTTATATTGAAAGCGATAGGCGATGCCGGTTACAAACCGGGCCGCAAAGCCGATGGCGGTCAGGTATCCATAGCGCTCGACGTCGCATCCTCGGAGTTCTTCAGCAATAACGAATATGTTTTCGAGAAGTCCGCTGGCGACAGCACCCCGATACGGAGATCATCTGAGGAAATGGCGACGTACCTCGAAGAGTTAGTTGCCAAGTATCCAATCGACTCGATCGAAGATGGTATGGCGGAATCAGATTGGGATGGTTGGAATCTGTTAACGAAAAAACTGGGAGATCGCTGTCAGTTAGTTGGCGACGATCTTTTCGTAACCAATGTGAAATATCTCGAACGCGGCATCAGGGAACAGAGCGCCAATTCGATCCTCGTGAAAGTCAATCAGATCGGGACGCTAACGGAAACACTGGACGCGATCGAAATGGCCCATCGCGCTGGCTTCACGGCGGTCGTATCACACCGATCCGGTGAGACCGAAGACGTCACGATAGCGGATATCGCAGTCGCCACCAATGCCGGTCAGATCAAAACTGGCTCACTCAGTCGGAGCGATCGGACCGCCAAGTACAATCAATTGCTCAGGATCGAAGAACTATTAGGGGAAACAGGATACTACGGTTGAGGCTCAGAAACTGCAGGCCTGTTGGCCGGAGCGGCCCATTTCAGGGGGCTGGACTGACCGATTGTCCAGCCAACCCGTCTGCTTAAGTGCCCCTGAAAAAGCAGAATTAGAATATCGTGAGAAAAAACGTCAAAATTTTCAGGTAGAAAAATGGAAAAGTCGGCCGCGTGATGGTAGTGTAACTGCACCCCAAGCGCAACCCTCAAGGGATAGGCCCGGATTCCTTTTCGAACGAGTCTGATTGGCTCTAAAAACTCAATTTCTGCGCCAGTGCCGTCGCGCGCTGGCTAAAGAAAATACAGGTTTCGGAGGATTATGACAGACGAAAGAAAATTTAGCCCGGATTGGGAGAACAGCGATAATTGGCAGGAGTACGAATGGGAAAACGCTTTAAAGTACAACGACCATATTACTTCACGCTTTTTCCGGATGATGGAGAGATACGGGGACCTGCCCGACGCCGAAGAATTGATCGCAACGCGTCTAGGCGACTACGGGATGCTCCAATTTGACGATTTCCAATGGGATGATGAGTTATACAACGATACGCAAGAGATAGAGGAGCCTAAAACCGATATCAGCAATGAGACGATCGATTCCGGTGAAACAGACCACCCGGACAGTTATCTCTTTTACGAGAACAGCCCTGTATACCAACAGACCCGACAACTGACCCTTGGTTGGTGTAACATCATCGCGTCGGCGTTGGACACTGAAGATCGGTTCTGGGGCGTGAAAGTTTTGTTTTATTTCGGAAGACTGCTCTCGTACATTTCCCTGAGTATCGGTGACGGAACGTTCGAACAATTGAACGGGAGCATCATTCTAGCGAAACGGGCACTTGGGCAAACCAACGAGATTCTGGGCGAGATTCAATCGAAAGCGGACAAGAGCGAAAGATACTTGATGATGTTCAGAATTGTGAACGATCATCTGCTTGAAATTCACGACGCCCTTGTTGATTATCTCGTGGATTGCAAGAAAAGGCAGAAAGACGATAACATATCTGGATAACGCGGCGGGAACACCGGCCGCCGATCCCGAGCTTGAATTTATATCAACAATCGCGGAGTTTTCGACCAGGCGTCGCCCAAGGTGGCTATGCCGGTTAAAAAAATACCGTTCGGAGTCTCTTACTCAATCATTTTGAAGTCGTCTCTCCGTATTCTCAGAGTCCGCTTGTGCGGACCGCACGAGCGGAGTCCATACCATACGGACCGAAAATTGTACCGCTTGTTAATAAATCCCGATACAGAATGAGATCGCCGGCGGTATAACCTTATACTTATCACCTTCGATTTTTTTAACCAGCCATCACCTATCACGCCATCGTTGTGCTGTCCAGCATGAAGGACGGCCGTTCGGAATCTGTCGGGTGGCAAATTCGTAGCCGTCCAGAAATCGGACTGCTTGCAGGCTAATTGACCCACAAACGAGTGTTATCTTGTCCGTAGGAAGAAACGATATCTCTGGTTTGAAGCAGACCTCCGTCACAAATCCTCTTCGTATCTATGAAACCGAATCGGTTTCCCATACCGGAACCGTAGCATGCCGGGTTTCCCCCCATCGTCGCCAGCCCGTAAGGCCGTGGAAGCATTGTTTAGCGGCCTTAGTCTGTTCCGTTGTTCTTACACCCGCTGCGCATAGCGAATTCACAATTCGCTCCCGCATTATCGGCGGAAAACCACATCTTTACATAGCGGATATCGCTGAATACTTCCGATTCGATATGTCGAAGTATTACAATTCTGTCGAGTTGTCATCGGAGCAGCGTCGAATCGTTTTAACCAACGGAAAGCGTAAAGCAAAGATCGGCACCGCAATTGTCTACCTTAATTTCGAACCACGGTTCGACCGGACTTCGGCGTTTATTTCGCAGATGGATTTCGTTTCTTTAATCGATCCAATTCTACGAGACACGGGACTCCCGAAACATCCGCTACGGCGCATTATAATTGATCCCGGTCACGGTGGCAAAGATAATGGCGCCGTCGGCAGTCGGGTATTGGAAAAGAACGTAAATCTACGGATCTCGAAAGATCTAAAAAATATACTTGAACCGTACGGTTACGTCGTGGCTCTGACGAGGACGACCGACGAGTACATTTCCTTAAGGGGACGTGGTGTCGCTACCCAGAAGTGGGGTGGCGACCTATTCGTCAGCATCCATTGCAATGCGACGCATAATAAGAATGTCTCGGGTATAGAAACTTTTATTGTTACCCCGCGCGGCGCTTCGTCGACGACACAGTCGAAAGTACAAAGAAAATCCGTGCGCGGCAACGAGTTTGATCGTCTAAACTCACGACTGGGTTACGAAATTCATCAGCAAATGTTATCTACCACAGGTGCTCGTGATCGCGGGCTAAAGTACCACAGATGGCAGGTGTTGCGGGAAGCGAGTTGTCCGGCGGTATTGATTGAGTCCGGATTTCTATCGAACGCCGCCGAAGAGCGTAAGCTCGAATCGCAGGTATACCAGCATGCACTGGCCGTAAGTATTGCGAAGGGGATAATTTCGTTTCATAACGCGCTGAAAAAGTAATGCAGTGTTAGATTGCAAAATGTGGGTTAAAAAGGAAACCCACTGGTGGGCTCCTCGGTAATCAGGTATCCAACACCCCGACATTTCACCACTCAGACCATCCAACAACCTATGAAAAAATCCCACTTCGATTGCCTGCTATTCGCTATGTTTCTGCTCTCAGGCATAACGGCCCTGGTATATGAAGTAATTTGGGAAAAGTATATGGCGCATTTTCTGGGCGCCGGCGCGTATTCGCAGGCGATCGTACTTTCCACGTTCATGCTCGGGCTCGGCGTCGGGAGTCGAATTTTCGGGCGGTATGCGGAGAAAACGAACTGCCAATTGCGTTTATATGCATTGATCGAAGCAGGAATTGGCGTGTATGCGCTCGCATTCCCGTTCTTGATGAAACTCGGCGAATCAGCATTCGTTCGTGTGATAACGAATGACACGAATTTTACCACCGTACTCATCACTAAATTCGTTATTTCCTTCCTGATCATGTCGGGCCCGGCGGTCCTGATGGGAGGAACCTTACCGGTAATATCGAAGTATATCATCCGGCACCCATCTTACTCGGGACGTAACCTTTCCAGACTTTATTTCATAAACGCCCTCGGCGCTGTGATCGGGTGCATACTCGCAGGATTCTATTTAATTCGTTTATTCGGCCTGCAACCGTCCTTATACGCGGCTGCGGCAATAAATATCCTTATCGGCCTTGTCGTCTACGCGTTAAAAGACCGGATCAAAGACGATTCAGTAGCGAAGCCGACAGTAGTAGATACGGAAACGCCAGGCCGGCGATTTTTCTCGATTGACGAAACAAGATGCCTAATGCGAGTCGCGTTTCTGTCGGGCCTCGCCGCAATGCTCTACGAGATTGCGTGGATTCGCATCTTATCTAACGTACTGGGGTCATCGACCTACTCCTTTTCCCTGATGCTCGCCGTATTCATTCTCGGAATCGCAGTTGGTAGCCTAATCGTCTCGTACTTTATCGATCGAGTCAAGGACATCACTTTCAGTGTTATTATTCTGGAAATCCTGCTAATCGTCACAATCATTGCAACCTTGCCGATTTATAACCGGCTGCCGTATATCTTTCATATATTATCCAATTCTTTAACCCATTCGTCGCAAACCTATCCAGTCTTTTTCTTACTGCAGGCGGCATTGTGCGCCGTGGTCATGTTCCCAGCAAGTTTGTTTTCCGGAATGATACTGCCGATGTTAGGCGCTGGCGTGATGTCCAAATTAGACTGCGTCGGAGAGAAAATCGGGACTCTTTTCGCCTTTAACACGTTCGGGACTATTCTCGCAGCACTGTCCACCGGATTATTTCTAATCCCGGCAATCGGAACACTGAACACGATTTTCATCGGATTGGGAATTAATGCTGTCATCATTTTACTCTTATTCGCGATATGGGATGCGCGACGCGCGACGAAATACGGGCTTGCGGGCGGATTATTGATACTATTCATAATTACGTTCGTGCGGGTTCCAGATTTTAATCCTTACGTCTTCTTGTCATCGGAATTTCGACACCGTAATCAGCAGACATACGACTCGTTCACGGATTACGTTGAGCATTTCTCAAGTGAGTATAAGATCCTGTTTTATAACGAAGGAGTAACTTCCACGATCGCTGTGACCGAGGAGGATTCGGGAAACCGCGCCCTCTTTATTAACGGCAAAGCCGACGCAAGCACGAGTATTCATGGGGATTTGATTACTCAGACTTTACTTGGATTAATTCCAAATTTAGTCGCACCGGGAGGTAAACGAACACTGGTTATCGGGATGGGAACGGGGACGACAGCGCACGTGAGTTCACTGCCGGATTCAGTGCAATCCGTCGATGTAGTCGAGATTTCCGAGGACGTGATCACGGCGCTACCGTATTTCTCCGAAGTTAACCATGACCTTGCATCGAATCCAAAGATCGCGATCCATGTGGAAGATGCCAAGACGTTTCTGAACCTTGCGGACGATAAGTACGACGTAATCATCAGCGAACCGTCCAATCCGTGGATCGCCGGAATCGGAAATTTATTCTCAGTCGAGTACTATCAACAGGTTGTTGAGTCATTGAACGACGACGGGACCTTTACTCAATGGCTGCAAACCTATGAGACGTCTGACTCGATCGTTTTGTCAGTCTTGTACTCCCTAAGAAAAGTATTCCCGGACTTGGACATTTGGTATTCCGGCCAAAAAGATCTGATAATCACGTGCTATAAAAGCGAACGTCAAATCGACCTTGCTGAAGGTCGCAGAGTATTCGACCAACTTAAAATCGCGATCGCAAATTCGAGAATACAGAATTTCGAGGAGGTACTACTCCGTCATATGGCAGACACTGACGTCGTAGACCAGATGCTGCAAACCCGAGCGCCCGTGGAGAATAGTGATGAGGCACCGTTTATCGAATACGAAGCGCCGATACACCTGTTTTATCGTACACCGGCAATCATTCCGGATTTAATAGATCAACGTTTGCTGCCACGAAAAGTAACAGCCTACCCGTTCCTGCATGCCTTGCCGACATCTTCCCCGGACGCCTTCTTCTCGTACTTCCGAAATTTCCAGGTACAAACTCCGATTACCAAGCGAGTCCGGATACTGGAAGTCATGCACAAAGGACTGTGGTATATCGAAGACCCATGGGCGAGAAAGTATTATCTCGGTAATCTTGAAAGTTATTACGAAGGGGCCGACACGAAAGAAAAGAGATCCTGGTACTTGACGCGGCTTTATGAAGAATACGAAAACCTGAAAAACTGCTTTGTCCCTGTCCCATTCGTCCCGTTTCTGGTCGAAAAGACAACCGCCTACACCGAAGAATTCCCTGAAGATACTCGAATGGGAGAGATCCTCGCGGAACTGTCGACGACAGAGTAGACGATATACGAAAGCGGAAGTTACGGGGCCGAGATAAAAAGAAACTCCTCCGTTCCACCGGGCTTTAATCAGGAGTTTGCGGTCCTGAAACTACGACTCGAAACGGTTCCTTAATCAAATTACGATACTTGGGTTATGCGGATTTTGGAGTTCAATCTGTAACGTGCCGCAAGAGCGACTCACAAGCTAAAGCTTGAACTCCAAAGACCGCCTCGCCGATCCGAAATCAAAAAGATGACCTGCCTCAAGAATATTCGAGTTTCAAGAAGGACCGACGCTCGCATCATTCACGAAAAGTCGACACTTCGAATCAAATCAATGATTTTCAGCGAGGCCTTGTCAAAGGGATATTCTTCGACGTCTTCGAGACTGATCCAGGCGACATTAACCAGCGTCTCGCGCAGTTCCGAACTAATCGCCGTGCCCTCGTTGAACTCGCACCGAAACACTGTAATCGATACTTTAAAATGCGTATACGCGTGATTAATCTGGCCGTACTTACCGGTTATACGGGCGCGAAAACTTATCTGTTCTTCCACTATCTTCCCCAAACTTTCTGACGTTTCGTCTCCCGGTTTAACCGTGACGTTGGGGAACCGCCAAAGACCACCAAGCATTTCATCGTACTCTCGTCTCATCACGAAAACTTTATCATCACGCCACACCACCGCGGCAAAGAGGGTGCGGTGCGGGACAGACGATTTCGGCTTCCGTACTGGCAAAACCGCGGTCAAAGACTTCTCGTATGCCATGCAACCAGATTTAATCGGACATTGACCGCAGTCGGGGTTAGTCGGGCGACAAACAAGCGCACCGAGCTCCATGATTCCCTGATTGAATCCCGACGGATTGCCTTCAGAAACATAGCCGGCAAGACGAGAACGTATGCATTCTTTCGTTTTCGGCTCGTCTATTACGTCCGAGATCCCCCAAAAACGCGCGAATACACGAAGGCAGTTCCCATCTACGGCTGGAACCGCTTCACCAAACGCGATGCTCGCCACCGCGCCGGCCGTATACTCTCCGATTCCGGGAAGCTTTTGAAGTTCAACAGCCGATTCCGGGAAAATTCCGTTGTGATTGTCGCTGATTACTCCGGCTGCTTTGTGCAGGTTTCGGGCACGAGCATAGTAGCCGAGCCCCTGCCATACCTTCAGAACGTCTTCAATATCCGTTCCAGAAAGTTCCGAAACCGTCGGGAACCTTTGAACAAATCTTTCGAAGTACGGGATAACGGTATCAACTTGCGTCTGTTGCAGCATTATTTCACTGATCCAAACGAAATACGGCGTCGGCGACGACCGCCACGGCAGTATACGTTTATTCGTATCGTACCATTCCAGTAACCGCCGAACCCATGCTGCATCTTGTTTCTTGTCTAAGTCGTTCATTTTCTCACTTCGCTTAATACTCGCGTCTCCACTGCTAAAGCGATTGTCAATATCATCCGAAACGTTAAATTATATATCTTGTGGGGAACGCTCATTAACGTACGCGCGCTGGACGCTCTACAACAACGCCTTTGCAATCATACAACTCTACCCAATGTTATTGAGAAGAATCTTCCGACAGAACAAAATCGACAGCCGAGCAGAGCGAGACGGGCCACCACGAGGTGGCAACGAAGTGACAATCTCCAATCGAAAATCGAAAATTTATCAAGGGACTTGATACATGTCTGATACGATCTTTGCGAAAATTATACGGCGGGAAATTCCGGCGGATATCGTATATGAAGATGAGCAGTGCCTGGCCTTTAAGGATGTAAGTCCGCAAGCGCCGGTACACATCCTTTTGATTCCATTGAAGCCAATCGCCAAATTGGCTGACGCGACTTCGGAAGACCAGGCGCTACTAGGGCATCTAATGCTAGTAGCCAGGAAAATCGCAGCCGATCAGGGTATCGGAGATGCGTTCCGACTGGTCGTAAATAACGGTGAAGGCGCCAGTCAAACGGTATTCCATCTCCATATACACATTCTTGGGGGGCGCTCCCTCTCCTGGCCGCCAGGTTGAGACCTTGACGATCCCGGCGAACACGGAGCTGTACAGCATTTAACCGGCTATTCAGTTGGTAGCGGGGAAAAGTCCGCCTGTCTTCTCTTTATCGTTCCGAATCAGTTTAGGCTACCCTGATCACTACCGTTCCCGAATTCATCCTCGTAATCGGCCATGGACGCTTCCACAACCTTCAGCGCGTCCGCGTACCCGTAGACACATTGAATATAGGTTTTCGACTCCTCACCCGGGACAAGCTTATAAGTACTGAAATAATGATGAATTCGTTCAATCAACACTTCAGGAAGGTCGGATAATTCTTTTGCCTTCGACCAGAATAAGTCATTCGCCAGAACCCCGATGATTTTATCATCTGCCTCGCCATGATCGATCATTCGAAGTCCGCCCAGAACTCGGGTATTTAGAATAACCTCTGAACGGTTAATCGGACGTTCACTGACGACGCAGATATCAAGCGGATCACCGTCACCCCGTTCAGCCTTTTCTGAAAGAGATTTCACCCTATTTCCGCAATAGGTACGTGGAATGAATCCATATAATGCCGGCGGTTGCGAAGAAGTTCGCTGCGGACGGTCAACCCTTAAGTACCCGGTTGTTTTGTCTACTTCGTACTTAATCAGGTCGAAAGGTGTTATCTCGATATACGCATGAACCAGCCTCGGCGGCTCTGGACCAACGGCTAATCCGTGCCACGGATGCGGGCGCCAACGATTAAATGCTGATGGAATATTCACCTCATTTCCTACTTAATTGCATCTCTTGCGTTGTGTACTTATTTCGGCCGCAGTGAGTCGATAGTCTCGACTACAGAACTGGCATTTTACGGTCAATTTCTCGCCAGTATTCGCTAATTCTTCAATATCGCTGTCCGCGAGAGTGCCCGTTATATCGAGTATCTTATCGCGATTACAATTACACAGAAACGTGGGTGCCGGACACGACTCCGCCCTTGGGACAACCCCTTTAACTCCGGATAATTCGCTCAGGACGCGTTCGAAATAATTATCGATCTCCGGTTGCGCGCCGACCAATCTCCTGAGTTCCTCGCCGCTGAGTCGATTTCGAAATTCATCGAATTCAGTCAAATCACAGTCCGGCATCGCTTGTATCATTATTCCCTGACATACGGCGACGGGGCACTCCGGATTACTGCTAAATCCGATCAGAGCGAGAATCGCAGTCTCGATCTGATCACTGATCGCAAAAAACATCGTAAGGTCTTCGACGACATCCATTAGTTGCGCTTCGGTCACACCCGTCGAAAGTACCTTCTCAGAAGACGATTTGATCAAAATTACTTTGCCATCGTCTCCGTATAATTCGGTTTCGGCCGTTGCACCATCGTCCACGGTATTCGGGGCGATGAAACCGCGTACATCCGCCTTTGCTCCAACGTCGATAACGATGGACTTAACGACTCCGGAATAATTCCAGCGTAGTGTGAAACGTTCGTCGTCGGTCAGTAGCGGTGAAATCAAAACGGCACTTGTTAAAGCGCGTCCAAGAATATGCGCCGAGACCGGATCGCAACCGTGCGCCAGCACAGCCCTATTAACCACGTCCGTCGTCAGCGCATAACTAAACCGAATCTTCTGATCCGAAAATACCCCTCTGTACAAATAATCGTCCATTATGCCCTATACCGTTAGCCCCCGCTTGTTCGACCAGGCATTCTGCTGGCCAGCAGAATGCCGGTTAAGAAAATTGTTCGATATCTCTTACGTACTTGGTTTGAAGTCGTCCGAAAATTTTACTGCTTGCAGTATCGACCGCGGCTCCGACCTTGAACGATCACGACTGCATATAGCCTAAGTTCAAAAATCGGCCGCTTGGGGCTGCACTCTGCGCTATTAGAAGATCCGGGTGCTTGCACCCCTATAGTCCGATCTTAACCCCGATGAACGCAGTAAATCCCGGGATCTCGAACAGGTTTACTTCTTCGTAATCCTCGTCGAATATATTCTGTATCTTAACATACGTTTTGATAGACTCGTTCACAACGTATTCCGCCGACGCGTTAACGTTAATAAAGTCATCGATCTGAGTTCGATCAGTATCAATGGTGTTATCCGATGCCTCCACCGAAATGTAAGCGCTTAAGCGGTCGGTGATCGATAAATCCAGAAACCCCGTGACGCGGTGTTGCGCGCGTCGGGGAAGCATCTTCCCGGTGTCCTTATTCTCCGAATCAGTAAAAGTATACGAAGCTCCAAGTAACATTGACTTCGTAATCTGCGCTTCGATTCTGGCCTCAACTCCTTCCGCACTGGCTTCGCTGATATTGTTCGCGAGTGAAATGCTCGAATCAAAGCTGATAAGATCGTCAAATTTATTATTGAAATACGTGATATCAATCGATACGCCGGGGATTGAAGAAGTCCACTCAATCCCGATGTCGTAGCCTGTACTCTCCTCCGCGTCCAGGTTTGGATTGCCGAATCCGGGAAAGAACAACTCGTTGAATGACGGCGCCCGAAATCCAGTTCCCCAACTTCCGTGTAAACGCAGTCCGGTATCTTCGATTTGCCACGCCCCCGAAGCACGATAGGTCGTCTCACCACCGAACTCCGAGTGGTTGTCGTTACGAATCCCTACAGCAACAGAAACGCTGTCGTAGGCTTGGATTTGCAGTTGACCGTAGAAGGCGTCGGTATTTGTCCCGTCGCTGAATGTATTCTTATTCTCACCGTTCTCATCGCGCCGTTTATAACCGAGGGACAACAGGGCGCTATCCGTTATAACGATGTCCGACTGCGACCAAAACTCGAGAGTATCGACAAGAAACTCGAACTTAAAGCCGGTATCGACGCCATCGACGCTATTGTCATGGTAGCCTATGCCGGCAGTTTGCTTAATTCGGTCGGTTAACGGCATTTCAGCTTTGGCAGTAAGCTGATACTCTTCAATGTTACGCGTATTCTCTCCATCAACCGCGCCGACCCCGAACATAAACCCGTCGAACTCGGATTCTCCGTTTAGATATCTACCGGTCACGTCCAGTCGTAATTCGTGTGGTAAGTTCAATCCGAACCGCCCAGAAACACTGCTATTGCGGAACGGATCGGTCTCGTGATTGTCCGTTTCGCGAGCGGCAAATATTTGATCCGCCTCATCGTGACCCAGGCTAATGCTGAAATCTCCAATCTCGCCGCCACCGGCAGTTGATACCGAAACATGGGCGGATTGGTCCGTACCCGCTTCGACAACACCACGGACCTTAAAGCCCTCAGCGCCTTTACTGGTAAAAATACTGATTACACCGCCAATTGCTTCCGAACCGTATAGTGAACTTTGAGGCCCCCGCAGAATTTCGATCCGTTCTATGTTATCCACTTGGATCCCGGAAAAATCGTAACTCCCGACCGTATTAGAATTTGCCCGGACACCGTCGATTAGAACGAGTGTATGACTCGTATTACCGCCCCTTATACTCACATTGCTGGTTTGCCCGCGACCACCGTTCGCCGTAACCTGGATACCTGGTACCGTTCGTAAAAGATCCGAAACATCGCGAACATTCCGCTTTTCTATTTCGGCGGCGGTAATAATTGTCAACGCGGTCCCCGCGTTACGCCGCTCCGTTTCTGTCAAATTCGCGGTAATCGTGATCTCGTCGAATTCATACACGGCGCCGACGCTCTTCGACTCGCTACCGATCAGATTAGGGGTACCGAATACTGTTAACATTGCAACGGTGATGAGTAGTGATCGTTTTTTGAATAACATTGTTAATCTCCCATAAAAAAAGCCGATGTTTTGCGTAAAAACACCGGCTTAAAAACTGGACCTGGGAGTAAACAAATAGAACTTCACCTCGGCGACTGACACACAATACTCATTTCGCCGCTATCGATTCGAACCGAATTCAGACTCGGTCCGAAAAACAACGAACATTCGCGAGTCATCAACCGTATGTGAAGCACTACCCATGTACTGCGATCAATACTAAGCCAAGCATTTCTATCGCGAAAATACTTGTATGAAGAGTATCCTGACTCGCGGGCAACCTACTCACCACACCTTCCCGTTCGATTCCAGATATGCCAAGAATCTAACAGTGGTCTCTTATGGTTTTCGTTCCCGCACACAGTGGCGCGACCATTCCGGATTCTCACCGGATTCCTCTACTTACACCTATCAAATTGGTGTAGGCGATTAGCGTAGTCCCCATTGGCTTTGATACAAATCCATATTCCTCGAAAAATTTCAGAACCACTCAATTTCCTTTGGCAACCTTATCGGGCTCCTTATGTTCGACTACTTGCAGTCTATTATCTGATTTTACATATAACCTTCTTGTCTACTGCACGCAGTACAATTTTTGGATGACTTCGAACTAACCACGCAAGAGATATCGAACGATATTTTAACAGGCGTTCTGCTGGCCAGCAGAACGCCTGGGAGAAAACTCGAAGGCGTTCGGTATACAATGACTAGCCTAGATTATGCACAAATTTCGTCATGAGAATACGTAGCTTGTTTTAGGCCAATGAGTATGGAGGTTGTCGGGGTGAAATAATATTGAAATATTTCGAGATCCAACGTTCTTCATAACTCTTTTAGATGAAACAAGATACGTATTCGCAATAGAAAGTTTATGCATAATGTAGGCTAGCCTGATCTATGTGAGGTGCCAGAGGCGTTTGGCTGGACTTGGGTCGCCTTGACGAGGCACTTGCATTCGGGGGGGGGGCGGCGCGCTGATAGACGCGGAAGATGTGAAGATGTATGTGGAAAATATTCGCAGGTTGTGCGGAACCAGAGTGGAGTCATCTACCAGAGAGAAATCGATCTTTAAGTATGATTCTACGTGTTTGCAAAAAATCTAGTAGGACTCTATGGCGATCTTCTATGATTCATAGGAGCGTCGACCGAGCCGGTGACGCTGACTCTGTTAATATAAAAGGAAACTCTGATTGGGCGATCGGCCAGAGTAACATAGGCATTCCTGCCTGTGCTTAATGACGCGATTTTTGAACGCAGGCAGGAATGCCTACGCGACTTTTACAGCCTCAAAACCTTTTACGTTTCAGAGGAACCCACCAGTGGGTTTCCTTTCTAACCCACATTTCACAATACGAAACGGGCTCAGAATGCCGAAGATTTCCGCCAAAGGTCAAGGAAGCAATCTGCCAACCGAATAGTGCTTTACTACCATGAAGGACATGAAGAGCATGAAGGGAAAAATATAAAAAGTCTTTACTTCATGCTCTCTATGTCCTTCATGGTGAAACTCTCAGTCAAATTACTCAAATTTCAGAGGAGCCCGGTGACGGTTTCTGAGGGCAAAGATGCAAATTGATACGAGTCCGAAGAGAGCGTAAGTCGCGGGTTCAGGGACAATCGACGTAATTTGAGCATTCAAACCTGTTGAATCTGAGCCAAATCCATTCCCGCCATCCCCTACGACGAAATCGAGAGTATCTTCTGAACTGAAAGAAACAGTTTGCGAAAACAACGCCGTATCGCCGAGGCCGTTAATATTGTCACTAAAAATAGATGCTCCGTTATGTAAGAGATGGACATCCGTAGTTGCCGAGGCCGCACCTGAAAAACCGCCGAAAATGTTAAAATCCCCCGTTTGAGGAGCTGTCCAACGAGTAACGGTAAAAGTTGGACTCACATTTCCCGGGTGCATGGCGAGCGATCCAGCAGCCATAAAGAGCGTCCCGAAAACCGTTGTGGTAGTTGCGTTCGGGTTCTTAAAAACCGCCGGCATATTGAAACTTGTTCCACTCGTGTTATGTGCCAGAATCCCCGTACCAAAGAACGCCGTACTCGTGGAAGTAAACCGGCCAAATGCACTCCCTGGGGACGCCGTGGAACCGTAACTCCAGGCACCGTTCGGATTACTTAATAAGAAGTCGTCAGCCGCGTCGAAAGTGAGAATATCCGCGAACGTTGCCCCGGTCGCTAGTACCATCACTAATAATATTACCGCTGCCTGTTTCATGGTTGATTACTCTTTTCCTCCCAGCCACCGACCCGGATTTTAGCTCATTTGGTGCCGTTCACACTTAACAATTTATTATTCATGATTTTATATATTTAAAACTAGTTAAATGTGCCTGGCACCGAATCTAATCGCAGAATCGAAAATTCGACTGCGTGCAGTCTAAAAGCGCAAAATCATTCCGACTAATATTTCGCGCCCGCGATTCGGTACGCCATCCGTCAGATTCGTCCCTTCAGCCGGTGTCGCGTAATCTTCATGCAACAGATTTTTCACCTGTATAAAGGTTTCCCAGTCCGGATTAAAGTTATAGCTCAGCTTACCGGAATGCTGCCAGTAATCGTCCAGTGTGATTCGGGTACTGGTACTGCCGCCGACCGGCGATTTCCGCTCACTGTGGTAAATGGCGGTCACATTCGCATTCCACTTACCTAGCCGATAGTTAATAATGGCAGATGCCGTTTGATCAGCTTCGCGGAAAGATTCATCCGGTTTGTCGAAAATATATGTATAGGCGGCGCGCACCCGTAATCGTTCGTTCAGCTCACGGTAAAGTTCGACCTCAACCCCTCTAGTCGGGCCTTGGTTTGTGTTATTATATTGAAGGGACCCACCACCGGTGCCGGTCTGTATAATGGAATCCTTGAAGTGGTTTTCAAAATAACCCAGGGAAACGGTCGTACGAGGCCATTGTCCCACCCAGATCAGATCCCAGCTTTGCACGGTTTCGGGTTTCAAATCCCGGTTGCCCAGGAACACGGGGTTATTGATTAAATTAAGTTCACTCTCCGAAGGCGCCCGAAATGCCTGTCCGAACAGCAGCTTAACGGTATGGTGATCATTCAGTTCCTGCACCAATGCGACCCGGGGACTGAGTTGATCTCCGATATTGGAGAAATCATCATAGCGCAACCCCAAAGTTAGCCGGGTTGATTCAAGTAGCTGCCGTTGGTATTGGCCATAGAGCCCGACGATATTCCGGCTGGATTCTGCCTGTACCGGCGTAGTGGCATGCAATCCGCCGTAATATCGGACAGGAACGATTCCATTAGCAATATCACTTATGTCAAAATTATTCTCTGCAATCGCCTCAGGCGCTTCGATGTGCCGCATTTCTATGCCGAGCTGCAAGTTACTTCGGGCGTCAATATCCCAGTCGTTATGCCACTGTACACGCACCTCCTCATAGTCATCGAAATCCGGACTCGCGAACAGGGCGTCATTACTCGGCGGGTCGCTGACGGCAGTAAGAGCGCCCGGTGCGGTCAATTGCCCATGTGAACGAACATCTGAACGGCTGTAGCTCAGCCAGATCGATGATGCGATCGACTCCCAGTCGAAGTCCTGCCTCAGGGAAATCGAATTGAATTCGGCGTCGCGCCGGTTGAAATCGTTCGACAGATGATTCGTAATGTAAAAATTTTCGGACCTGGATTGATAGTGCTGAAGGTGAATATGAGTTTTTCGCCAGTCAATTTTAGCGTTGAAATCGGCCAGGTCCCGAGGATCATCGGTATCGACGCGACCGGGATTGAAGCCGTCCTGCGCATGATAATCTTCTCCGTCGTCCTTGTCGATGTGGCCAAAGAGATTTATTCCCACATCCCCTATCTGCTGTGAGGCGAGCAGATACGCTTGCCGACGGTTAAAGCTTCCATAACCAGCGGCCAACTCGTTGACATCGGAACGGGTGATAATATTAATCACTCCCATCATCGCGTTGGATCCATAAATTGCCGCTCCGGGACCGCGAATAAATTCGACCCGCTCGATGTACATGAGCGGAAATTTTTGGATAAGTTTGACGCCGCCGCCGGTGCGGGGATCGTTAAGGCGTTGACCATCGACCAGCAGTAGAATTTCCGCGCCGTTAGTGCCGATACTTCGTCCCCGTGACGAATATGGATAATCCAACGACGATGCAGAAGAGCGATACGACTGGAATCCAGGGACGAGATTCATCAGTTCATCCAGTGTATCGAACGGCAGTTGTTTGATTTCATTATGGGAGAAAACTGTAACGGCAGACGGGACAGTTTTGAGGTTTTCCGGGGAAAGGGTTGAACCGGTGATCTCAACATTCGCCAGTTCACTGAACGACATTGTAAAAAAATCGTCAGGTTCCGTTTTATCCGTATCTTCTTCTGCATGCGCGACTATAGCGAATAGTAAGGCAGCGATAAGAACCTGTGTTTTCATTGTTTTTCCAGAATTATGACTGAACAGTTTCTTTACGGATTAAGAGCGGATACGAGACGAGTTCGACGGCCGCTCCCGGCGTATACCCACTTCGCCGGAAGAATTCATGCGATCCTCGCTGCAAAACGGACGCTGAAAATCAGCAACGCCCATCCACTGGGTTAACCTACATTGAATGACGTTCCATTGCCATAGATGATCGTTGTTTTGCGACGATCATTCAGCGGTTATTTATACCAACAATCGCGGAGTTTTTGACCAGGCGTCGCCCAAGGTGGCTTCCGCCGTCGCCTACGTCGGCTAGTGCCTCCGCTGAAGCTATGGCGCTCTCGCGAAAGCGGATGGCGCGACATGATGCCGGTTAAAAACATACCGTTCGGAGTCTCTTACTCAACCATTTTGAAGTCGTCCCAAAATTGTACCGCCTGCGGTATAGCTGTTGGCACTGTTTTTTCGGCCTGAAAATACGGTGGGCTTTCGGGAGAGAGCTTATCTTGCGGATTAAAAAGGTATTACTCGAGGAAGTGGAGTCCGCAATAGGGGGATGATTTCGGGCGATCAACGTTTGCTCTGAACCGCCGTCCAAGTTTTATTTTCAAGGGTGTATTTGATTTGGTTACTTACATTCGTCGTTAGACCGGTTAGCGTGTTGGAAAGGCGATGATTTGCACGTGGATTCAAAGAGGGCAGATGGCCAATCCGAAAACGCAGTTCATCACCTCTCGTCGTCCACAGAAGTCGCGTAATTCCTTTATCGAGCTGCATCATTCTGGGTAACTGGTTCTCGTCCTGAAATAGCCGATTTGTGTTGATCTGGCGAGTCAAAAGTAGCTCGGCCCCCGCGGTCGCGGGGCCAGGCCTCGCTAGGGCGCAGGCTGGCAGCTGAGTAAAAAAACACCCACGCAGTCAGGAGCCGAGCCCCGCCGGCGGGGCGAGACGGGCTGTCCGCGGGACAGAATGAACGCTGTGAATGACAATGACCGCGTTACTTTTCTATTTCAGGACAGAAATTAACTAGAGCTCAAAATCGACTGCCTGTAGTCTCATCCAGACGTAAATATCATGAGAAATTGTTTCGCTATTCGAACATCTCGCGCTAGACTGCGCATATCGTCCACCAAGGCCGGATTAATGACCGTTTCTACGGGGCTTATCCTATTAGGGGCGGTTGCCTGTGGACGTGCCGCGCAATCGGAATTACCGCTGGATAACTTTTTCAACCTTTCGTTTGCAGAACTCGCAAGCGTTTCAATCAGCACACACACCGAGCGTAGCTTGGGCCTGATTCCTTCCACAGTGTATGTATACACGGATGAAGATATCCGAATTCGCGGCTGGACCTCGCTTTCTGATCTTATTCAGGACGTCCCCGGGGTTGATATCGTCAATACCCATCTTGGACTCACCCAGTCCGTCCGCGGCGTCGGTAATCTCGGCTTGCATGGCCGCAAGACGGTTGTGATGATTGATGGCCATAACATGGCTTTTTCTGCTCTCGGATCACCCGGTTTCGGCGGGTTTCTTAACCAATACGATATTCTTAACGCCAAACGTGTTGAAATTCTTATCGGTCCCGGTGGGACATTGCATGGTGCAAATGCATTCGGGATCGTTATTGATATCCAAACGAAAACACCGGACGAAGTAGATGGCATCCAGGCAGATCTCTTATACGGCAGCAACGATGAATACGTCCCGTCAGTCCGATTCGGAAAGCAGTTTGGTGACTGGGGACTGTTTCAATCATTCACTGCGTGGCGTCAAACGGACTCAGATTTGTCCGAAGTCCCTGTATCGAAGAATCCCGACGGATCGCTGGTTGTATATGATAATGACACTTTTGAGAGTCCGTCATCGAATAATTACGACATACACGGCTATGCCGAATTTGAAAAACGTATTCGATTAGGGTACCGGTTTTCGAGAGTTGACAGCACGTGGGGTACCTCACTGACGTCAACAGACCCCGGTGCGCTTAAAGTTGATCAGGGCACAATTTATTTCGACGTCGATCAGCCCCTTACGCAAAAGTTGCGTTATAATTTTAAAAGTCACTACAAAAAAACAGAAGTCGACGAGGATGAGTCGTATTCCGTCGATACCACGCAGAACATGGTCCGGTCGCTGGATTTAGGCTCTGAGTCGTTCATTGTCGATAATCAACTGACCTTCGCCCATTCCGACGCGTTTACCTGGGTAGGTGGAGCGTTCTACGAACACACTCATCAACGGCCACCCGCAATCCGCTTGGTTGCCGGCACCGTTGACCCGGGAAAGCGGATTGCGCCGCAGAAAAATAACGAGCAAAATCGCGACAATTATGCTATTTACCTTCAAACGGAATGGACGCCCCGGGATAATTTTTATGCTGTTTCCGGACTCCGTTATATCGATTCAACGGAATCGCGATATCCGTCGGAACTTCTGCCGCGTCTGGGGGCTACCTATTATTTCAGTGAGGATTGGGCGTTAAAGTTAAATTATCAGCGCGGATATCGACCACCGTCCGTCGATGAAGGGGCGCAGCGAGGAATTATTGCGCCCAATCCGAACCTGAAATCTGAAACAATTGACAGTTATGAAGTCACTCTCGAAACAGTACTGCGTTCTCAATGCCGCATCAGGGGCACAATCTTTTATTCGGAGATCGATGATCTGATCGGGACCACGTCTTTTTCCGGTACCGGTTCTACGTTGATTGAAGAGAATATCGCGTCCAGTACCATACAGGGTGCCGAAGTTGGAATAAACTATCGGTACAGTCAAAAAATCGAACTTGATGCGACCGCCTCATACACCGACAGCCTTAACGACAGTACTAACGAGGATACCCGTACGATAATCCCGTATAAACTGAATTTATCAATGATTATCCGTCCACATCCTGATTGGACCATAGTCTGGGATAATTATGTCCGAAGAAGCCCGACGACGGATTCCGGAAGTGCGTTGTTCGGGGGTGACGACGCGAATAACTGGGTGTTAAGTAATTTAACTGCAACGTGTGACAACGCTTTTACTATTCGCGACTTAGGGCTGATATTTTCCGTGAGAAATTTATTTGACGAGGAATACGGGCATGTCGATTCCAGAGTAACCACCAATCCGGGAACCACATTCGTAACCTCCTATCATCCGCAAGAGTCGCGAAATTTCTTTGTTGGGCTGCGGTATTGGCTGGACGGGAGATAAGAAAAATTTTCACTGTGATCCCATAGAGGCTGAGCGCGTGGGACGACCAATCGAAGTCGAAATCGGGATCGAAAACCTCGTTTAGTTTTTGTGCGAGTCAGTTGCCTATAGCCAAGGGACAAGGAGGAACGATTTCGATTTCGATAGCGATTTTTGAAATAAACTGTAAAAAAATCGACTGCTTGCAGTCTATACAGGTGGAACGTCGATGAATACCACAAGAGAATCATGTCATGATTAATTCTAAAACACCCAGTCTTTCCGGCGGGTACGCTATCCCGGTCTTCGTTGCGTGGATATTGCTGTGCGCAACAGTGACGATGGGCGGGAATCAGTCACAGACGGACGACCGCGAAAGCGCCGTCAAGGCAGCATATATTTACAATTTTCTTCAGTTCGGCGAGTGGCCACGGCATAAGTCCACAGAGGCGGGGACGCCGATAAGGGTCGCCGTAGTCGGGGATAAAGCAGTCGCCGCTGCCTTCGGTCCGATCAGCGATGAGCGAATCGACGGTCGTCCGATCGAGGTCAGCTTTCATTCGACCCTGCCGTCGGCAGCGGATTACGGCGCCTTCCATATTATCTACATCAATAATCCCGATCACGGTCAAATCCGTCTACTGACAGAGGCGGCGGGCACCTGTCATGTGTTGACCATCAGCGACCAGCCGCAATTCGCCGCACGCGGAGGGATGGTCGAGTTCGTTTCGGTCAATAATAATTTGCGATTTATCATCAATAAAACGGCACTATATCGCGCGGGGTTACAAATACCGGCACAAGTCTTCCGCGTCGCTGAGAAAGTACTGTAGTAACCAGACCCTGTTCGAAAAGGTAGTAGGATAGACATTCTTGTCTGTCCAGGCAGACCGTATCGATTGGACAGACAGGAATGTCTATCCTACTCAGGGACAACTGCAAGTAATCCATACCCAATAGTGCAAAGTCATCGGAGAATTCAGAAATTCGTCAGTGAATTTAACTAATAAATATCGGGGAGAACCCTTTTCGAACAGGGTCTAACTCAATGTCACTAAGTTAAGGAAATGGGGCGAGTTCAGGACGCATGTTGGAGTTCACGCTTTAGCGTGGTCCTTAAAATTCCTAAAAAGAAATACCACGCTGAAGCGTGAACTCCAACGGCCCCGAACACATACAAATCCTTAACTTAGTGACATTGGGGTCTAACTAGCCCCAGATCCAGCGAACTTTTCGTTGGATTTTCTTCTTAATCGTACTCGTAATCATAATCGTAATCCCTTTCCAAATCTCACCTCGAAAAACCAGAAAGATTACGAAATCGGAATGTTCGCTTATTTTAAGACTAGGAGCCCGGACACAAGATTATGAGAAGCACATTTTTTAATCAGCAGACAATCAAGAATAAACTAATTTTGATAGTGATGGCGACCACCATCGCCGCGCTGCTCGCAGCGTACGCAGTGATTCTTACGTTTCAGGTGCGGGATTTTAAAAGTAATATCGTACGCGAACTGACAACATTGGCGAAAGTCCTCGGCGATAATCTGCAGGCCGCGATTGCCTTTAATGTGGCCGGCGACG
This sequence comes from Verrucomicrobiota bacterium, assembly GCA_021772635.1. Taxonomy (GTDB): domain Bacteria; phylum Verrucomicrobiota; class Lentisphaeria; order JABSQK01; family JAJFLO01; genus JAJFLP01. Next base: position 30,006 of record JAJFLP010000122.1, on the reverse strand, counting down.
CTGACAAGATATTGACTGCACTCCGACATCAGGTGTCTGTTGACTACGCCGAAATTCGGACAGCCGAAGGTACCGTGCTCGCGGACTATCGCAGAGATACGCAACTTGTGTCGCCGGTTCCGCAGGAACGGCCTCGCGGCAGACCTTCCCAGTTTACCAGGACTCATCTACATATTGTTCACGACGTTACCTTGAACAACGTGCTTATAGGCACTGTATATATCCGCTCGGACCTCCGCGAGTTGACCCACGGGCTGCGGAACACCCTTGCAGTCGGTGTTGTCGTGCTCCTGCTGACTGCCACCGGGGCATTCTTCCTGGCGACGCGTCTTCAACGAACCATTTCGGCACCGATTCTCAGCCTGGCCGCGGCGACGGAGAAAGTTTCTGCCGGACTAAACTATGATATTCGCGTTAAAAAAGAGTCCGAGGACGAGATCGGAACGCTCTACGAACGCTTCAATACCATGATGGGGCAGATCCAATCACGGGAAACGGCTCGGGAACTGGCAGTGTCGGCGCTTCGGGAAAGCGAAGAACGGTTCCGAGCGCTGTTCGAGCAGGGATCAGTTGGTGTCGCCGTGTTAGACCTAAACACATCGAAGATACTCGAAATCAATCAGGAATATTGTCGAATTACCGGTTACTCGCGAGAGGAGATGTTGGAACTTGACTTCATGAAAATTACCCACCAGGATGATCTTCAGGAGAGTCTGGATAACATGGCGAAATTGACGGCTGGGGATATCCCTGAGTTCACGATGGATAAGCGGTATCGACGCAAGGACGGGACGATCGTCTGGGTCACCCTTGGGGTGTCAATTCCACGGATAGACCAGCAATCGAAAAATATCTATTTCGCTGTAGTATCGGATATCACGCGGCGGAAGCAGGCCGAAAAAGAGAAACTGGCGATCGAACAAAAACTGAAGACTCAGCACCTGCTCAGTATCCGCGGTGACCGCCTGCGGTCCCTCGGTGAGATGGCGGCAGGAATCGCGCATGAACTTAACCAGCCTCTTTTCGGGATACGTTTATCGGTGGAACATATGCTGATCGGCATGGATAGGGGATGGGAGTTGACGGATACGAAAGTTCGACATAAGCTGAGCGGTGTCATCGGTCAAGTCGACAGGATGTCCCAGATTATTAATCACATTCGCGTCTTCAGCAGGGAAGCCGATAAACCGGAAACCAGTTTGGTCCAGGCCAACGATGTGGTCAATTCAGCCGTCAACATGCTCGGCACCCAGTTGAAGGCCCACGGGCTTGCATTAGAAGTTGAATTAGCGGACGATGTTCCCCTTGTATCGGCCAACCCCTACTCACTGGAAGAGGTCCTTCTTAACCTGTTGAGTAATGCGCGTGCTGCCGTGGAAACCCGCCGTAAAACGGAGCCAGACGCGAATCCTCGTCCTATTATATTGCGGACGCTGGTTGATCATAGCGGATCGGTGGCGTCGGTAAAGATCGAGGTTACCGACTCGGGGGTCGGCATACCGAATGACGTGCGGTTAAAGGTGTTCGATCCTTTCTTTACAACAAAGGCGGTGGATGAAGGGACCGGTCTCGGGTTGTCAATCTCAAAGTCGATCATTGATGAGTTCGGTGGCTCCATCGATATTCAGTCTACACCGGGCGAAGGTACGACTGTGGTCATCAATTTGCCAACCGAATAATGCTTTACAACCATGAAGGACATGAAGGGCATGAAGGGGAAAATATAGAAAGTTTTTACTTCATGCTCTTTATGTCCTTCATGGTGAAAATCTTAGTCAAATTACTCAAGTTTCATGAGAGTCGTTAAGCAGCACCTTCCAGGCACCAAATCAAAGCCTGGTACTTTGGACTGAGATCTTTACTTTCGTAAGGCGACTCATCACGACTGGACAAGTGTAAGAGTATAAACTAAGCTCCTGAATCATGGGCGATAAATTAAATATTCTGATTGTGGATGATGAAGATATCATTCGCGAATTGCTGGCGGACTATTTCCGCGAGGTCGGACATGACGTTGAGGAGGCGAGTGACGGAATTGAAGCATTGCAGATGATCAAAGAACGCAGCTATAATATCGCTTTGGTCGATATTCGTATGCCCGGCATGGACGGACTGGCACTTCTCGAAGCAGTCGGGCCCCTTCGCCCGGATTTACCTGTCGTGATTATTACAGGACATGGGGACATGGAGTCAGAGTCGAGGGCTCGGAGATTAGGAGCCGCCGATTTTCTCACGAAACCGGTAGCCATCGAGGATTTGGATCGTGTACTGGAAAAGGTTTCAGGGAGCGAGTCGATGGGTGACGATAAATTGAATCCGTGACAATCCATTCGAAGGATCTATACAAAAAAAATCCCAGCATGTAAAGGTCAGCTTTCTTTCGGACCTTTCTTTCTGTGTTCATTTGTTCTTTCAGTTTCTTGTTTTCTTTCGGAGTCTGACCTATAAATCAACAGCTTAACTTGTTTTAAATAAAAATCTTATGACTCCGCTAGTACCCCATATTACTTTTATTCCTTTTCTTTGAATTTGGACATCACAAAGTAATGAGTCCTACCCTCTTTCCCGATCATGATCGTTTGGTCAGTTATCTTCGCGTCGCCTTGTGCCTCTAGATCGAACTGTACTACCATTTCATTGAGTGGCTCAAGATTCGGGACAATGATTTGATCTTGATATGGGAAACCCTGTATTATTTTATTTTTCTTATCACTAGGTATTGGCTGTATTTTGATATTATCTATCTTTAGTTTCATAAAGTCAGGGAAAATTTTTCTTTGAGTTTCAATGATAAACTCCGGTGATCCGTTTTGATAAAATAAGCTCATTATTTTTTCGATGTCCTGCGCCTTCTGGTATTTCTCGTATAATTCCACAAGTTGACCTTCAGATCTCGATTTTCCCGCACAGGATAGAAGTTAAGTCGTTAGTAACAAGATGGTTAAGAAACCGAAATACTTCATATATTATCCTTTTGTCTAATGATTACGTTGAGATGGTGTATCGTGCAATTAGTGATCGGTTGACTCATACTAATATAGCTTCAGCGCCGATTTTCGATGTCAGAAAACTAATCTAAAATAAATCCAGTCAGACCGCGAATGTACTTAGCAGGTTGGGATCAAATGATTGGTTCGCTCCAGTCCTCTACGTGGAGATTTGGAACTCGCGAGAACTCCCTGGTATTATTGGTGACGACGGTAAGATCTAGAGATAAGGCATGTGCGGCAATCATCGTATCCATAGCTCCGATAGATTTCCCCTCATGCTCAAGATGGGCTCTGAGACGACCGTACTGTAGCGAAGCCTCATCGTCATACGGAAGTAATGAAAGTGGGAGGAGAAACTTCTGTAGAGCCGCCACATTTTGTTTTTGCTTCATGCTTTTCGCAACCCCATAGCGGAGTTCCGAAGTCGTAACCGATGAAACACCCACAAGCTCAACGGGGACTTGCTGAAATCGAGATCGTACCACTTCGGGATGGCAGTTGATGAGGAAAATACAGATATTTGTATCTAACAAATAGCGCATTAGTCGAGCGACGGTCGGCTTTGTAAGTCAGGCTGATTTCTGTCGGCCATGAAATCCTCTGAAAACCCTTCGCACGCCTCAAATAAAACGTCCCACGTGTGCATTTCCGGTAAGAGTACAACAGCCGAGCCCATTCTCTTCACGTATACCTGCGATCCTTCGAACCGAAATTCCTTCGGTAAGCGAACCGCCTGACTACGTCCAGATTTAAATAGTTTTGCCGTTTTCATAATTAAAGTATATACCAATAATGGATATCATTCCAGATATTATAGCGAACGTTTTGATTAGCTATTTGAGTCTGACCTGATTTTAATCCCACCAGTGGGTTTAATTCCCCGTTCTGCTGTCCAGCACGAACGTAGTAAAGCTTTAAGAGTCTTTCATACCTTGTGGGCTTTCCCCGAGGCGGTTTATTTACCTTAAATCATTACTGTCGAAGTAGTTATCGGCAAGATAATTTAATTTTATCGACCCTTAAAGATATTTTTCTCCTATAAAACTGGATATAACGAAAAATAATAAAGGTTAACTGACGCCGAAGTCTACGCGATGATCGATATGCGGAATTAACACCGGGGTGGTCAGGGAACTCCGGAGTCACACCCCTGATTATGAATTTAACTGGTAATTCTCACAGCTGCCCGACGCATTCGCGAGTAACGACGGTTACAACGTTACCTCAAACGATTTGTTGGAATCCTTTGTTTCTTTCTTGAGTCTTTCGGCTAGCCATAACTTCATAATGGATTGACGCGTGACACCAATCCGTTTCGATTCGCGGTCCAGCGATTCAACCATCCAAATGGGAATATCAACATTCACACGTTTCTGTTCCAGATTAGGACGTCGTGCAGACGATATATCTAAGTACTTTGTAATGTCCCCACCGTTATCAAATATCTTGTCCAATTCGTTAGCATTCATGATATATCCTCTCTTCATTTTGCCGAGATCGTCGAACCGAAATCAGTCGAATCTTTTTATCTCTGATCGTAAAAAATGCAGTCCAAAACAACCCGTTAGACAGCGCGATCAGAGCTGATCTAAATTCAGTATCGCTCTTGGCATCAATGACGACTGCATAAGGATCGAGCCATAAGGCCTGAGCCTCATTGAAGTCGATGCCATGCTTCTTCTTGTTACTTCTACTCTTTTCTCGATCATATTTAAAATCCATAAATATACTATAATTATACAATTAATACATACAATGAATCAATAGGAAGTGGCGAGTTGAGCTGAATAATGTCGGGTATTCGGTGATGATTCGGATTATGTAGCTAACGGAAAATGGATATATACCGGAAGAAAGAGTAGATCCGGAGTAAGATTAGTTAGATAACGAAAAATGGCTACATGTAGCCTCAATCATACCCGATAATCGGGGCCAGCCAGCGCTCGGCATCGGGGACGCTCATCCCCTTCCGTTGCGCGTACTCCTCGAGTTGTTCCTTACCGATTCCGATGATGCCGAAGTATGAACTGTCGGGATGGGAGAAGTAAAAACCGCTGACCGCAGCTGCCGGGAACATGGCGAAACTCTCTGTTAATTCGATATCCGTATTCTGCGTTGCATCCAGTAAATCGAACAGAATACGCTTCTCCGTGTGATCCGGGCACGCGGGATACCCCGGTGCCGGCCGAATCCCTTGATACCGCTCCTTAATCAGTTCGTTATTCTCTAATTTCTCATCTGGAGCGTATCCCCAGAACTCCTTGCGAACACGCTCGTGCAGGTGCTCGGCGAACCCTTCTGCCAACCGATCCGCCATGGCCTTCAGCATTATTGCGTTGTAATCATCATGATCACGCTCGTATTCTTCCACATGCGGTTTGATCCCGAGCCCGGTGGTAACCGCGAAACCCCCAATATAATCCTTCTTCCCGCTGGACTTCGGCGCGACAAAATCTGCCAGACACATATTCGGGCGGTCATTGGATTTCTCTGCATCCTGACGGAGACAATGGATCACGTGAAGGACCTCTGTCCGCGACTCGTCGGTGTAGACCTCGATATCGTCGTTATCGGTCGCATTCGCTGGGAAGAATCCGCATACGCCATTGGCGGTCAACCATTTTTCATTGACGACTCGATCAAGCATCTTCTTTGCATTCGAAAATAACTCCTTCGCTTCTTTCCCGAACTTCTTATCGTCAAGAATACGGGGGTAACTCCCTTTCAACTCCCATGAGTGAAACAACGGGGACCAGTCGATACGCTCGCGTATAGCTTCAAGCGGGTAGTCCCTGAATACTTTGGTTCCGGTAAACGTCGGGACAGGCGGCGTATAATTATCCCAATTAATAGGGAACCTATTCCGTCGGGCAGCGGTTAAACTCAACCATTTCTTCTGTGCACCTTTACCCTTACGGCGTTCCCTGATTGCCGCGTATTCTTCCCGTACCTCGCCGACATAGCCGGATTTGTGCTCCGGGTTGAGTAGCTTACCGACGACTCCGACTACGCGGGACGCATCCGGAACGTAGATAGCCGGATGCTCGTAATTCGGCGCGATCTTTACGGCAGTATGCACCTTCGACGTCGTAGCCCCTCCGATAAGCAGCGGGATGTCGAATCCCTGCCGCTGCATTTCGCTGGCGTTATGAACCATTTCATCCAGCGAAGGTGTGATCAAGCCACTTAATCCGATGATATTGCAGTTGTTCTCCTTTGCAGCCTCGAGAATCTTCGCGCACGGCACCATGACCCCGAGATCAATGACCTCGTAGTTGTTACACTGAAGAACGACTCCGACGATATTCTTGCCGATATCATGTACGTCTCCCTTGACGGTCGCCATGATAATCCGCCCTTTTGAGATTTTGACGGTTTTGTCTGCGTCAAAAAACGGTTGCAGATAAGCGACCGATTTCTTCATAACACGCGCGCTTTTGACGACCTGCGGCAGGAACATCTTTCCCGAGCCAAAGAGATCGCCGACGATGTTCATCCCGGCCATTAATGGCCCTTCAATGACATCTAACGGCTTCTCCGCGTTCGCCCTTGCCTCTTCTGTGTCTTCGATTATATAATCGGTAATCCCCTTGACCAAAGCGTGTGCAAGCCGTTCGTTCACGGGTTTCTCGCGCCACTCAAGGAGGCTTGCATCTTCTTCTTCAGCCTTACCTGTAAACGAGTCCGCTACTTCGAGCAATCGCTCGGTCGCGTCATCCCGGCGATTCAGTACGAGGTCGGTGACCCGCTCCATTAGATTCTCGGGGATCTCCGCATAAACGACCAGTTGCCCGGCGTTCACAATCCCCATATCCAGTCCTTCTTTGATCGCGTGATACAGGAATACGGAGTGGATCGCTTCGCGCACCGGATTATTCCCGCGGAACGAGAACGAGACATTGCTGACACCACCGCTGAATTTCACGAGCGGCAGTTCCTTCTTGATCGCACGCATTGCGTCGATGTAGTCAACGGCATAATTGTTGTGCTCCGCAATTCCCGTACCGATCGCGAACATGTTCAGATCAAAAATAATATCCTGGGGTGCGAATCCGACGACCTCCGTCAGGATCTGATAGGAGCGCTTACAAATTTCAATCCGCCGATCGACGGTGTCCGCCTGTCCTTTATCATCGAACGCCATCACAATCACAGCTGCGCCGAATTTCCGGGCGACCTTAGCCTGATAGACGAACGGTTCCTCGCCCTCCTTCAAGCTGATTGAGTTGATTACGCACCGCCCTTGAACACACTTCAGACCGGCCTCGATCACCGACCACTTGGAAGAGTCAAGGACGATAGGAACCTTACTGATATCCGGCTCGGACATGATTAGATTCAGAAAATCGGCCATTACCTGTGCCGAGTCGATCAGCCCCTCGTCCATATTGATATCGATCATCTGCGCGCCGTTCTCAACTTGTTTACGCGCGATATCAAGAGCTTCTTCGTAGCTTTCTTCTTTGATCAGCCTGGCGAACTTTTTGGAGCCGGTAACGTTCGCTCGCTCACCGATATTGACGAAATTGCTTTCCGGCCTGAGGACAAACGGTTCGAGACCACTCAATCGCAGGTAAGGCTCAATCGAGGGTATCCCACGCGGTTCAATGCCCTCCATCGCTTCAGCGATCGCCTCTATATGCGCCGGAGTCGTGCCACAACACCCGCCGATAATGTTGACAAGCCCACTTTCGGCAAATTCCTTTAACAAACCGGCCATGTACTCCGGCGTTTCGTCGTACCCTCCAAATTCGTTGGGCAGCCCTGCATTCGGGTGCGAACTGATGTAGGTACCGGCCGAATTCGATAGCTCCTCGAGATGCGGCCGCAAGTCCTCTGCGCCTAAGGCACAGTTGAGGCCGACGCTGATCGGATTCGAGTGCGCCACTGAATACCAGAATGCCTCTGGCGTCTGGCCGGTAAGTGTCCTCCCGCTGGCATCCGTTATCGTTCCCGAAATCATGACAGGGAGTTCGACGTCGTGATCTTCGAAATACTGCAAGACGGCATAGATCGCTCCCTTAGCATTAAGCGTGTCGAAGATTGTTTCGATCATCAGGATATCCGCGCCACCGTCGACCAGCCCTCGAATCGCCTCGCTATAGGCGGTCACAAGCTCGTCAAAGTAGATATTGCGGAAGCCGGGGTCGTTGACGTCCGGTGAAATAGAAGCCGTCTTATTCATTGGCCCAAGGACACCGGCGACGAACCGAGGTTTATCGGGCGTCTTCTGCTCAATTTCGTCCGCAGCGAGTCTTGCTAACAACGCACCCTCACGGTTAAGCTCGTACGCTAAATCCTCCATCTGATAGTCGGCGAGCGCGACGGCGGTGGAATTAAACGTGTTGGTTTCGACAATGTCCGCGCCGGCCTGTAGATACTTCATGTGTATCTCGCGGATGATTTGCGGTTGAGTAAGCGTGAGAAGATCGTTATTCCCCTTCACGTCGCTGGGGTAGTCCTTAAACCGTTCGCCACGATAATCGGATTCGCCCAGTTTATACCCCTGGATCATCGTTCCCATCGCACCGTCCAGGATTAGAATCCGTTCTTTCAATAATTCATTAAGCGTATTTGTCTTATCTGTCATTTAACACATCCGGGAAGTCGGTTAGTGAACAGGAGACCTGGTCTCCTGCAATTGTTGAATTCGAAACGCGGGATATCAAGATGCGTTTGTCGGCCTTAATCAGGTCGGCACTTTTGTTCAATCTATTCATATCATTTATGCCCGGTTGACTGCTTAACTTGATCTCGATGGCCCATAGGCGGCTCCCGAAATCCAATACGAGATTGATCTCGAAACCGTCGCTTGTCCTGAAAAAATATGGCGCGACCGATTGGTCTTTAAACATGCCTAGAATCTGCTCTATTGCGAACCCCTCCCAACTTGCGCCCACCCAGGGTTGCTCGAGAAGATCATTATAGTTCGACACATTCAACAGTGCGTGCAGTAACCCGGAATCACGAAAATAATATCTCGGACTCTTAATCAAACGCTTCCTGAGATTGGTCTGATACGAAGAAAGCCGCCGAATCAAAAAAGTCCCTTCGATAAAATCAATATAACCATTAACGGTAGGATGGGTTATTCCTAAGCTTTGCCCGATTTGAGACGAGTTCCACAGCTGACCATGAACGGCAGCGATCATTTTCAAGAAGCGTTGGGTCATTGCTGGTTTAGCCGGCAATCCCCAATTCGGCAGGTCACGTTGCACAAGCAGCGTTAGATAATCTTGTTGCCACAAGGGAAACTGATGGGAATCAAGAATACCGCCATCCGGAAATCCGCCGTAAAGCCAAACGTCATCGATAGATTTTTCAGGCAGTTCGTTTAATAATAGTGGCGTTAACTCAATAATCGAAAGCCGACCTGCCAATGATTCCGAGACTGTTTCCATTAAGACCGGAGAAACCGAACCCAGTAAGAGGAATCTGCCGTTTTGCTTGCGGCTGTCATCAATGGCTGCCCTTAACCTGGGAAATATCTCGGGAAACGTCTGGACCTCATCGAGTATCGTGAGAGAACGCGATAATACACAGTCATTCCACTGAAGATCAAGACGAAGTCGATCAGGATCCAGTTCGAGGTCAAAATATGTTGCGGGGATGGACTTTGCCAGCGTTGTTTTCCCTGACTGACGTGGTCCGACCAATGCGACCGCGGGATAGCTGGAAAGCCGCTTCTCCAGTATTTCAGTTAATTGCCGGGGAATCATAATTGCAATATGTAATTCAATTTACATTTTACAAGATGCTCTATGAAGATGCGTTGGCTGATGCTAGACTGTAAGCAGTCGATTTTCGAATATCAGCGATGCAATCTCCAGATATATACTGCAAGCAGTACAATTTTGGAAGACTTTCAATTTATCAGCTGACGGATGCCGGACAGTATTTCGAAAACCTGAAGATGTTTGGTATGAACTGCCAGTTTACCCGCCGCGCCAAAGGACGGGCAAGCCTTCGGCGGCGCCACAGGCGACCAGGGCAGTTCAATTTTTCGACGGCTTTTATCTGCTCGCGTAACGGATCGCGAACGATATTTTTTAACCGGCATAGTCACACGGACGACGCCTGGTCGAAAACGCCAAGGCTTTCGGTATACAATCGAATTTGTAAAACTCCAAGGCGATCATTATATGTTTACTTCGATATTCTGGGATAACGACGGCGTACTAGCCGACACAGAAAGGCTTTTCTATCTAGCGACGAAGGAAATTCTCGGTCGCGTCGGGATTGAATTCGACGAACAAACTTTTATCCGCTTAAGTCTGATAGAGGGTGTTGGCGGCTGGAAACTGGCGCAGGACCGTGGAATTTCGGCAGATGAAATTTCGCGATTGAGAGAGAAGCGGGATCGCTTGTACTCAGAATTTCTGACGACTGAGAAAATAGAAATAGATGGTGTCGGAGACGTTCTTGCGAAATTGCAGCACCGCTTCACGATGGGCGTCGTTACCAGTTCGAAGCGCATACATTATGAACAGATGCACGTCCGCACGGGACTTCGAAAATATTTCGATTTTGAGCTGGTTCGGTCTGACTATCAAAAATCGAAACCAGCCCCTGAGCCGTACCTGCTGGCGCTCAAGAAAACGAAATCCGCTGCGCATGAATGTCTTGTAATCGAAGATTCTGCGCGTGGGCTGGCGGCCGCGAAAGCAGCAGGATTAACGTGCTGGATCATTCCGAACGAGTTTACTGCAGGTTCCGATTTCTCTACGGCAGACCGAGTACTTGAGAGTATCGCGCAAATTCCTTGCTTCGTTGCCGAGACAGCAAGCAGTCCGGTTCCTCGACGGCTTTAAATTAAGCATGGAATGGATTCCGACTCATAATTCCTTCACCCGGCATGCGGAATCAAAAGGAATCTGTATACCGCAAGCAGTACAATTTTCAGACGACTTCAAAATGATTGCGTAAGAGACTCCGAACGATTTTTCGTTCCGCATGCAGACGAAGGCGTTCGGTATATACTGCAAGCAGTACAACTTTGGAATGACTTTGAATTAGACAGCCAGGAGATATCGAACGATACCCCGAAAACCTGAAGATATTCGGTATATATAAATCAAACGACAATAGAAGGCGAAATATTATGCTAGACTCCAAGCAGTTCTATTTTAGGTGGCCCAGAATTAGACGTGCAAGAGATTGCGAACGGTATTCCCCAAACTCGAAGGCGATGGGGATAAAAAAATCTGTACAAATCTTCTCTGTATTCTTGTTCTATGCAATCAGTATACCAGTAGGAAACAGCAACGATCTCGCGAAAGAACTGACGAAAGAAAAGATAAAACTCGATAAACTACAAATTGCGAATACGGACACGCACCCAGAGGTCCAACGGCAGCTACAGTTCGTTGAATACCTGGAGAAAGAGCTGGAGGCAGCGACCGAGCCGACCGCGTTGCAGAAGGCGAAAATTAAGCTAAATAAGTTGCGGATTAGTTATACCGACGAACATCCGAAGGTAAAGAGTCAAATTCTAGAAGTGAAGCGTCTGGAGAATGAACCGGTAGCTGATATCAAACTTACGCCGCTGGAAAACGATAAAGCGGAGCTTAAACAATTGCGCATGAGCTATACAGACGATCATCCGATAGTACAACGGCAGTTGCGAATAATTAAGCGATCGGAAAAACGGCAGGAAGCGCAAGAATAGGTACGCTATACCAAAGTCTTAGTACCAGCCACTTTTAACCCGCGTTCGTCCCGCATGCGGGACCGCGAAGATTAGCATAACCACAAACCATGCGTCCACTGCAACTAGCGTTTGAGTATATGAAAATATTCTATTCGGGAAACGATCTCGATAGATTATCCGATCTGCTCGCAGTTGATTTCACGTTCAAAGGGACGATATACAATTTTGACTCTGCTGCCGGATATATCGAATCCTTGAAATCTAATCCCCCGATAGATTTCGAATACACGGTACTTCAGTCATACGAAAGTGAGTCTTCCGCCTGCCTAATATACGAGTTTTCGAAGCCAGGTGTTCGAACCTTGATGGCTCAAACCTTTCATATTCGCGGCGAGCGTATCAGTAAAATGATTCTTATCTTCGATCCACGTCCTTTCGCCTGATGCCGCCGTTGGACGCTTAGTCTTGATCCGATTTATATACTGATCGGAGTTTGGGATATACCGCGCAGTCAATGATGGTCATGATGATGTTGCTCCTCGGGCTTAGACTTCATGGTTGTTTGGCGAGGAATCGTTGATCTCGCCTTCGTTGCGCGACTGCTGAGCTCGACCTCGTTCATTCCTCTTTCATCCGCGAACTTCGATCGTGCCGACGCGAGGATCTGGGAAAACTTCGGAAGCATTTTCGCGGGATCATCCTGAAATTTCAATTGATGACGCTGCCACATAAGCGTCGCTAAATTGAAGAACCCGTTGGACCGATCCGCATCTCCGATGTCAATCCAATGGAAACTCTGATACAATGCAGTTTCAATCAGAGAGCCCGTATTTCTGCTAGCTCCAGACGATAGTGTCTTCGTAAGATTTTGTATGATAAACGTCTCATACGGGATCGGAGAGTTCTTGAGGTAATCCTCGCTGTAATGTCCATAGAGCTCTCTCGCTAAGCGGTCGTTATTGTAACTGTAGAGTATTGTAACGGCGCTCTCCAGAAATGTCTTGTGCATCAAATCGACATGCTTTGAGAATTGATGGTGCAGGAGATACTCGACGAATTCATGTACTTTCTCAATTATCTCAAGATTATTGGTACGCGTTATGATATTTTTCTCGCGGTTATAAAACAGCTTACCCTCATAAAACGACTCCATCATGCTTTGCCGTACGATCTGGGCGTAATTGACACCTGTTGTCATGAATTCTTCGAAATGGTCTTCGGCTGCCCAATAGATCGCGTGCGCCTGATGAAGCCGCCAATCTAAAGGGCCATATTCTTCGTCGATGAATATGAGACGGTCCACGTCAAGCTTCAGTTCATCTTCTATTTTACGGCGTTTATACGCGTAATAGATCTCTAAAGCAGCGCTGTCCATAACCTCGGTTGGAAGGTCTACATCGTACCAACCCGGCTGCGGCGGGTTCTTCTCGAAATCAAAAATATCAACGCCTCTACTGGCAAGCGCTGCGGCGTATTTATCGACACCGGGTCGGGACTTCAGCTCGTCGATACTACGAGCGCCCTTTGCAAGTTTTGCCAGCTCCTGACGGTCCCCGTCGTCAAAGTACGTCATCATCAAGAACGCCCACTGATTCTTAAAGTACTCAGCCCCGGGGTCCGTTTTTCCGCCAATCCTGTCGTAGAAAATTCTTGCAAGCTCATGTCGAATTATTGTATTGTCCGGATTGTAGCTCAACCCTTCGTCGCGGAGTAGCGTAATCGCCCGCAGGATCCAGTTCCACCGTTCTTCCTGAGCAGCGAAATTGTGGGCGATATTATACGCCATATTCCAGCCGTGAAAGGCCCAGACAGAGGCATACGTCGGCTGTAACTTCGTGATCCAATCGGCTAGCTGCAGCGCATCGAAGAACTCGCCTTTATCTTGCTGCTGTATAGCTCGCCACCAAAGTGCATCCACGACGACGCCACGTAACGGTCCGAGTGCGAACGTAACGATGGATAAAGACGCAGGGATATCCGGATTATTTATCATTCGGTTCAGATTCGTTGACGCTTGAAAACGATCAATCCGAAGGTGGCAGAAATATAAAACTCCCAAGGCAATCCCGATTACAACAATATTTATGACTGTCTTTTTTTTCATTTTTGATTTTCGATTGCTGATTTTCGATTGTATTAAGACCGATGTGACTAAGTTAAGGAAATGAGGCGAGTTCAGGGCGCATGTTGGAGTTCACGCTTCAGCGTGGTTCTTGAATTCCTAAAAAGAAATACCACGCTGAAGCGTGAACTCCAACGGCCCCGGACACATACAAATCGTTAACTTAGTGACATTGGCATTATAACTAAGCGACCCGTCACCTAATCTAAACGATTTATACCGCCCGCGATCTCATTCTGAATCGGGATTTATCAACTAACGGTGAAATTTTAATATCCCAAAATCTCGTTAGACTGCAAGCAGTCCAATTTCTTAGACGACCTAAAATGATCACGCAATAGATGTCGTTGCAATTGCGTCACTCGAAAATCAGGCTGCTCGCAGCCCAAAATTGCAAAGAGGCATTTGCTGATTAAGTTAGGCCATAAGCAGTCGATTTTTCGAAGTTTAAGGAATATACTGCAAGCACTACAATTTTGGGCTGGCCTTGAATGTATCAGCCAAGGGATTTCGAGCGATATTTCGAAAACCCGACGACGTTCGGTATAATTTAATATCGCACCCAAGGGGACTGCTAATATGGTCGCGCAGTCCAAGACTCAACCCGGAACGCTTGACATGAGTGTAAACTTTCAAGAGAAACTCGAAAAGCTGGAAAACGATTTCGCTACCAACGAAATATCCGAAACGGACTACAAGCGTTCCAGATGGCATCTTTTGCAAGAAGCAAAAGAGCAGCAGGCAACCGTGACGCCGGTCTACAAGGGTGAGCGCCCCCGAGAGACGACGGATTCGATGGGTAGCACGTACTGTTACATACCGGCTGGTTCGTTTATGTTCGGAGAGGAAAACGAGTACTCCGAATTACCGGCTGGAATCTATATAGCAAAGCATCCCGTTACGGTGAAGGAATTTATGGAGTTCCTGGAAAAGTCGGATTGGGATTATCCGGAGGAAGATCTTGAACAAATGCGGGTAGCCTCCCCGCAAGAAGACTGTCCAGTAAGTTATATCAGTTGGTTGGACGCCAAAGAGTATTGCAGGTGGCTCAGGAAACACACTGGGGAATATTACAGTTTACCGACCGAAGAAGAGTGGGAACTGGCGTCTCGCGGACCGGATGGCCGTCCATTCCCATGGGGATACGATGAATTGGATGGTACCCTCGCGTGTTATGACGGTGAAAAACATTATGATGCTACCGTCCCGTTAGGGAGTTTTCCGAACAATATAAGCCCGTTTGGATGCGTCGAAATGGTTGGAAATGTATGGGAATTTTGTATCGATGAAGTAGACGATCCCCGTAACCCGCATATACTTCGCGGCGGATCTTGGTGTAATGATTCAGGGTTCGCGAATTGCTTGTCAACGACGTTCTGTTATCCTCCGGAAAAACGGGTCAATTACGGCGGCTTCCGAATAGTGTTCCTCCCGCCTGACATGCTTGAAGAATACCGAAACGCGATGGAATACGAGATTATTGAGCCTGAACCGAGGGAACAATCGAAACCCGGATTAAATGTTATTTGCGCGGCACCCGAGGAGCCTGAAGGGGCGCCCGTTGCTCAAGAAGAGCCGCCGCCAGGGAGAAAAGCACTGAAGAAACTTGGCGCAGCGCCTCCAGCTCCGGCCGCGGCACCAACGCCAACAGCTTCACCGGAACGGTCACGGCCAAACGTCGACGCGCGCGGTCGACGTTCTACAGAACTCAAGCAGGTTAAGGCGTTTGATAAGTCGGACCTTGCAGAAATGGGGGTCAAATTCAAACGCAAGGATAGCGCAGACGAAAAGGCTCTTCAAACAGCCGCGAATGCTACCAGCAGCGACTCCGGAAAAGGTGCGAGAGCGATACCTGGCGAAAAAAGCGAACCGCCTCCTCCGAAACAGGTCGTCCGTATGACTGAAGCGGGAGCAGAGGTTGTTCCGGATACTTCGAGTGACCGACGGAAAACAGGCGATACCACTACGACCAAAATGACGACCGCGGCTTACACGGTTCTCGGCCTCTGGTTCGGTCTACTGGTGATCGTTTTATTGCTTTTCGGATACAACATTCTAAATCGCTAGTCCCCCTTACCCTCTAAATTCGATCAACGACCGATCGTAGTCGTCGGGGGGGACGTATCCCAGTAAATTGATGCATGTTGCAGCCAGGCAGCTGATCCCCAAGTTCTTCTCTTCAGTCATCGAATATTCACATTTCGATTTCGGATCAAAAATATAACATGGCACGGGATTCAGCGTGTGATTTGTTTTCGACTTCGGCCGTCCGTTTTCCATCTTTGTATTACCCTCGGAGTCGAACTCGTACATTTCATCGGCGTTACCGTGGTCAGCCGTAACCACCAGAATCCCGCCGAACTTCTTAACCGCAGAAATTAGGCGCCCGACACTTAGATCAACGGTTTCGACAGCAATGATCGCAGCCTGCAGATTCCCAGTATGCCCCACCATATCGCCGTTCGGATAATTTAGACGGATAAAATCGACATCACCAAATTGGATTGCTTCGATAACCCGATCGGTGATCTCGGCTGCCTTCATCCACGGGCGTTGTTCGAACGGGATGTTATCCGACGGAATTTCGACATATTCCTCAAGATTCTCGTCGAACTTACCACTCCTGTTACCGTTAAAGAAATATGTAACGTGCCCGAACTTCTGAGTTTCACTTATCGCGAGTTGCCGAAGCCCGGTTCTTGCAAGATATTCACCCATTGTATTGCTTAGCTCGGGAGGAGAAACCAAAAAATTCGCCGGAATCCCGAGTTCCGCGTCGTACGCCATCATCCCTGCGAACAAGACATTCGGACGCCCCGGACGTTCGAATTTATCGAACTCATCCAATTCGAAGGCATTACATAACTCCATTGCGCGATCACCGCGAAAGTTGAAAAGCACAACTGAGTCGTTATCCTTTATCTCACCGACCGGTTTCCCGTCATTTGCGATTACGAAAGAAGGTAAGTCCTGGTCGATCGCTTCAGTTTCCTGACGTAAACAGGTGATCGCGTCGTGCGCGGATGTAAACTGACGCCCAATCCCACGAACATGAACATCCCAACCGTCCTTAACCATCGACCAGTCTGCGCCGTACCGATCCATTGTGATTTTCATCCTGCCACCGCCGGACGCAATTCTATAGTCAGCGCCGTCAGCCCGAAACTCGTCGAGAAATTCCTCAAACGGGTCGATGTACTCCAATGCGGAAGTTTCTCCGACATCCCGGCCATCCAAGAGCGTATGGATTCGAATTTTTCTGACACCTTCTTTGCAAGCGCGCACGATCATCGCTTTAAGATGATCAATATGACTATGCACATTGCCGTCCGATAAAAGTCCGATGAAATGCAAAGTAGAATCGAATTTAATGGTGTTGGCTACCAATTCCGACCAAGTCCCTTCGCCATCGAATACTTGCTCGGTAGCGATCGCGTTCTTGACCAACGTCGCCCCCTGCGAGACGACGCGGCCGTTTCCGATCGCGTTGTGCCCGACCTCACTGTTTCCCATGTCGCCATCCGACGGCATCCCGACGGCTGTTCCGTGGGCTTTGAGCTCGGTTCCCAGGCAGTTGTCCTTGAGCCAATCGAGGAAAGGCGTATACGCTTTATTGACCGCGTTACCGCTATAATCCGGGCCCAGAGCGATGCCATCCATTATGCATAACACTATTGGGCCAGACGGTTTTTTGAAATTTTCTAACTTATTAAGACTAACCATAAAAACGGTGATCCTTGGGAGTTAAGCTGTGGTACGAGTATATACCGAACGCCTTCAAGTTTTCGGCTAGGCGTTCTGCTGGCCAGCAGAACGCCGGTTAAAAAATATCGTTCGATATCTCTTGCGCAATCATTTTGAATTCGTCTCTCCGTATTCTCGGAGTCCGCTTGTGCGGACCGCATGGGCGGAGCCTCGGTCATCCGGACCAAAAATTGTACTGTTTGCAGTTAGAAGGACAAGGTCTTGTTCAGGGGCTCGGGTTGTTTGCGACTGGGGCGTACAACAGAAATTAGGTATCAAAGAATATCTCGTTCTCGGCGATCTCTCTAGTCAGAACTTCTTTAACATCATCGAAATTGAACTCCATAGTCGGATCTGCCTCTTGCGACTGGAAATCCTGCTCTGAAGTCTCGATATCGTTACCCTCAATAAAAACTTGCGACAGACTCGGTTTCGGAAGTTCGATTTTTTCGGTCTCAAGATTTGGCAAATGCTTTAATCTCTCGCCGACAACTCTTATATCCACTTTCTCCAAGTACAACGTATTCAATTGTACCCTTGCATGATTCTGCTTGAGTGCTTTTAACTCTTTCTTTAATAATTCCGTCTGCTTCTTCCGCTCTTCAGCGGGAAGAGTTTCTAACGAGAGATTTCTTAAGGCATCCTTAATTTCCTCGTCGCCGGCATACGGTCCGATATCTAACTTCTCGTAGATATTTTTCTTTCGAAACGGATGATATCTGTCTGGGAGAACCGCCATATCTTGAACCTCATTTCGTGCTTTTTATATTAGACTGCAAGCAGTCCAATTTTTGGTCCGGATGACCGAGACTACGCCCATGCTTTCCGCACAAGCGGACTCCGAGAATACGGAGAGCCGACTTCAAAACGATTGAGTAAGACACTCCGAACGATTTTTCGTCCCGCATGCGGAATGAAGACGTTCGGTATACATTCTAGTCACGAAAATACGTGTAACGATTAACACACACTGAAATCCAGGACTACCAGTGCGTGTCCAAAACCTTTGTTTCGGTCACGAATTGTTTATTCTTAACAAGTGAATAAATCTTGTCGAACTCGTCTTTCAAGGTATCACCCTCGTCCCCGGGACGTAAACACGATTCCCGGAGCTCGCGGATATGAGCTTCTACTTCCTCTTTGAGCATCCCCGGAGGACAGCGATCTAACAGCTTGTCGAGTTTACCCCCGGCCTCCGAGAACTTTCCGCCGATCCCCAAATGCAGGGCGTCGAGCAAGTGGGTATTGTGAACTTTCTGAGCGTCGCGATACTCGTTTGGACTCTCATACATCTCTTTGCAACGTATAAAACTGACTAATTTGAGCTTATACTGCTCAGCCTCCTCCATGTCCAGTGCCTCGCCGATCGCGGATTGTACCGTCATGGTCGCGATATTAAACTCCCATGTAACGAATCGTTCGTCTTGTTTACCAATCTTTTTCAAGTAGCGGGTATACCGTCTGCGCAAATTCGAATAGTAAACCATCCTGTCGTCAGTGATCTCTGATACCCGGTTAAGAAGCCCTAGATGTCTGTCAATCCCCTCCTGATCAAGCGCCTCTAGAAAAACCATTATGTACGCGATAAACGTATCCGCGAACGTCGCATCAACGAACTGTTTATTTATGGCTTCGAGTTCCCGCGGTGAAAATAGTTTTATCCGGTTACCGCCGATCGCGATTTTCTCCTGTTCTATATTCCAATAATCCTCCGATTCGAAGATATGTTCCTGCCAGTGCTGGATACAAGTGCTCCACAACTCGTTGATTCGCGAGAATCCGAGCAACTCCTCCGCCAGGATCGCACGTTTTAGATGAAGAATACCAAGATTATGAACCACTGTGTGGAAAAGCTGTTTGTCACTCACACTTGCCAACGATTCAGTAATCGTGATAATCGTATCCGTGATCTGATCAAAGTCATCGATCTGATCAAGGGACTCCGTCATTGAAAGAAGTAAACACACATCTTTTATATTCTCTGGCGGATCCGGAATCTCTTCAAAAATCGCTCGTGCTTTCCCATAATCCCGATCAGCGACGGCTTTCAGCGCAACCTCCGTCGAAAGGACAGTGGCGAGACTTTTGCTTTTATCTGAAACATCAGCATAAGGCTTTAATATATTGCGTGCGAGGTCTACCTGGCCGCTTTCCAAAGCAGCAATAGCGTGCATGAACGTCGCTTCCCCTTTATGCTCATCTGAAAGTTCCGGGATAAGCGCATGTATTCGTTTGGAATCTTTCGCGTGACACAGGTACAAAATGCGCGATAGAAGGACATTTTGGCACAGTCGGGCGCGCCCAGGAAATTGCTCTTTTAACTCTGGGATAGCCGCCAGACTCAGCTCAGCACTGCGCAATTTCCCCTGCTTAGCCGTCAGGTAGGCACGGATACTCTGAATTCCGACACGCAAATGAGTTGGTATATTTTCGAAATCACGCAACCGCATCAGCAGTTTAGCCGCAGTCGGGTCGTTGCCGGCGCCGAGTTCCGCTACAATCTTGTGGTATAAGTAACGCGGATCGTCTTTGTCGTCTGTGATGAGTGAATCAAGGACCACCGTCGCCGCGGCATAGTCGTTCAGGAACAGCTCGCATAATGCCGAGTAATATCGGCATAGACGCTCACGCCCCGTATCGTTTGTAGCTTCCTGAATCTCTTTAAGCGTCGTTAAAGCCTCCTGATATTTACCATCTCGAAGCAGTTGCACTGACATTCGAAATCGAGCCTCTTCCAGCAACGCATCGATTTTCGGTGACGTTTCGGAAATTGAGAGATGCTCTTTAACGTATTCGAAGCATTGATAAGCCGTATTGAACGCCTGTTTCTCAAACAATTTCATACCGATCGAATACATTGCCTTAACGGCGTTTTGAGCCCATAATTCGTCGGATTGACTGGCACCCAGTATCTTTAAAATCGCCTTTTCGCATTTCCCTATTTGGTCTACGGACGCGTGTGCGTACGCATACAGGTAAAGATGCCACGGTGACTTCTCTCCCTCAGCCACTGCGATGGACAAATGCTCGATCGCCTCTGCATATGAATTTTCGAAAAAGTAAATTATTCCCAGCCGGCGTTCTGCCAGCAATTTCAGCTCTTTCGCAGTCGCAGCAACTTTATAATGGGAAATCGACTTCTCCGGTTCGCTGCGTTCTAGTAAATTCGCTGTCAGGTAATTGGCATGGGGATGTTTGCTGTCCAACTGCAGTGCCTGCTTCAACACGCCTAGCGACTTCTCCGGCTTGTTCGCGACGATTGCCAGCTGCGCAAGCCCGATCAACGCTTGGACGCAACTTGGATCCAGCTTTGCCGCGCTCGCGAACAGTTCATTCGCCTCTTTCAACTTCCTCGAACGAAACAGAATATTACCGATCATTACCCGCCCGCGTGCGAAGTATGGGTCATCCTGCTTCAATAAATTAATGATTTTCAGCGCCTTTTGATCTTCTGAATTTTCGGAAAAGGAAATGGCAAGATAATAAATGGCCTCGCTATCATGGGGGTGTTGCTTTAGCAGCTTCTGGTACCAGGTAACCGCTTTTTCCAGTTCTCCGGCCTTACTATAGGAGCGTGCCGCGTAAAAATAGGTGTCTCGGTCAGTCGACTTGGTGGACGCGAAACATTTATATGCAGCCACGTAATTTCCTGTTTCGAAAAAACATCGGCCTAGCTTAAACCAAAGGATCTCATCCCTTCCGTATGCGGCGAGACACACTTTTATGTGTCGAATGGCTTTATCGAATTCTCTCTTTTCGTACAACAATTCCCCAAGGATACGCCTCGTTTCGATATGCTTAGGTTCGAATTCAAGATGCTCCGTGAGGTAATTTAGAGCCTCCTCCTTTTGTCCTAAATGATCGGCAATCGCGCCCAAATTATACAGGCATACAGCATAGTTCTTCTTCCAACTTGTCGTCTTTACGAGCTCCTGTTTGAGACGATTGACAATCTTATTGAACTGCTCCTGTCCCTTCTCCGGCTTAAGCGACGCTAAATGGCTGGCTTTTTCAATCTTGTACAGCGTCCTGTCGTGCAACAGGGGTAAATCATTTTCTCTGCGGTCAATATCACGCTGGACGATTCCGATATATTTCCTGAACAGTAAGATTCTCCGGAGCCAAGACCTATTAATAAAACCAACCACTGCCCGCTCGAAAACCAGGAACCGTTCGCAATATATCAATGGGAAACATAGGTAAGTGGCAAAGCCGAAACAAAGGAAAACGCCTTGAGGTAGAATAAAACCTAACGCGAATGCTTTATAATACGGATATTTCCCGAAGAGAAAACACGTCACCAACGTGAGGAATATAACGAAAGTCGTAGTGAAATGTACCCACCGATAATAGAGATGTCCTTTTTCTCTACCCTGGACGGTAGCCCGATACAGTAATAGCGGCCACAGCAGAAGTGTTATTGCGAAAGCCAGCCAGTCCAAGGCTCCGGTGATACCGATCGGCGTGAAAATTCGCTCGATGTTGTATTTCCATTTCAACTTTTCCATTAACAAATGCAAGTTCTTGTCCTGCGCAATATCCGGATTTGAATCGAGAATTTCGCCGAAGATTTCGAACGCCCTCACAACTTGCCCGGTTCTTATGAACTCGTTAGCCCTCTGGAGCTTTACATCGACGAATAACAAATCAACCTTATTCTCGTGGCTAATCACGGGATACTTCTGCGTCAACTCCTGGAGCGCAAGGATAAGAGAATTCGGCATCGGCTTACCCAATTTTCGGGTTTCCTGAAGAATTCGGTAGACCTTGCTGCCGATCCGGCGAATAATCTGGCGTATCAGCCCGGTCTCCTTGCTAAACGCGGGAAATTCACTCTCGAATTCGAGGTACTCGGACACCGCTTGGTCGTAATTGCCGCCTGACCAAACTTGATCGAACCTGTCAACAACCTTCAATCCCGTATCCCGTATGATCGAAATATTGTTCACGTACCCTGAATACTTTGCGCAGATGTCGTCGAGTATCTTCGCAACGACGCGCGTATCTTTTCTGCCGTTAACGGTGAGCCGCGCAGTCTGAAGGTCGATGATTTTATCATATAAACGCTCCCGCTCAGCAAACGCCGGGTATCGATCCGCAAGAGTCACGAAAAGTTCAAGGGCACGCCTGGTGAGACCGTCAGCAAGTGCGGACTTTCCTAATGCCAGCAACTGCGCGCTGACTTTATCCCCTACAGAATATTCCTCGGAGAACTCGGGAAACTGCCCTTCAATACTCTGATATAACTCGAGCGCGCGCTCGAGGTTATGCGACGTGACATAGGAACCCGCTGCGTCCGACAACAAGATCAATAGTTCCTTGAGGAGTGCCTCGCTCCCGCCCGTTGCACTTAGCAACCCGATTCCTGTTTGTATCAGGCCAACAGCAGTATCGAGCTCGTTCGTATCCAAATAAATCTGAACGAACGACTTATACATCTTCCAGTCATCAGAATTTAATGCCGTTCGATCTTTCAGAAACGCTGCTACTGCGTCTTTGCATATCGACATTTCGTGTTCATCACAAAACTGATCCCACCGCTTCAACGCATCGGGATGAATATCTGAATCGACTGTCTCTAACCAATTCGACATCGCCATGATTCGACTCCAATTCGATAATGGAGATGCGCTTAGGTTGTTGATTACGTTATCATAGCGAACTTTATACATTCGGTAGTTCGCAGTATCTCCAATCAGCTTTCGAAACGCGATCGTCGATATGTCGAAGTCCGCTAGTTGATCGCTTGTTTCATTGACGAACGCCTCCGAATCAGTGACCAACTGCTCGAGCTCACCGGTGCCAAAGCTTTCGGGGTTACGCATCCTATTGAGCAACACGTTGGCGTAGGACTCAGTAAGCCCGTTCTCTATCGCTGTTCTTATCTCGCCCGGCGGCAGTTGAGAATCAACGACATCAGCGTTGAGTTTTTGAAATTGTGCATAAGCAGCATCTGCTTGCCCTTTTTGGAGCATAAGCATCGCTTGACGAAGATCTGAGCGGGTTTGAGAAATCACTGATTTCTTTGACGCTGCAGATTCTAGAGCATCCTCATTTAACTTAAGTTGCTGGGCCAGGCTCGCGATCAATGAATCCTTCTCTGACCCGAATGCTAGCCGTTTCGCGCTGACCAGAAATTTATTGACGCTCCGCAATTCACTGACGCGCTGAGACAACATTTTTTGCATCAATATGGTCCCCTCCGTCTGGGTAAGGGATTCGGCGGCAATTAGGTTTAACCGGTCCCGAGATTCGGCGACAACAATGAGCGCAGCTTTTATTAACTCTGAAAAGTCAGATTGATAGTCCGCCGGTGTATCCGCACCCTCTGCGAGTGTCGTTAGTAATTTCAAAAGCTTCGATGAACGTCGCGACGCAGAAAACCGCTCCATTGCTTTCCTGCGTAGGCCATTAAACGTTTCCTTGTACAACCGGCTCAGTGTCTCCAGCGCCTCGACTTTACTCCGCTCGGCTTTATCTGTTAACGCGTCTAATTTTGAAAACTCTGATTTCGCAGAAATGATTTCTCCCAACAACGAGGGTCTGACGGCACCCCTAGTGATTTCAAATTTGCGCTCGAGGTCGATGGTATTTTTACTAAGTTTTAGCGCGCGTATACTCGCTGGGAATCCTTTCCGTTTGAGGTGATAGAAAGCAATCGCCCGCCTGAGGCAATCCTCTTTCTTTTGCGGCGTCTCGATATTGGAGTCGATAAACGGTTTCGCCATCTCCTCAAATTCGTGAATAGATTCGGCGAGCGGATCCAGCATCCGTGTTACGCGTTCGAGCTCCTCGTTTTCGATTGTCGTCTCGATCATCGTCAGTAACTGATTGACGTTGTACGCCTCCGTAGACATGCTCCCTGGAATAGCGATATCCCTTCGCTTTATCGTAATGATCTCATCGGGCAACGCGACGGTGAAAGTCCGCGAGTCCTGCCGCACAACAACCCCCCAAATCTTGCTTCCGTCGTTAAGTTGAAAAGGTTGAACGGTAATAGTGGTAGCGAAACTGAGAGGTGATAACTGGAAAATCGCGAGACTGATCAGCAGAGCGCGAGTGCGCAAAACATTACGGACAATTACCCAGAAATTAGCCACGGGAATATCCGAGATTACTTTTGATTTTCGCGCTGGAAAATCTAGATTGTCAGGGTGTGTTATCATCAGGCTTTGAACGCGGCGTTTCTCGATAGTTACTATGTAGGCCTACGTCATCAGGTCGTGAATACGCTGGCCGACTAATATACATTCGAATCGGATCTTTACCAGATCATCAGAACCTGATTGAAAGGTCTAATCAACGAGTCTTCAGCCCAGTATTTCTGGGTGTTATTTCACCCAACTTGAAGGCTGATAGCGCCGCTAACGACAATCGAAAAGCAGAATGTAAACGAGGACAATTTAGTGAGTTCCAGTTCCTGGAAAAAGGAAGAAATAACGCGAATCCTGATCGACGGCGGAAAGATTGCGTTACGTCATTACGACGCCCCAACGTCATCGACCAAGCCGGATGGAAGCATAGTCACGAATGCGGATGGTGAGATCGAGAGACTGTTTCAAACAAAACTCGAGGACTCAAACCGCTCACGGTTCTTCCTCGGTGAAGAGTCGGTAAACGACAGGGATGAGTGTTATTTCCGAAATGCATTGGCGAATGAGCTATACATAGTTGATCCCATTGATGGAACGATCTCGTATGCAAGCCATATTCCGGCGTGGGGAATTTCGATCGGTTTCGCGCGGCGCGGCGTTCTATGTGAGGGCGCGATTTATCTCCCGGTAACACAAGAGCTTTTCGTATCCGAGAACGAGTTCGTATACCGTGTTGATCTTAACGACTGGTCCGATTCGGGGTCCGAATTAAAATTCGAGCGACTCAATCAGATTCCTGATGAGTACGCGGCAGACGGAGTCATAGCGATTACGCAGGAAATGACAAAAGGCGGGAGGATTTCGGTCCCGAACCCGGTATACTCGATATGCTGCGCGGTTCTACCGCTGGCGTATTTGTTGGTTGGCCGGGTTCACGTGTACCTGGCTAACCTGAAACTGTGGGATCTCGCTGGAGGGCTGGCGATGCTGGATAAACTAGGTATGAAAATGATATTTATATCCGGAGAAACTGCGGGACTTGAGATCTCAGGAGAAGTATACAATCTCGATTTCAATAGCCCGGAGTGTTGGAAAATCCGAAAGCCGTGTCTGTTCGGCCATCGCGATGCAATCGCAGAGGTCTCGAGGTTCGTAGATTACCCATAGCAGAACTTAACTGAGCAGAGAGGAAGGGAATTGATTCCAACACGAAAAAGCGTATTGTAAAGGCATGACGACAGCAACCAAAGATAAAGCCGCAGACGAGTTTACCGCCAAAGAACGTAAGGCAATTGATCGCGCCCTCCTTGAAGTCGAGATGGCTGGTAGACAGCCTGTTGAATATACTAAAGACTTCATGTGCGGAGAAAAGGAGCGCCTTACAAGACAGTATGGCGTTTCTCAGAAATGAGAAGAATAGAGGTCGATCCCAAAGCTCGCGTTCTGGTTGATGAGGCCTTTCACCATTACGCTGAAGAAGTCGGTGACCTCAATCTCGCGATTCGATTTCTGGACAATACATACGCGTTGTTCAGGCAACTTGCGCAGGAACCCCCGTATCGGACATCGCTGGGAATCTGATGATTCCCGCCTCGACGGAATTCGAGTTTTCAGTGTGCAGGATTTTCCCTATCTCGTTTTCTACCGTACCACTCCAGATAGTATCAATATTCAATACGTTTACCATACTTCGCGGGACATCCCGAATCTGTTCTGAGGACATTGGGGACTGACCTGAATGCCCCCCCCAACTTAAGCATTTTTTGACCTCAATAATGAGCAATTTTTCGGAGGCCGCACTGCAGGCGGTCTATTTCTGAATGTGGGAGGCGCTGTCCCAGCGGCGATAATATATATTTTCGTACAATTCCGATAAATATGTAATCGCCGCTGAGGACAGCGCCTCCCACATTCAGAAACAGCTTCCTCCAGGGCATTGGGGAGGGCATTGGAGTCAGACGAGAACGTAATGCTTGACTGCGTCTGCATTAAAATAGGCGCCATCAAATGCATAGGAATTTAGGAGACGCTACGCTAAGGTAATCTTATCAACTGAGAAGTAACAATCGTGATCGTCAATGGCGATCAGGATGCCCTCGGTATCCGCACCCATCTGAGTAATCTCCGTCCCCAAAGTCTCGCCCATGATATAATCCTTGAATCTATCGATGACCCGATCTAATGGGGCCGGAACCCGATATCCTATTCGGATTCTGTCGGACACCTCTAGATCGGCCTCCTTCCGTAAATTTTGAAGTCGGTTTACGATCTCGCGCGCCCACCCTTCGAATTCCAGGTCCTCAGTAATCATCATGTCCAAGGCTACGGTTATGTCCTGATAATTGGCAACGCCGATACCAGGCTTCTCTTCGCGGCGGAGTTCGATGTCATCGAGCGTAATTTCAATAGTACTATCGTCGCTGATTGCGATCGACAGCCGCTCTCCGGCCCTCAACTTGTTGATCGCCGAGTAGTCCAGATCCGCTATAACCGCCGCAGCATTTTTCATTGATTTCCCGAGACGAGGCCCGAGATTCTTGAAATTGGCTTTCGCACTTAGATGAACCAACTTCTCCTCATTTTCGTCGATCACGACGTTCTTTACATTTAATTCTTCCGCGATTATTTCTTTCATTTCGTTAAGGTCATCGCGTACATCGCCGTTAATCGACACGAGGAACGCACAATTCAGTGGCTGACGCGTTCGAGTTCCGGCCTGACTGCGAAGAGATCTTCCGAGGGATACAGCATGAATCGTCCGGTTCATTTTTCGATCAAGATCCGAGTTATTAAACCGGTCATCGTCCTCGGGAAACGATGTTAAATGAACAGAGACAGGCATCTCCGGCGTCTTCAGATTCTGGTAGATTGTCTCTGTTATAAAAGGGATAAACGGCGCGGAAGTTTGGCATAAACGAACCAGAATGTGATACAAGGTGTGGTAGGCCTCATTCTTGTCGCTATCGTTTTGGCTTTTCCAAAACCTGCGCCGGCTTCTACGGATATACCAGTTCGTAAGGTTCTCAAGAAAGCTTACCAGGCCCGTTGCGGCGGCTTGGAGGTCATAATTATCCATGCTATCCCGAACGCTTCCGATCAAATTATTCAGGCGTGAAATAATCCATAGATCAAGAGGATTGTCGACCGTCCGATGCAATTCGTCCAATGTAAGCTCAGGGGTCCACTCGTCTACTCGAGCATACGTTACGAGAAAGCTGTACGCGTTCCACAAGGGAAGCATCACGGAGCGAATCGTTTCCTTTACTGTAGTCTCCGAAAACCGCAGATCCTCGCCCCTTAAAACAGGGGATGAAAGGAGACATAACCGTAAGGCGTCAGCGCCATAGGCTTCCATTACATATTCGGGATCAGGATAATTCTTGAGCCGCTTAGACATTTTCCGCCCGTCTTCTGCTAGCACCAGTCCGTTTACGATGACGTTCTTGAACGCAGGTTTATCGAAAAGCGCGCCGCCTAAGACAATGAGCGTATAAAACCACCCGCGTGTTTGATCTAACCCTTCAGCAATAAAATCAGCCGGGAAATTCTTCTCCAACCATTCCTTGTTCTCGAATGGATAGTGCCGCTGGGCATAGGGCATTGCGCCACTTTCAAACCAGCAATCAAGCACTTCCGTAACCCTGGTTAGCTTCTTGCCAGGCGTTGCGGACGCGATCTCGATATCGTCTACGAAATGTTTATGAATATCGTCTACAGCCTCGCCACTTTTTTCCTCAAGCTCGGCGATTGAACCAATACACACGATTTCTTCCGTATCTTCGTTCTTCCATATCGGGATCGGGCAACCCCAATAACGATTACGTGATATGGCCCAGTCGTGGGCATTTTCCAACCATTTCCCGAAGCGGCCGTGTTTGATATGTTCCGGCACCCACCTAATCTGCTCATTCGCTGCTAATAATCGATCCTTGATCTTCTCGACATTGACGAACCAGGTCGAAATCGAGCGATATATCAACGGCGAGTCACATCTCCAGCAATGCGGATAGCTATGGTGATACGTTGCGCGATGAACAAGCTTCGAGTCATGCTTCAATTTCTTGATTATGTCCGAGTCGCAATCCTTTACGAATTTACCTTCGAAGTCATGGATCTCCGCGGCGAATCGGCATTCGGCATCAATCGGGCACACCGATGGAAGACCATGTTCCTTACCAACCTGCGCATCGTCTTCTCCAAAACCTGGCGCAATGTGCACTATACCGGTACCGTCAGTGGTAGATACGAACCCGGCCGAAACCACCTTAAACGCGCCGGACTCGGCCAATTCCGCGAAATAAGGAAACAAAGGTGAATAATTCAGGCCGCATAACTCTTTCCCCTTGTACACGCGGATAATTTCGGGAGATTCATCCTTGTAGTACGCGGACAAGCGATCTTCGGCAAGGATGTACGTAGCGCCCTCTTCGTCCGCAACCTTCACGTAATTAATGTCTTCACCTACCGCTAATGCTAGATTCGACGGAAGGGTCCAAGGTGTCGTGGTCCATGCAAGGATATAGGAGTCCGGCTCGTCGCTCAATCGAAATCGCACCGTAACTGAGGGGTCATCGACATCTTTATATCCTTGGTTCGCTTCGAAGTTGGATAACGGCGTCGCGCATCGCGGACAGTATGGCAAGATTTTATAGCCCTCATAAATCAGCCCATTGGTCCACAACTGCTTAAACACCCACCAAATCGATTCCATATACGTACTATCCATGGTCCGATAACCGTTACGAAAATCAACCCACCGGCCAATTCGCTTTACCACCTTCTCCCACTCTGAGGTATATCTTAGGACAATGCTCCGGCAGTCTTCATTAAATTTGTGAACGCCATACTCTTCAATCTCATGTTTGCTTGTGATGCCAAGTTCCCGTTCCATCTCGTTCTCAACCGGCAAACCGTGACAGTCCCAACCGAAAACACGGTCAACATATTTCCCCCGCATCGTTTGGTACCTCGGAACGACATCCTTTATCGTACCCGCCAATAGATGGCCGTAGTGCGGAAGTCCGGTTGCAAACGGAGGACCATCATAGAAAACGAATTCTTCGTTACCTATATTCTGTTTCAATGATAGCTCGAAAATTTCGTTCTCGTCCCAGTAAGCAAGAATCTTCTTTTCTTGCTCAGGAAAACTGATTTTTGAATCGACTGCATTAAACATTTGGAAGCGCTGTCTTTTTCTGGTATTTAGTTAATGATCGGTCTCGAGATCTCGCGCGGTTCGAGGGAAGTTCGTTTAAAATATCCGCATGACTCTTCTTCGACAGTTTGAAAAACGGATACGTTGATAATCAACGAGTTACAACGCAAGAAAAAGTTGTTGGCACAACACTTTCGTAATTTTGGAAATGTTATTCGACGAAGCGCACGGTCGGCGGGACAGCCACTCCG